>CAJUDN010000076.1 GCA_910585355.1 uncultured Lachnospiraceae bacterium
ATTTCTACTCACACATCCCTCGCGGGATGTGACGTTGGCAACCGCTACCGTACGATGGGGTTACCAGATTTCTACTCACACATCCCTCGCGGGATGTGACGAGTGAAATGAAATCCCCTGTCTAACTCATCATACATTTCTACTCACACATCCCTCGCGGGATGTGACTAACCGGATATTTGTCCTGGCGGTTCCGTTTATGAATTTCTACTCACACATCCCTCGCGGGATGTGACAGCTGTATCAAAGATCGGATAATTAAAATCGAAATTTCTACTCACACATCCCTCGCGGGATGTGACTACGATATTTTGTGTATAGCATCGTAATCATCCCCCACTTATGGGATGGACATTTCTTCTCACTTATTGACAAACCTATGTAATCACTAAAACAGTAACATTTTCCCGGCGAACCTCCCTGCAATTCCTCCATCACTGCCACTTCGCCCAATGCATCCAACCTCTTAAATGATAATTACACCCTCCGGATTATATGTTTCTTTTGCTCCGATGTGCTCGATCCGCCTTTGCCAGTTATTACCCAAATAATAAAATCTCAAACTGTCATTTTCCTGGTCAATCAGCTTTACCAATTTATCCTTCAGCTTCAAAAAAGAGGAATAATCCAGGTCCGCCTCAAATACAGAGTTCTGGACCCTCTGAGCATGATTCTGGCATTCCTTTGCGACTTTACGCAATCTAGTCTTTCCCGCACTATCCACTGTACAAACATCATAGCTAATCAACACCATCATACCTATCACCTACTTTAGCAAAAATGCCGGATATTCCTTAATATCCCCTCTCACGTACTTTGCCAATAAATTACTTTGAACATAGGGAAGCAATCCCAACGGAATCTTCTGCTTCAGATATGGGTGTACAATATCAGAGCGCTTCTTTTCCTGCCAACGCGACAACACCTTTTTTCTTCCATCGTCATTTAGCCACACTGCTCCAGAAATTTGTCTCTCAAAATCATTTTCACCAATAATCTGGAGATTCAAAAGAGTCAGCACGAATCGTTCTGCAACACATCGTGTTTCCTCCACAAGGTCACAAGCTAAAGAACTTCTGCCGCTCCTCAGGCTATGACAAAAACCAATATAACTGTCCAGTCCAACCGTCTCTAAAGATGCAGCAAATTCACTTGTCATCAGAGTATACACAAAAGACAGCATCGCATTCACCGGATCCAACGGAGGCCGTTTTGTGCGATATTCAAATGAAAAATCTGATTTAGAGTTTGTAATCATCTTTCCAAAAACAGAAAAATAGTTCCTTGCACAATTTCCTTCAATACCCATAATTTCCTCAACCGTTTCTGCCCGAAAGACTTTCTCAATTCCCTGTTCCAGTACCTCCATCACATTCTTTATTTCATTGTCTTCTCTTAAAGTCAGATTATCGTGGAGTGTCCGGCGAAGCACCTGCCGGCAATTGCTGAATTTAGCCGCCATTGTATTCTGTGAGAGTTCGATTCCCGATTCTCTGAAACGTTCGATCTGAGCGACTCTGAGAAAAACATTTCCTTTCGTTTCCCCGCATACCTTCGCCAGAAATTTTCCCTGTGGCGAAATGAAATTAATCGGAATCGTTTTTCCAACACATTTCCCCATCAAGGCCGGAGAACATCCGATATAGTTAAAACAAACAATATTTTCTATGTTCTCAAAGGGAATCCGCAGACGATCCTCTCCATCAACTTTACATACAAGATTTTCCCCATCAAGACTCAAATACGCAGATTCATTCGTAACATAAATCGTGTTCAGAAGTTTTCTCATAGCGGATCCTCCTCAATTTCTCTAATACGCGTACGCAGATCCTTTTTCCTGTCTGACAGCGGCATACACATATCTTTCATAGAACATCCACTGCAATTCTGCTTTTTTCGAATGGGCGGTATCACTCCTTTCTCCAGTTTTTCCCGCATATCCTTCAATACGCTTTTTAGTTTTCCATCATACTCCAGGAAATTTTCTTTAAGCGGCAGCTGAATTCTTTTCTTTACATCTGCATAATATAACACCCCATCACAATCACTGCCAAACACATGATCGACACATATTTTCTGTGCAAATACCTGCATCAAATCATCCTCATTGAAGTCCCGATTTTTAGGCCTAGAAGGCTTATATTCCACAATACAGAGCCTGTACCTTGAGGAAAATCCTGAAATCAGGACTCCATTTTCATCCTCTGCCGCTTCTAAACAGTCTGTAATCCCGTATAAGTTGTATTCCTCCAGATCATTATAAACTGGTACCGATGTAAAAACTTTCCTCCCTCGCAGCGTATATTTTTTATCCGGATTATGAACCCGCTCATGCATGAGGTTAGCCTTTGTCACAAAGGCGTTCTCTTCCCATGCCCTGTCGATCTCCAAAAGCCCCCATCGATGCGGACAATAAAGATAATGTTGGACAGACCGGATTGCAATCTCTGCATTCATCATATCTTTTCCATCAGTTCGACGCCTTCCGGCATATGAGGGTCGACTGTCAGTTCATAATCTGAAAAAGCACGCGGCGGCATCTCGTCTTTTGGCTTCACGACAATTTTATCAAACAAAACATGAGACGGGCAATTTCCAAGAACGTTACTGTGTTTGAAAACAAAAAGCTTTCTCATACACATCTTTCCCCGTGCAGCGCTGTGATCATGTTCAAACATATTAAGTATCGCTTCCCATAATAGTTCCACATCCTCTTCCGACATATTCGCTATTTTATTTGCCAGCGCGGCTGAAACATATCCCTCCGCCCGATAAAGCGCATATGGAATCATACTCTTTCTGCCCATCTCTGTCCCGCCTGTCTCTGTCCGCTCTTCTGTCGTCCGGGCCTGCCTTGTGATTGTGACATCCTGAATATTGATCGGAGAAATGCTTTTAGCAAAATTAATCTGTACCGGTCCGCGAACAATACCGCAGGGGTCCTCTCCCGTCGACATCACCGCCCCAAAGGTACGCACATCAAAATAATTCCTGCACATATAATCACGTGCTTTCTTTACATCGTCCGGATTTTTATTTTTTTCTTTGTTATGTTTCAGCCCCTCTGCATCATAAGCTTCCGAAAATTTCGCATTGAGTGAACGATCCGGCTTAATAAGAATTCCATAACCGGCCTCCCCCTCCTTGCAAAGCTCCACATAATTTCTGATTTTTCGCTTCAGACAAACATCCGTTATATAACCATATCCGGTCTCCGCATCCACTCTTGGGCTGTTACCGGCATCTGGATCCCCGTTAGGGTTTCCATTTTCCACATCAAAAAGCATCACAAAATCATATCGGTTGCTGATTGCCATCTCTTTTTCCTCCTGTTTCCTTTAAACATTTTCACATTCTTGCACAGAAAGCACAGGCAAATATGCTGCCCTGCTATATATGTTTCCATCCTTCGACCGCCTTTTCAATCTGCCTGGCATGAAGTGCAACTGGCATAATGGTAAATACACAGATTATTATCCATAGCCCCTTATTTCTTCTCTTATTTCTTCTCTTATTTCTTCTCTTATTTCTTCTCTTATTCCTTCACGCACTCCTCCCCTTATTCCTTCTCCACCTCTACTTCCTTTTCTGGATTTTTTACAAAGAAGCTTTGATATTGCTGGTAATACCCGATAATAAACTTTCCCTGATCTGCCAGCAAAAGTGTTCCCGGGAATTCCCCCTGCATCTTGTCCATAATTTCACCAATTAAAATATTATAATAAATTGGGCTCTTTGCCTTATTCAGATGATTCTGCGCCAAACGCAGCAGTTTCGGGAACACCAATACCGGTCTTGATGCGGCGGACGCAAAATATGCATCCTTGATTGTCCGGTTCAGTGAATTTCCTGATGCCTCCTGCTGAAGCTTTTCCAGTACAGCAAAAAGCCTTCCGCATAAATATGCGGGACTGCAATTTTCTTTATCCAGTGCCATCTTAATTTCCTCCTCTTTCCCGGCAATTCTTAAATTTCTATTGATACAGGCTTTTATCACACCCGCTCTAACATCGTCAATTTTCATATCCGAATCTGTCTTCACCCGCCGGACCACATGTTCCAGAAGAGAAACCGGATACGCAGTCCCATACATCACAGACTCAAATACCTTTGCTAACAGCATCGGATTGACTTTATCGTTCTGGCTCTTCGGTGACAGCAGGCTCCTTCTGATTCTCCAGAAAGGCACCGGTCTGGAATCCTCTGAAACCTGCATATCCTTTTGGTGCTTTACAATATTCCAGAGAATCTCCCCATACTTCTTCCGATAAAAGAATTTAACGGCAAGCCTGGAAGAATTAGGTTTTAAACCCAGCATATAAAAATCAACTTCAGGATCAATACCATCCAAAGCCGCAATTCTCTTTTGAACAAGGGAGCCTTCAGCCGCATCCTTTAACAGACTCTTTAGCATCCCTTCTGTCTGTTCCGCTGACATAAATTCTGACTCTCCAAAGAACAGAGCTGACATAAGAGACTCTTCCTTTCCTCCCTTATTCATTGCCCAGAAAACCACCGTCACATCATCTAACAGCTCCTTATGGGACTTTTCTCCCAACAAATAATTTAATGTCTCAGAATATCGCTTCATCATCTTCTCTGAGATATTACTATTGTAAGACTGTTCATTTCCATATGACTCTTCAGAAAAATTATTAAACCCTATCAAAACGCTTCCTGTTGAAAGGCCGCCGGAAACACCTTTAATTTTATTATGAACTCTGGCAATGGGAGCCACTTCGCCGCAAACGGAACACTGCGCTTTCAGGGTCCCCTCCTCCCCGCCGGAATCCCTCATCGCTTCCCATTTTTCTTTCACCATAGCATCCTCATGGAGCAGCTGGTCCGGTTCCCCGGTCAGACAAAAGGCAAATCCTGAATTTCCATAATTTTTTCCAAGCTTCAAAAGAAATGGATTTTCCTTTTCGTCTTCCGGAATCCAGTTTTCGAGAAACGCCCGATATGCATGAACCACCGGAGAATCCATTCCCTTCAAAAAATTCCTGTTGGCCTGCACAAATGCCTCATGGGACTTTTTTGCCTTATGGGTTTTGTCTTCTGGCCGGAACACTCCAGCATCATAATTCAGTCCAAATATGTATAGTGGCCTATGTTCAATCATATTGGCATCAATTCCCGGTTTTTCTGTCCGTCGAGGCATAACTTCCATCTTCGGCACCAGCTTTACCTTTGTCTTTCCGCTCTTGGATGAGATTAGCTCCTCCTTCTGCCATGGAATAATCTCATCTATCTTTCCTTCCGGCGTCAGACAAATCAGATAATGAATTTTTACCTTGGAATATCCCTCCGGAAGTACCTTACCGTCCTCAGAAAGAACGTCATAATAATCACACAGGGCTTTTATCAGCATCTCAATCCCTCCCTGTACTTTTCCACATCAATTACGCCATTTATCATGTGCGGATGGTAGTAAACCGTTAAGGCCCGGTCAGAAAATTTTGGATTCTCCCAATCCCCATTCACCGGTCTTCCTCCGTCCTCAAACCGCACCTGATAACTCATAAACCCCAAATCCACATCGCCGGATGCCAAAACAGAGCTGCTGATTAAATTTTTGTCAAACTCCTCCACCAGCCGGATGCTCCGAACCGGAAATTCGCCACAACCCAGGCATGGAACACGGAAAAATTGCCCTTTTTCCAATCTTCTCATTATGATGTTAAAATGCTTTTTCTCATCCACCCCCTCCTCTTCGTTTTTAATTCCTGTTAATTCAAAATGAAATTCCACCCCGTATTTCACATTCTTTAGCACCATCGCCGCCCTCTGACTTCTGCTTTCAGACGTATAAATGCAGGGGTCAGCCCCCTTCCCTTTCATCTGGTTCTTCATCGCACTGAAAAGAATCTTATCTTTCACTTCATTTCTGCGAATATTAACAAAGTCAATCGGATTGAACACGATGATCTTGTCAATCACATAGCGAATCGCCGGCTTCCAGTAAACGCTTTTTAAAAGACCTTCCAAGGCTCCCGGAGTCGGAACATCGTAGCTTACCCGCTCCACTTTAAGCTCGGGCCTGGTAAAACAGGCATAATCCCCGTCAATAATCACCCGAAACCCATACGCCATCATTTATCCCCCCTATTCAATAAAATAATCCTTCGCATCAAACAAAACTCCCAGCTTTTCATCATAATAATCGGGATTCATAAGAAACCAGATTCCACTTCCATAATCCTCCAGCACATGCTGACGGAACAGCTCATCAAATTCATATTGATATACTGAAAACGTATACTTTTGAAGTTTTCTTGTCATTCCCGTCCCTGTGTATCTGACCTGTTCCATCAAATCCCTGCTCTTCTCATCCCTCACTGCAACCACAGAAACCGTTTTAGAATCCACAATTTCAAAGGAATCCCCATATTCCTTAAAAGGAATGGAATCAATGGCGCTGCACATGGAACCGATGGAACCACTAAAAATCTCATCCCTTTTCATAAAAAACAGCCGTTTATAATACTCCTGTATACACTCCTGGCAGGATATATCTTCATATTTTGCAAGAAGTCCTTTCGTAATATTGGCCCTCTCATCTTCCCACCTCCTTCCAATATTGTCTTCTTGGTCAAAAATAAAGACTTCCGCACATTTTCTCTTCCCTTCCCTGTTACACCTGCCTCCGGCCTGTAAAATACTGTCCAGCCCGGAACGTTCCCGAAAGACGGAAAAGAAATCCAGATCCACACCAGCCTCAATTAGAGACGTGGAAATAACTACAATCCTTCTTTCCACTGGCACATCCTGCAGGTCAGGATACTCCTGTTCCATCTGGTAAAGCTCACGCTTTATTTCATCAATCACATGTTTCCTGTCAAATGCTGTCATGTACGTGGAGAGGTGATAGCATCTGCCGTTAAAAGCTCCAAACAGTTCCCTTGCCGTTCTTCTTTTATTTACTACAATCAGACTTGATGGAAACTCCTTCGCTCTCTGAGCAATCTGTTCCAGGCTCAGTCTTCCCAGATAACAATATCTGCACTTTTGAAATACCGGAAACATGGAAGAATCATCAATCAGATTCGCAATCCTGCTGTCAGGAAAAACACATTCTTCAATCAGGTGCTTAAAATCCGGCATAGTCGCTGTCAAAAACACTGCCTCGCTGTTTAAATACCTTGCAATATAAGAAACCCCTTCCAGACATGGTTTCAGGTAATTCTGAGGCATAAGATGCGCTTCATCGAAAATAAGAATGCTGTCGGCCATATTATGAAGCTTCCGGAGTTTCCCTCTCCTGTTAGAATGCAGGGATTCAAAAAACTGAACCGCCGTCGTGATAATCAATGGCGCATCCCAGTTTTCCATCGCCGATTTAGCCGCCAGCCGGTAATTTTCATTGTAATCTTCTTGATCCTCATAGGAAAATGTGGACTGATGTCTTAAAATATCCGCATCCTCTCCTAATAGTTTTTCAAACACTTCAGCTGTTTGTTCAATTATGCTGTTATATGGAATCACATAGATAACCCGTTTTTTCTGCTTCCTTAACGCCCGTTCCAGTGCGAATTTAAGACTGCATAAGGTTTTTCCGCTTCCTGTTGGCATATTCATCAGATAAATTTCTGATTCGACAGCGCTCTTTTCGAACACCTGCCTTTGCAAAGATGCACGCGCCTTCTGTAAATCCGTCATACAGATAAAAGAATCAAGCCTCCTGTTTACCTTTTCCAAACACCTTTCAAAATTCGCAAAAAGTTCCGTCTCAACACTGTTTCCACAGAAGCCAGCCGTATCTGTGGAATCCGCATCTACCAGACAGGAAAAACAATATCTCGTAAAAAATGAAAATTTATCAAACAGCCTGTCCTTCGCGCTGCCACAGTCCTTCAACAGAAATTCAGCAAAAGTCTTCTCGTTCACTTCTGGGATTTGCAGCTCATTCTGATATGCGCTATAATCCTCAAAATCCCTGCTCATGCGCCCATAAAGAGTTGTCTTATCACTTGTATCGTTCTTATAGCCGCCATCAGGAATTCCAGAGTGATGACCGGCAATGCAATATCCCATCATAACGCCGGCCGGCCCCGGATATAATTTTCTTGCGACAATCGCCCCGCATGTGGAATGTTCCACTTTCACGTCCTCACCGCAAATCCTTTTTTGAAAAGAATCCTGAAATTTCCCCAAATCATGGAGCAATCCCGCTGCGTATGCCACATCTTTTAAAGCAGGGACCGCATATTCCCGGCAGAGTTTTGCTGTATTTTCACTATGTTCTTTTACTGTCTGTTTTTTTTTCGTTTCATCATTAATATGCGCTATATATTCCATACTACCCCCATTTAAACATACAAATCCCCATATTCCCCTACAATTAGGATACCATACATCCATCCATTTGTGAACGAAAGATTGTTTTAAAAAATAACCCCCTTCTCCTGTTTGACGCCTGCTCCAATTTATCAGTTCGTAATATACGCCTTTTTCCCCACTATCTTTGAACCACCCTCATCTTATCACGATTTTACCAAAAATTCAACTATTTTATCTTAACTTTTAGTTTGTATACTTTTCATGTTAAAGAAAAAGCTGCCTGCATGGACATACCACATATCAGGCAGCTATCTCTTCTCAATCGGGCTCATTACCAACTAAAAGTTATTTCTACTCACGCCACTCTGCAAATCTCTCTGCAAAAAACGACCAAAATCGACTGTCAAATATTTATCCAACCGACTGTTCTTATTTTATCCTATCGTAACCTTTATAACAACTGTTTTAAACAAAAAAACTCCCCATAAGTTATGTTAATGTAACAGTCCAGATAGGTCTGCGCGTTCACTGCTCTGACCGCAAGAAAACGTAGTGATCGCTGGCATACGGTGCCGTCCGAACCATTTACATTATCTTCCTGAAGGTCCAGCGCTGCTTCGCTCGCATATGTAACCCTGCCGCCATGGTCTTAGTATACCAGATCATTGTCGGGGAACTCTTCCTGCTGTTTCGCGTAAGCAAATACCCACCAGTGATAGGACCCGCCAATATCACTGCCACAAGCACTGCGATTACAACAATCGCTCCGCATTTAATTCCCATGCTTCCTCCACCTTATTTTCTTAAATCTCAAATCATTTCTTTATTTAGAAAAGCATGAAACTAAAGTACAGCCGTCTTACCATATTCTGGATTTTTCTCCACAAAATGTTTACTGTATGAAGGAGCTGTTGCAAAATGAGGTTTTCATACGAAATATACGTTTCTGTTTGAAAACAGTATACTGTATCTTAATGAACCTTTCCATATCGCAACAGCCCCTTTCATAAAAAAATACAAAGAAAAAAGATGGCTGACGGCGGCCACCTTTTTTTCCGTTGCATATTATAATGGAACAATAGAACGATGGAACGATGCAAAAACGATTTTTTCTATCCGGAACGCGTTTCGGGGCTTCATAATTGGCATAATACGTGTTATGAACTCATTTGTTATCTCCCGTCTTCCCGGCTGCAGGCCTGCAGCCTGTGCTCATACTTTTCCTTGGTCGCCAGCCCTCCGCGGATATGGCGCTCTGCTTTATTCACGTCCAGCACAACACGCGCCTGAGCCGCTAGTCCCGGATTAATATGGATCAGCCTGTCTGTGACGTCTTTATGTACGGTACTTTTACTGATTCCAAACCGCTTCGCCGTCTGTCTCACAGTCGCATTTTCATCAATAATGTAATTGGCTATCTGGATGGCCCGCTCTTCAATATATTCTTTCATGGGTCTACCCCTGAAATCGTTTTTACCATCCTATGCAGTGTCATACAAAAATATGTTCTCATCGCCTGCAAAACTGATGTGAACGATCCGTTATCGCCGAGCGGCAATCCGTTCTACATTTCAGTGCCTTATTTCTTTTAGCAGGGCATGTTATTGAGAATCAAGTTTTCTTTCTGACTAAATCATAACTCTCCGCTACCATGCGCTTAATTTCATCATCAGGAATACTATCATCCAGCCGGATGGAATTCCAGTGTTCCTTATTCTGGTGATACCCCGGCAGTACCGCATCATATGCCCGTCTCCAGAAATCCCGCCATTCCGGGTCCACCTTCACGTTGACCCAGACAAAGCCGTCTCTCTCGTAGGTCCATGCAAAGGCCTTCTTATTTTTCCGGTACCGCAGAAGCACCCAGTTATCATCGTGAAACGGGGTATCCATATAAACGTCTGGAAACGTCATTCCGTAATCCAGTATTTCTTTCCTTTCCTTCATAGGCACCTCCCAATGCAAGTTGCAAAAATCTCCCATCTATGGTATAATATATTTCAGCGCTCAACGCGAGAATGTGCCAAGGCACATTCTTTTTTATATTAGGAAGGAATGAGGTATACCATGGGATTCTGGGCAAAAATAATCGAACCGAAAAAGCAGCGCGTGGACCATTCAAAACTGATGTTTACCAACCAGCAGTTAAAAGCTCTTCTGGTCCCGCTGATTTTTGAGCAGATTTTAAATATGATGGTAGGCATGGCGGACACGGCCATGGTTTCCCACGCAGGGGAACTGGCCGTATCCGGCGTATCCCTCGTTGACATGTTAAACGGGGTTTTTATTTATCTGTTCGGCGCGCTGGCCACGGGAGGGGCTGTAGTGGTATCGCAGCTTTTGGGCCATGGAGACGAAACCCTGGTAAAGCGCGCCTCCAGCCAGTTAATCTCGGCATCGGCCGTCTTCGGAACCATCCTGATGGCCACAATTCTCGTGGGGAACCGTTCTCTTCTGCGGCTTCTTTACGGGCAGGTGGAGGAAGGCGTCATGAACGCAGCTCTGACCTATCTTGTAATCACGGTGTTTTCGCTTCCCTTTATTGCCGTCTATAATGCCGCTGCCGCCCTGTTCCGCTCCATGGGAAATTCAAAAATCACCATGATTGTTTCCGTTTTAATGAACGGAATTAACATCGTGGGAAATGCCATCGGAATTTTTATCCTCCACGCCGATGTGGTAGGCGTGGCTCTGGCTTCCGTTGTTTCCAGAATTGTGGCCGCC
>CAJUDN010000077.1:0-4617 GCA_910585355.1 uncultured Lachnospiraceae bacterium
ATTCATAAATACTACTATTTAATAATACGAGGAAGTAAAATGATTGATGAAGTCATAAAAATTTTATGTAACTACACAGATGTCAAAGAAATTGGGGAAACTTCTATGCTGGAAGCTGATTTGGGCCTGTCCTCTTTGGATGTGGTATCCATTGTCACGGAGTTTGAAGATGTATTTCATATTGAAATACCTGACAGGGATATCGGAAAATTCATCCGTGTGAAAGATATCATCGAATATTTGGAAGCAAGGGTATGAATCCGGATATTTGTTTGGTCAAAATCGAGGAGCCGCTTGATGACAGGACAGCCAATTTTCTGATGAAGTTTTCCCCTCCGGAAAAACAGAGCCGCATCCTCCGCCAGAGGATCAAACGCATCGCCGACACCATGATTGTCGGCGGTGCATTAGCCCGACATATGTTATGGAAACATTTTTCCATCCCGCCAAATGCTCAAATCAGTTACGGAAAGTTTGGCAAACCTTATTTATCTGATTTCCCTCAGTGCCATTTTAACATCAGCCATTCTGGTCAGTATGTAGTCTGTGCTGTATATAATGCACCTATAGGGGTTGATATTCAGCAAATTGTTCCATATCGTTCCGATGTTGCAATCAGAGTTTTTAGTCCTGCTGAGTTAAGGCAAATCGAAAATAGTTCCGATCCTTCCGCAGAATTTACGAGGCTTTGGACTCGGATGGAGGCACGCATAAAGGCATTGGGGATAGGGATTGGCCAGGCGCCAGCCTGCGATACCTCTTTCTCATATAAGACAGATACCTGCTTTCTTGAGGATGCTTTTGTATCGGTTTCCTATAACTTCCATGATTCTGCTTTTAATACCATCATAAACCTTGTGGAAAATCAAGAATTTTCAAGATTGATTTCGCGCAGTTTTCATGGTAAGATAATTATAATTTGATTGTTCTAAGTCATTTAGGAAAGGATGTGTGTATTATGACGTTGCAGCAGCAGGTAATGAGAGAGGCAGAGCTTCTTTCAGATGAGGATTTAGCACAAGTGATTCAATTCATGGGATTTTTGCGTTTTTCTAAATCAAGAAAACCTTTCGCAGATATAGAGCAAACAGACAATAAGAAGTACAGGACAAGAGGAGGATTTTCGGGAAGAGTCATTTTAGCGGATGATTTTAATGAAACGCCAGAATGTTTCAAGGAGTATATGTGATGATTATATTAGACACGTGTGTATTATTATGGTTTTTACATGATGATCCAATGCTTCCAGAAAGGGTGGCTAAGAGGATAGAGGAAAGTGAGAGGGCTTATTTAAGTATTGCTTCTTTATGGGAAGTGGCGATTAAGAAGACCATTAAAAAGCTGGATATTCCAGAAACAGTGAAGGAACTGGAGAAAAAATGTGAGGAGAAACGGATTTTTATTCTTCCAATAAAGACAGACTATCTTGAAAGAATTCAAAATCTTCCTATGATTCATGCAGACCCATTTGATCGATTAATCATGGCGACCGCTATAGAGGAAAATTTGACATTGCTCACTGATGATGGGAAGATTAGATTGTATAAAAGTGTTGTGCAAGAGTGGTAGAAAAAGTATGGAATAGGGATAACGAGCAGAAAGGCCGCGGGGAACTGCGGCTTTATGTTTATCCCTTTGTGCAGGGGATGGGCCGGTCTGAATTATTGCAGAGACAGCTTTTAGATATGGAAATCTCTGCCCAAACGTAAATGAATCTGAACTTATCTGAGAAAAATCCTCAAAAAGCCTTATAAGAGTTCTATTTATTTTATAAAAATCCCAAAAAGCCACATGAAAAAAGTCACGATAAATGCATACTTATATTTATTCTTCCGCCATTATCATATATATTAGTTATGACAGCAAAAAATATCTTTTGCCTGGACCTGCAGGCTGCAGCAGTAATTCAGGGCATACCAGGAGCTGGTGTACTGACACATTTACATTTCACCAAATGACTTGCCTGAATTTCCATCTGCTGCGTTGTTGTCGGTCAACGATGCCACCGCATCGCCTCCCTCCTCCGCCTTGCAGACTGAAAATTCATTCTGCGTCATTTGACTGAAAGTAAGTGTGTCAGTACACTGGGAGGCCAGCGCTCAGACAATAACAAAAGCGCAGACCGACGGAGAATCGGTAAAACCAGAAAAGGCAACGCCCTTTTACAGAACATAACATGAAAGAAATGAGGGACTAAAAATGGAACACAACATAGTCATCAGAAATGAGAGAGCAGACGATTACAAGACAGTGGAAGAAATTACGAGAAAAGCGTTTTACAATATCTACATTCCGGGATGTACGGAACATTACCTGGTTCATATTATGAGGGAGCATGAGGATTTCATTCCCGATCTGGCGTTTGTTCTGGAGTGCGACGGCAGTGTGATTGGGAACGTCATGTACACAAAGGCGAAGCTGACAGATGAGAACGGGCATGTAAAAGAGATTTTAACCTTTGGCCCGGTCAGCATTCTGCCGGAGTATCAGAGAATGGGGTATGGAAAAAGGCTCCTGGAGTACTCGTTTGAAAAGGCAAAGGAACTGGGATATGACACGATTGTCATTTTCGGGAGTCCCGCCAATTATGTCAGCCGCGGCTTTAAGAGCTGCAAAAAATATCATGTATGTGTTGGAAACGGAAAGTACCCGGCGGCAATGATGGTAAAAGAATTGATTCCTGGTGTACTTGCCGGACATAAATGGACGTATCAGGACAGCCCGGTCATGGCAGTCAGCGAGGAAGACGCGAAACGTTATGATGATACGCTTGAAAAAATGGAAAAAAAGCACCAGCCAAGTCAGGAGGAATTTTATATTATGAGCCATTCCTTCCTCGAAAACGATTCTGAGTGATTGAAAACAATCCGGATTTGTTGTATGATGGTAACAGTTTAGATAAGTCTGCGTGTTTTCCTCATTGACTGTGTGAAAACGTAGCGGATGGAAATTCAGGAGGCAGGGAAAGACCTCCCCTGCCAGGATTGGCCGTATGTTGTAACCGTTCTGGATATATCTAAACAGAGCTACGTATGATAAAATACAAATATAAATAGTATTTATTTTATACATCATCAAAATTGATACTGAAAATCTATCTATAAATCATCTGCAGATTTATAGTGACAGTTCAGCCTTTCGGAAATTTGGGGTAGAACACGTACTGGATTGGGTAAAGCATGCGCTGAAATTTTGGATAAAACACACATTGAAAACTAATTTTCATAAGCGTTTTCCAGAATCTTCATAAGGCAGATGCCGCGTACTTCTTTATCTGCGGTACGCGGGCGAGGAGATGCATTGACAGCGACGGAACAGCAGCATCAAGAGGATTTCTTTGCCCGCGGTACGCTGGCAGGAAGATGCAGGGCTGAACGGTTATGATTTTTAGAAAACAGGAAGGAGTGTGCGGGAAATGACATGTACGGAAGCGGAAAAAATGGTAATGCCTTATATCAACGACAAACTTTCGCCTCAGGAGCTGGAGGATTTCATTGGGCACATTAACACCTGTGAGAATTGCCGTGAGGAACTGGAAATCCACTATATGGTGGATGTGGGATTAAAAAAGCTGGACGAGGCGGACGGGACCTATGATATTGTGGGCGATCTGAAGCGGAAGTTAGAGGAGTCGGCCAATACCATCCGTCGCTTCTTTCTGTTTCAGATAACCAGATATTCCGTGAGCACGTTGATGACGATGGCTCTGCTTTTGTCGGTGCTTTTGCAGCTTCGCATCTGGAAGCAGGCGGGTTTTCTATTTTTTTAGGATATCGGGAGCACAAAGTGCGGAGCAATCCGGTATCAAAGGGGGCAAAAGACCTTTTGACCCCAACATCTTTTTAGGAGTGAAGTATGGAAAAACTGTTATTGATTGATGGGCACAGTATTCTAAACCGTGCCTTTTATGGCGTTCCCAATCTGACTAATGCAGAGGGGCTGCACACCAATGCCGTGTACGGCTTTTTAAATATCCTTTTCAAGCTTTTGGAGGAGGAGAAGCCGGACTGTCTGGCAGTGGCCTTTGATTTGAAGGCCCCGACGTTCCGCCATAAGATGTATGACGATTATAAAGGAACCAGAAAGCCAATGCCGGAGGAGCTCCATGAGCAGGTGCCGTTAATGAAGGAGGTTCTGGCGGCCATGGGAATCCCCATTCTCACAAAAGAGGGGTACGAGGCGGATGATATCCTGGGAACGGCGGCCAAAAGAGCCCAGGCAGAGGGAGCCGAAGTCACCATCGTTTCCGGCGACCGGGACCTTTTACAGCTTGCCGATGCTCATATTAAAATCAGCATCCCCAAGACCAGCCGCGGCTCCACGGAGATTCATACCTATTATCCGGCGGACGTGGAAAAGGAATATCAGGTAACGCCGAAACAGTTTATTGACGTGAAAGCCCTGATGGGAGATTCCTCCGACAATATTCCGGGGGTTCCTTCTGTCGGAGAAAAAACGGCCACCAGCCTGATTGTACAGTATGGAAGCCGCGCGGGCGTTTATGAGCATATTTCAGAGGTGAAACCGCCCCGTGCGAAAAAGTCCCTGGAGGAACATAAGGATCTGGCGGATTTATCTTATGCACTGGCCAAAATCTGTATCGACGCGCCTATAGAT
>CAJUDN010000077.1:4627-5158 GCA_910585355.1 uncultured Lachnospiraceae bacterium
TATAGATTTTTCCATGGAAAACGCGAAAATCGGAGATTTATATACAAAAGAAGCTTACGAGTTCATGAGCCGGATGGGATTTAAGTCCCTGCTTTCCAGGTTCGGGGACCATATGAAAAAAGAATCGTCTGATAAGCATGATTTCAGGGCTGTGACAGACCTTTCTCAGGCGGAGGCCCTTTTTGCGGAGGCCATGAAAGCGGAAAAAATCGGGGGAAATCTTTTGGCGGATGGAAAAACCGTCTGCGGCCTTTCCCTGTGCTGGGATGAAACCGTGTCTTACTTTTTCCACGCGGAAGGATTTCTGACCGGACAGTATCTGGCCGATAAAATGACCGGACTTTGCAAAACCGGAAAGGTCTGGGTTATGGATTTAAAGGGAATGCTTCCGTTTCTTTCCGTGGATTACGGAGATATCATATACGATGCCGGAGTGGCCGCCTATCTTTTAAATCCCCTGAAGGATTCCTATGAGTACGACGACCTGGCCAGAGACTACCTTGGGATGACGGTGCCCTCCCGAAGCGATCT
>CAJUDN010000077.1:5168-9355 GCA_910585355.1 uncultured Lachnospiraceae bacterium
GCGTATGCATCTGGGCCGCTTTTGATGGAAAAGCTTTCTGAGGAGGGGATGAAGGACTTATATCTGACCATAGAGCTTCCCTTGATTTATGCCCTGTTTCATATGGAAGCAGAGGGTATTGCCGTGCGCCCGAAGGAGCTTTCGGATTATGGCGAAAAGTTGAAAAAACAGATTTCCATTCTGGAAAAGGAAATCTGGGAGATGACCGGCTGCGAGTTTAATATTAATTCTCCCAAACAGCTTGGAGAGATTCTCTTTGAGAAAATGAAGCTGAAAGGCGGAAAAAAGACGAAGACTGGTTATTCCACGGCGGCTGACGTGCTGGAAAAGCTGGCGCCGGAGTATCCTGTGGTGAGAAAAATTCTTGATTACCGCCAGTATGCCAAATTAAATTCCACCTATGCGGACGGGCTTGGAACGTACATCGGTCCCGACGGAAGAATCCACAGCCGTTTTAACCAGACCATCACGGCGACAGGGAGAATCTCCAGCACCGAACCAAACCTTCAGAACATTCCCATTCGTATGGAACTGGGACGCGAAATCCGTAAAGTTTTTGTTCCGAAGGAAGGGTATGTATTTCTGGACGCGGACTACTCCCAGATCGAGCTTCGCGTGCTGGCCCATTTATCTGGGGATGAGCGGCTCATCGAGGCGTATAAAAGCGCCCAGGACATCCATGCCATCACCGCCTCCCAGGTGTTTCACATTCCCCTTGGGGAGGTGACTCCCCTTCAGAGACGCAATGCCAAGGCGGTGAATTTTGGCATTGTGTACGGGATCAGCGCCTTCGGCCTCAGCGAGGATTTAAGCATTTCCAGAAAAGAAGCCCTGGAATATATTAACAAGTACTTTGAAACTTACCCGCGGGTAAAGGAATTCCTGGACGGGCTGGTGGAGGGCGCAAAGGAAAAAGGATACGTTTCCACCATGTTTGGCCGCCGCCGTCCGGTGCCGGAATTAAAATCCGCAAACTTCATGCAGCGCTCGTTCGGGGAAAGGGTGGCCATGAATTCTCCCATCCAGGGAACGGCCGCCGATATCATTAAAATCGCCATGATCCGGGTGGATAAAAGACTTCGCGAAGAGGGCTTACAGTCCAGGCTGATTCTTCAGGTTCACGACGAACTTTTAGTGGAGACAAAGGAAGCGGAGCTTGAGAACGTAAAACAGATTCTTTCGGAGGAGATGAGCCGGGCAACCGTCCTCCAGGTAGATCTGGAAATTGATATGCATGACGGAAAAAACTGGTTTGAGGCAAAGTAGATCCATGGACAAAAGAGAAAAGAAAATCATAGGAATCACCGGCGGCGTGGGCGCCGGTAAGAGCAGTGTTTTAAATATTTTGAAAACAAAATTTGGCGCCAGGATTATTTTGGCTGACCTGGTAGCCCGCGGCCTGATGGAGCCGGGGACAGAGGGGCTTTGCCGGGTTACCAAAGCTCTGGGAACGGGATTTTTAACAGAGGACGGCCTCGTGGACCGGAAAGCGCTGGCAGACCTTATTTTTCATGACCCGGGGGCCCTTAAGACCATGAATTCCATCATTCATCCCATGGTGTGGGAGGCCATAAAAACAGAGGCGGAGGAAGCAAAGGAGCCCCTGATTGTCGTGGAAGCCGCTGTTTTTACCACGGCTCCCAAAGATTTTTTTGATGAATTGTGGTATGTGCATACCGACGGGGAAACCAGAATCCGGCGGCTCATGGAAAGCCGCGGCTATTCCAGGGAAAAATGTGAGAGCATCATAAAAAACCAGAAGCCGGACTCCTGGTACAAAGCCCTCTGCGGCCGCGTCATTGACAACAACGGGACGGAGGAAGAAACGGAAAAACAGTTAAAGGAGATTCTTGGCCATGAGATTTGTTAGCATTGCCAGCGGCAGCAGCGGAAACTGCATCTATGCGGGGACGGAACATACGCACATTCTGGTGGATGCGGGAATCAGCGCCAGACGGATGGAACAGGGACTTTTTGAGGTAGGCGTAAAGCCGGCCGAGCTGTCCGCCATCTGCATCACTCACGAACATTCCGACCATGTAAAGGGGCTTGGAGTACTGGCCAGAAAATATGAAATTCCCATTTACGGGACCCAGGGAACCTTGCGGGAAATCCGAAAGATGAAGGGGCTTTTAGAATACCCCGAAGAGCTTTTAAACCCGGTGCTTCCCGATGTGAAATTTCATGTGGGAGATCTGGATGTGATGCCCTTCCATATTGATCATGACGCCGCGGACCCGGTGGCATACCGGATCCAAGCCGGAGCGAAATCCATTGCTGTCGCCACGGATCTGGGACATTTCAACCAGTATACCATAGATCATCTTCTGGATCTGGATGCGGTGCTTTTGGAATCCAACCATGACAGGCGGATGCTGGAGACAGGCCCTTATCCCTATTATCTGAAACGGAGAATTATGGGCGATTTCGGACATCTGTCCAATGAAAACGCCGGGCGGCTCTTAAATTGTATTTTAAACGATAAGCTGAAACATATTTTGTTAGGCCACTTAAGCAAGGAGAATAACATGCCGGAGCTGGCCTATGAGACCGTCCGCCTGGAGGTGGACATGGGTGATTGTCCCTATCAGGCCTCGGATTTTCACATGGCGGTGGCCGGGCGGGACAAGATGTCTGAGATTTTAACCGTATAGCGGGGAAGGCGATAGTCTGGAAATCCACAAAATGACGGCATAGAGCGTGTTTGAAAATTGTTTTCTGGCAGCTGTGCGTTCTGTTTCGATGAGGATGTTTTTTGAGAGTGCGAAAGAAAAAGCGGAGGCATAGCGGTGCTATGTTTTCGTATTTTTCCTTTGTGCTATCGGGAAAGCAGACCAGCGAAACGTATGATTATTTAAGGCGAATTATACAAACATTTGATATGATACTCACTTTTTGTAAAGAACTTTGCGTGAAATTAGTAGTAATTACAGCTGAATGCCGCAGTTTCACATAGGTTAATTCCGGAATGTGCGCTGTAGTGCCAGGAAATGGAGTTTAAAAATGGAAAATCAGGGAGAAGTACGAAAGCTGTTTGAAACGTTTCTGACAGAGAATCCCGTTCTGGCTGTCTTAAGCGGACAGCTGGAAAAAACAGAATTGCTGAAAATGCGGCTGCATCCGGTGCTTTTGGGGGAAACCATGATGTTTCAGGCCGAGGAGTTTCGGGGAAAGCAGGCCTTTCATAAAAATATGGACAGGGACCATGCGGCCAGCTATCTGACGGGGCTTATGGGAACCACATTCAAGCAGGCTCAGCTTGAGACCGCAAATTGGACGGCTTCGGTTCTTGTGAGCAAAAAAGGAAAAACTACAATCAAAGTGAAAAAGCGAACAGAAGACGGAGAGAGGAAGCTGGAAGACGCCTGGAAAAACGGCCTTTCCCATAACCGCAAAAAACAGTATATTTTAGAGGAAGGCATTCCGGTTCCGTTTCTTATTGATCTTGGCGTTCAGACTAGGGAAGGACGGATCATTCATGCCCGCTATGACAAATTCCGGCAGATCAACCGTTTTTTGGAGTTCATCGAGGACATCCTCCCAAGACTTAATAAAGAGCGGGAGTCGGTCATTCTGGACTTTGGATGCGGAAAATCCTATCTGACTTTCGCCATGTATTATTATCTGAAGGAGCTTAAGGGGTATCCGGTCCGTATTATCGGTCTTGATTTAAAGGAAGACGTCATAGAAAAATGCAATGCGCTGGCCCGCCGCTACGGATATGAAAAGCTTGCCTTCTACACAGGGGACATCGCCTCCTATGAAGGCGTGGATCAGGTGGATATGGTTGTGACGCTCCATGCCTGCGATACGGCCACGGATTATGCTCTGGAGAAGGCGGTGCGTCTGGGCGCGTCCGTCATTCTTTCCGTTCCCTGCTGCCAGCATGAACTGAACAGCCAGATGGAAAGTCAGCTCATGAAGCCGGTGCTTCAGTACGGAATCATAAAAGAACGGATGGCGGCTCTCTATACGGACGCCCTGCGGGCCCAGATTTTAGAGGCTATGGGCTACCGGGTTCAGATTCTGGAGTTTATTGACATGGAACATACGCCGAAGAATCTTTTGATCCGCGCTGTGAAGCAGGGGAAGAAAAAAGAAAATCAAAAAGAGCTTTTGGATATTATGGAAGAGCTCCATGTGGAGCCAACTCTGTATAAACTGCTTATGCCTGACCTGTTTCGGTC
>CAJUDN010000077.1:9365-10849 GCA_910585355.1 uncultured Lachnospiraceae bacterium
ACCAAAGGATGCGGCTGTAGCTGTAACTGACTAAGCGGGCTAACCGTCTATCGGCAACTCCTGCTGGGCGTCTGTAAGCGCAGATGTCCTTCTTTATGTTCAATATACCACAATCTCCAAAGTGTCGTAAGCATTTTTTAGTGGTTGTTCGGTTGCGGTTCGGTTGCGTTAAATGCCGCAGCCGCAGCCCTCCGCAGCCCCTCTTATAAAACTCTTATAAAAGAATCACAGACCGGGTAAATTCATTTTTTATGGATTTCCCGGTTTTTATTTCGCATATCATGCGGTAAAGCTCAGAGGTGAGGAGGTGCTTTTCAAAGAGCCGCAGGGCTTCCCCGGAAAGAATGGAGGAGGCATCGGCCGTTTTTGTGATAATGGGAACTTCAGAATTCTTTTTAAGCTCTGTAAGGAGCGGCGCAGCGTCCCTTTGAAACCCCAGAATCCTCAGCCAGGGACACATGTCCATCTCTTTGAAGGAGGAGAGATCCTGTTTTGTGATTCCGAGCGTAACATTGAGGAGACTGCGGCTTACGCGGGTGTACGTGTACTGCCGGTCTTTGGATGCGGCAGTAAGCTTTCTTGCGGGAAGAAAGCGCAGCCTGTTTTTATAAAGCTTTGCCGCCAGATCTTTTGGCATACCGGAAGCGTCTTCCAGCTGTTTTTGGGAAGCGTTTAAAAGCTTTTCATTTAAAACCGCGGAAAAATCGTCAAAGGTTACGGCGGGACAGCCTTCTTTTTCAAAACAGGAGAAAAAGGCATCCGGCAGGATCTTCATAAGAAAGTCCGGATCATTTTCTTCAATGGCTTTTCGCGCCGCCGTGGCTGAGGCAAAAGAACCATTGCGGTTTTCGCTGTGATAGCCGGGATCTGTGCGCGCTATGGTAAAGGGTTCCATGGGAGAATGCAGTTCTTTTAAGGCCTTCAGATATTCTATCCCAAGGATGTCGTTGGGAGAGGAGGGAACCGCGCCGTATCCGGCTGTTTCATATGCATCGGCGCGGGCCATGGGCCAGGACAGCCCTTTTTTTAAGCCCTGGCGGATCAGAGAGGAGATTTCCTCCGTTTCCATACCCATACACTCCGCCTGGGATTTTAGAAAATGAAGATTTCCGCATTCGCTTCCAAAAGATAAAATATCCACGAGTCCTGATTTTTCCAGAGAGGACACAGCGCACCTGGCAAAGTCCGCGGCGCTTGATATGGCGCCGAACACAGGAAGCTCAAGAACCAAATCGGCTCCGGACATAAGGGCTGTTCTGGTCCGGAAATATTTGTTAAAAATTGCGGGTTCTCCCCGCTGGACGTAATCGCCGCTCATGATTACCACAAGATAATCTGCACCCGTCTGTATCCTGGTTTCCGCCATATGATATCTGTGTCCGTTATGAAACGGATTGTATTCTGCAATGATACCAGCTGTTTTCATAGAAAACCCCCATGCCTGCCATCAGGCACCACCATGAATGAAAGGGTTTCCTATGAGC
>CAJUDN010000078.1 GCA_910585355.1 uncultured Lachnospiraceae bacterium
TGACTGGAGTTCAGACGTGTGCTCTTCCGATCTAGTGGTGCTACGTTTCGTACTACAAAAATGGCATAAACAAAAAACGTTTATGCCATTCGTATCCACATTATAAGGAGCGGTCATTTATAAGGCAACCAGAACCATACTCTTTAAAGAATCCGGAAGCTCTTCTCCATCTAAGGAAACGCTTAATACAAAGTTTACATGATACTTTGCGCTTACCTGCTCCAACTCGGCGATTGTTGCACAGATATCTTCTCCCTCAAGGCTGGAAAGCTTTAAGAAGCTGTCAAGATACATAACTTCCAGATCATGATCCTGGGAAATAATTCCACAAATAAAACCAATAAAGCCCTCAGAGCTATGTATGGGGAATTCAGCCACATTGATTAAACGGATTTTATTACTGAGCTCATACATGTGCTTAGAGCTTTTATCTAAATAAACGATAGAACCCTTGGATTCTTTGATAGCAGCGTTTGCCATATCCAGTAAGTATTTTGTTTTTCCTTTTCCTTTTTTACCAGCGATAATCTGCACCATAATGATCTCCTCCTTGGATTTATATAATTTGTATAAAAAATCGTATGTTTATGATATGAGTATAGACTATTTGCTAAAAAAAAGCAACATCTATTTGACAATTTTAGTAATTATCTTTGTCATATCCTCATAAAGAGCATTTCTGCTGTCTGCATCCATGATAACAGAGGCAAATTCTTTCCCGTCTTCTGTCCGGCTTCCCATGATCAAACAGTACCCGGCAGCCATTGTTGTACCTGTTTTTCCGCCAAAAACCGTAAGGCCCTCCGGGGTTCCTTTTTTGCCGTTCATATAGTAATTGCCCACCGTCCATGTGGATGTTTTCTCTGCTCCCTCTCCATCTTTGTATATGGCCGTATGGGCGCCTGCTCCGATTATCGTCCGGAACTCATCATAGGTTAAGGCTTCATGAAACATCAGATAAAGATCGTAGGCGGTTGTATAATGATCCGGATCCGTCAAACCGTTGGCATTGGCAAAATGGGTTCCCGTGGCCCCAAGCCTGGCCGCCTCCTCATTCATCATATCCACAAAGCCCTGAATGGATCCGCCCACATGAACGGCTATGGCGTTTGCAGCGTCATTTCCCGACGGAATCAAAAGACCATATAAAAGGTCTTCCAGGGAAATCACGTCTTTCGGCTTAATCCCCGCCATGGAAGAACCGGCTTCCGTAATTACAACATCATCCGTCACCGTCACCAGGTCAGAAAGCGTACCATATTTTAAGGCCACAATGGCCGTCATAACCTTGGTAGTGCTGGCCGGATTCATCCGTTCAAATACGTTTCTGGAAAACAGCGCCTCTCCCCCGTCAAGACCGAAAACGGCAGCGGCCTGAGCTGTTAATTCCGTCCCGTCATCCTGAGAATCATCCGTCACCGAAAGATCTGCGGCAAATGGCTCAAAAAAAACATTTTCCTGTTTTTCCTCAAACGAATGCATACGGCTTTCAAAAGAATAGGCGTGTTCCAATTCAGCGGTCCGCCCGCACCCCGCCAGAAAGAAGGCGGCCGTAAGAGCCCCCAAAACAGTCCGTATGGGTAAACTTATTTGTACATTTCTCTCCATTCCATATCTCCACGGTCCAATGCTTTAATCAGAAGTTCCGCCGTTGCCAGATTGGTGGCAAGGGGGACATTATGAATATCACAGAGTTTTACTGCTTTATTGACATCCGGCTCATGGGATTTCGGGGACAAAGGGTCCCTTAAAAAAATAACAAGATCAATATCATTGCTTTCAATCTGGGCTCCCATCTGCTGTTCGCCTCCCAGATGTCCCGGCAGAAATTTATGAATTGACAAATTTGTAACTTCTTCAATGAGCTTTCCTGTGGTTCCTGTGGCATAAAGCGTATGTTTACATAAAATGCCCTTGTAGGCAATGCAAAAATTCTGCATCAGTTTTTTCTTGGAGTCATGTGCAATCAGTCCAACATTCATAAGCGTTCCCTCCTAAAATTCCGGTTTCATTTGCTGAAGTCCCACATTCAAAATAATACCTGTCCCTATATATAGACTCACCAGAGAGCTTACACCATAGCTGATAAAGGGCAGTGGAAGTCCGGTGTTGGGAAAAACCCCGGTGGCAACGGCAATGTTCGTAAAGGCCTGAAAGCCCACAAGCGCCGCCATACCTGTACAAAGAAGCTTTCCCGAAAGGTCTCCTGCCCGTCCTGCCATTCGCAGACATTCAAAAATAAATATCAGAAATAAGCCGAGAACAATCATACCTCCCACAAAGCCCAGCTCTTCCCCGATGACGGAAAAAATAAAATCCGTATGATCCTCTGATAAGAAATTTCCATTTTTAACAGAAATGGCCGTATCGTTAAAAAGACCTTTTCCATAAAGCATTCCGGAGCCAATGGCCATTTTGGAATTATCCTGCTGCAGGTTCAGTCCCGCATACTGCTCCATTTCCGGATTGAAAAAAGCAAGAACCCGGTTTACCTGATACGGTTCCAGAAAAGGCACCAGATCAAGCCGTGCCAGATACAAAATGAGCGCCAGCATGGGAACTGTCACAGCCAAAGCCCCGAAAATCCACTTGTAGCTGATTCCCGATATGAAAATCAGACAGAGGATAAAAAACATAATTACAATGCTGGTGGAAAGATCCGGCTGCCTCATAATGAGAAGCAGAGGAACCGCCGCAAAAACCCCCAGCATAATTAAAGTCGACGGCTGATTGATCTTTTCCTGGTTTTTCTGCAGATACCAGGAAAAGAAAAGAATCATGCCGATTTTAACAAATTCAGACGGCTGGAACCGCCCAATCACCGGAAGATCAATCCATCGTCTGGAACCGGCCCCAAAGCCGCCGAGCTGTCCGGCCAGAATAACCGCCAGAAGAATGCCGATGCATCCCAGATAAATCACTCCGGATAACTTCATCCAGAAACGATAGTTAATAAGAGAAAGAATAATCGCCACCAGAACCCCGCCGAACAGGCCGATGAGCTGGCGGTTGATATAGCTTTTATCTCCGGCCACTGCGCTGTTGATGACCAGAATCCCGATAAAATTCAGGAACAGTACGCAGATCAGCAGCCGGAAATTAAAGTTTCTGAAGTTGTACTCTGAAAACATTATAGATAAGTCCCCTTGGTAAGTAAAACACGGATGGGGATACTGGCATACAAAATCGGAAGGCGTTCGGAAACATCCTTATCTTCTACCTGAGTGATCTTGATTTCCAGCCCATTCGTATCGATTTCCATGTATTTTGATATCGCTTTTATCATATCGTCCTTAATCATTTCCAGTATTTCCGGTGTACATCCGGCTCTGTCTGAAATAAGCAGAAACTGGAGCCGTTTCTTGGCGATGGTTCCGGAATTTCTCCTGGTCAGGATTTCAAAGAGATTCACCATGCTTATGCCCGCTTCAAAAGGCCGGCAACTCTTGTTAGGAATCCCCTGCTCCTCTCAAGATCCATTAAGGGTACCTCCTGACCAAGCACCCGTTTACAGATATTGAGGTAAGCCTGTCCGGCAAAGGAATTCATTCCCACAAGCGGTTCTCCCTGATTGGTGGAAATGACAATTTCCTCATCGTCGGGAATTGCCCCAAGTATCGGAATTCCCAGGATATCCGTCACATCTTCAATGGACATCATATCCCCCCGGCGGACCATGTCCATCCGGATTCTGTTGACAATCAGTTCGGCTTTTGTAATTTCATTGGCCTCCAGAAGCCCTACGATCCGATCCGCATCGCGGATGGCGGAAACCTCAGGAGTGGTGACCACAAAGGCTCTGTCCGCCCCGGCAATGGCATTTTTAAAGCCCTGCTCGATTCCGGCCGGACAGTCCAGTAAAACGTAGTCAAAGTCTTCTCTCAAATCGTCCACCAGCTTTTTCATCTGTCCCGGAGACACCGAAGACTTGTCCCTGGTCTGGGCGGACGGCAGTAGAAACAGGTTGGGATATCTTTTGTCTTTTATAAGGGCTTGCTTCATACGGCAGTTTCCCTCTACTACGTCCACCAGATTGTAGACGATGCGGTTTTCCAGGCCCATAACCACGTCCAGGTTCCGAAGTCCAATATCAGTATCAATCAGAACTACTTTTTCTCCCAGCATGGCGAGACCGGTTCCGACATTCGCAGAGGTTGTCGTCTTGCCTACACCCCCTTTACCGGATGTAATCACAATGACTTCACTCATAAGAATATCCTCCTGTATTCAGTTGTCTTTTGGCGTAATACGCCGGGGAGCATGGATAACACTCTCCCGCCTTTCTATTCTACATGAAAAGCAGAAAATTTTCCAGTGTTAAATAAAATTTAATGCACTTAAAAAGCTTTTTTTTATGGGTTCGGCACAAATTCGCCCGCTTTCTACAAGAATCATCATGGGTCCCCGCCCCAGGACCCGCCCCTTCTCTGCCTTCTGAAAGGTCAGATCGGAAATTTTTACCTGGGAGGGCGCCATCTCAAAGGCCACCACCACCGAATTTAAATTTCCGGAAATTCCGGCACATACGGAGCCCCTAAGGCTTCCAAGAACAATCACATTCCCCCTGGCCATAACCTTCGCACCTTTCTCCACATCACCGATAATCACGATGCTGGCCTCCGATTCCAGAACATCCCCAGCTCTTAAATTTCCCTTATAGAACTGCCCTGTGTTGGAGGACAGCTCCATAAGTTTTTCGTTTAAAGCCTTCTCACACCGTTCGATACGATTGGCATCGGAATCAATGAGGCAGAGAATTTCAATGTCAGAATTCTCAGTAATGGTATTTACAATGGCAAATTCCTCTTCCGCCGTCAGTTCTCTTCCCTCCAGGGTCAGAGTCATCTGTGCAAACCCCCAGAATCTGGCAGTTTCCCGGAATTTCTTTTTTACTGCGTCCAGAAGCTCTTCAAAGGCAAGCTCCGGATCCAGATATACAATCATTCCGGCTTTATTCCCCTTTATTACAACGGCATTTCGCATAAAAGAAGCCCCCTTTTAATCTCCGATTTCCACATTGAAAACATTTAAAGCGCTGTTGTTTAAGATGTAATCCAAATCCGTATATCCATAGTAAAAACGGTAGATATTCTTGGCCGCCGTGGCGGCATTGGAAGACGAGTACCCGTAAGGAATATTGACAGTCACCGCAATCTCCGGGTTCTGATAAGGCGCAAAGGAAACGAAGAATGCATGGTTGATGGTGTGTCCATTTTTTACCTCCTCCGCCGTACCGGTCTTTCCTGCGATATCCACCTCCAGATCTCTGAAAATCCGGTTGGCGGAGCCGTTAGAAATTACTTTCCGCATACCGCTCTGGACCACATTCCATGTGGAATCGGCAATATCAATCTTTGACCTGATTTCGGGAGTAAAATCCTTTATGAGGTTTCCCTGAGAATCGGTCATTTTGTCCAGAAGACTCAGTTTATAGACATCTCCCCTGTTGGCAATGGCTGTGATATAGCGGGCAAGCTGCACATTGGAGTAGGAGTTTTTTCCCTGTCCGATGGAGGAAGCCTCCGGCTTTTCCGTGGTCATCTGAGGAGCTTTTTCGGAAATTTCGATTCCCGATGCCTCGTTTAAGCCGAACATGGACGCGTACTTCTGTATTTTTTCTATTCCCAGATCTGGCAGATAATTTCCATTTTCATCGGTGGAAAGCCTGTGGCCTGCCTCCGCAAAAAACACATTGCACGAGTTCATGATTCCATGCTCCACATCCAGGGGGCCATGGGAACCCGGATAGATCCAGCACCGCATATAGGGGGTGATTTCCTGATACAGTCCCGTGCAGGTAACAGTTTCCGTGAGGCTTATGGCGCCCTCCTCCAGGGCCGCGACGGCAATGATAGGCTTAAAGGTGGAGCCCGGCGCCTTCTGGGCCTGAGTGGCATTGTTAAACAAAGGCAGCGACAGATCGTTATTTAAACGGCTGTAATATTCCGCGTCCACGGAACCGGAAAACTTATTATTATCATAGCTCGGATAGGTCACTAACGCCTTTACTTCCCCGGTATTCACATCTGTCACCACGCAGCTTGCGGAACATGGATCCAGAGCAAGTTGAGACGGAGTGATTTCTATGTCGGAAATTTTCTGCCTGATAAATTGAAAAGCGTACTCTTCTCCGTTTGTCTCCAGCATCCGCACCTCAGATTCGTCAAAGGCCAGTACATTCTGGGCATAAAGAGCCAGACAAAGCTCTTTTCCGGTGACCGTTCCGTCATTCACCAGATAACGGTAAATTCTCTTTGTGAAGGCGCTGTCCGTTTTCAGATCATCCATCACATACTGAATGATGACCTGATATATTTTATCCGCGTCAGAATACCGGTCCTCTATATTAAGCCCTGTGGTATCAATCCAGCTGTCGGCAATTCCTTTATAGAGGTATTCCCTGAGGCTTATGGTATCGTTCTTCCAGGCCCTGTATTCTTCAGAGTTCTGGTCTATTTTGTCTGTCTCAATAATTCCCTGATCCACAAGATAAGAGTAAATATACTGCATATATGCGAACAAGTCCTCCGGCAGCTCGGAAAGCATGGAAGCCTGTTCATTTAAAAGTTCCGCCTGAATCACGGATAAAATCTGTTCCCTTGACTGGCTGTATTTTGCATAGATGGTCTTTTCCACCTGCGATGCCTCTGGAGCGGCAAATGCGTTCATATCCAGCACATTGTTGTTAATCAGCTGGAAATACGCGTCTTTTACAGGAATGGGAATTTGGGATGCCTTTTTATAGTCATTGTCCTCCAGATCCCGGTTCACCAGCTTATTTGTAATCACGCCGGCAAGCTGCTGTTCCAAAAGATGATAAATGCCGATCTGGAGCTCCCTGTCTATGGTCAGATAAATGTCATGTCCTGCTTCCGGTTCCTTCTGATCCACGATTTCCAAAATCCGTCCCACACTGTCCACATACATGGTCTGGGACCCCTTCTTTCCCTGGAGCTCGGCCTCCATGGAAGCCTCGATTCCTGTTTTTCCCACCAGATCCGTAAGCTCATAGTCCGGATTAATCTCCTTAAGTTTTCCCAGCTCATCGTCCCAGACCTTTCCAATATATCCAATGATCGGTGCAAAATAAATGCTGTCATTGTATACGCGGATGGTGGATTTCTCGATATCCACCCCCTTTAAATCAGCGGAGTTTTCCAGCACATCGGTCATCGTCTCCCTGCTGACGTTGGTGGCTATGGTGGTGGATTCATATTTCCGGTATGCCGTAAAACTCATGGTGTACCGGATATTGATGATTCCCAGAGCCTCTTCCTCCGTATAAGAAATCAGATTTCCGTTCTCGTCTTTCAGTTGATCCAAGCCATAGTATTCTATTCTTGACTCAAAAATTTCTCTGGGAGTCACATCTGACGGAGTGGAACCGTCAGGTTTGTCCAGCTCTGACGCGGACTTTAACCCATAATAGTCGCTTAGGAACCTTTTGCGGGCAGTTTCGCTGGTGGTGGTGAAAACCATTTCCCCGGACGAATCAAAGCCGATGAAAAATTCTCCCTGGACCTTTTCTCCATGACGGTTTAAGATGCGGACCAGCAAAAGCAGCATTCTGTTCTTATCGTTAGACCTTGGATAGTCGTTGTTATCCTGGATAGTCACATTATAGGCAAGCTGGTTGTATGCCAAAAGGTTCCCCTTCTTGTCGTAAATATTTCCCCGGGTTCCGGCCAGACTCACCCTTTTTTCTGTCTTTGCCATATATGTTTCCTGGTACTTTTCTCCTTCAATGATCTGAAGATGAAACAGCTGAACGACCAAAACGCCGAATAGGAACATAAACAGGGCCCCGAGAATAAACAGTCTGGAACTCACCAGCTTTTTAAAAAATTCTTTCAGTATCTCCAGTAAGTCTTTAAACAATCGTCGTGTCTCTCCTTTTTTCCATCTCTTCCAGCTTTCTGCTGATAAACAGGAATAACCGGTAAACAACGAGGGTAGTTACTACAGTAAATATAGTTTCCGGCAGAATCAGATTCACCAGATAGTAACCAAAGCTTAAACGGCCGCGCACCAGGAAGCCGAATACATACAAATAAAAATTGTATGCCAGCTCATTGAGCACGCTGAGGCATAGCGGCAGCGTAATGTAGTCTTCATAATAATACTTGGTCCCTATTCCATTCACATAGCCCATCCAGATAAAAATCAGCGTATGAAATCCCAGAGGGCCTCCGGACGACAAATCCATTAAAAGCCCTGCCACCAGCCCATAGCACATGCCGGAAGCGCTTCCGCGGATAAATCCAAAAGAGAAAATCAGAATGATCATCAGGTTGGGGTACACCGCCAGGAAAGACATCAGCGGGAACACACAGGTCTGGACGGAAAAGGCAAGAATAATGAGAATCAGGTTAATGCCAATCTGTTTTAAATTATTATTCATCCAGTTCCGACCCCGCATCCTTTAAATCCGTAATCACCAGTACCTCCTGAAGGCGGTCAAACCTGGCCACGGGAATCACATATCCGGATTTCGTCAGATTATCATTATAGTCCACCGTAATGTCCGTGGCATATCCGATGAGAATCCCCGGAAGAAATTTTCCGCTGATATTGGAGGTCACAATCATATCCCCGTCCTTGATATCATCGTCCTTTTCCATGTAGCCCAGATTCAGCCTGCCATCCTTATAAAGCTTTAAGTCCCCGGTTACCATACAGGTATCTCCGGACTGCTGGGCCATGGCGCTGACCTGGCTGGAATCGTCGATAATGGCGCGGACTGTTGCGTAATTGGCTCCCACATCGGTGACAATTCCCACAAGACCGCCTCCGGCAATGACGTTCATATCTTCTTTGATTCCGTCATCGGCCCCTTTGTCAATACGGAAAACAGAAAACCAGTTTCCCGAGTCCTTGGCTATGATACGGGCACCCACCTTACTGTACTGCATATACTGATTATCCAGTTCATAAAGATTCCTTAAACGCTCAAGCTCCATTTGTTCGGCTCTGAGCCTTGTGTTTTCTTCTGTCAGTTCGTCTACCTGGCTTTTCAATTTCTCATTTTCCTGCAGCGCATCCCGCAGCCGGTTTAAATTGCTGGCTTCATTATATATGCTGCTGCCGACGGCGTTGATTCCCGACTGGATTGGAACCAGCACATACCCCACCGCGTTTCTCAGCGGATTTAACAGGCTGCCGTTTAAGGTGGTGATTCCGACCATGCAGATACAAAAGGCCGACAAACCAAGTAAAAAATATCTGGTGTTTTTCATAGTTACAAAATTCCCCGTTCTTTCAGGCTCACATAGGAAGTATCCCCTATAATAATATGGTCTAACAATGGAATTCCCATTAATTTTCCAGCCTCCGCCACCCGCCTGGTAAAAAGGCAGTCCTCTTCGCTTGGCGAGGCATCGCCGCTGGGGTGGTTGTGGAGCAGAATGATGGCGGCTCCCCGGTACCGGAGAGCTTCAATGAATACTTCCCTGGGAGTTGCCAGGGAGGCGTTTACAGTTCCCTTGGAAATGTCCACATCCCTCAGGAGAATATTTTTTGTATTCAAAATCAAAAGTTTTACGTGCTCCTGTTCCATATGGCGCATTTCTTCCATATAGTAATCGGCAATCACCGCAGGATGGGAGCAGGAAAGCGATTCACTTGCCCTTACGGCCTTCCAGATTCTTTTGGACAGCTCACCGATGGAGGCAAGCTGAATGGCCTTTACCCTGCCAATGCCCCGGATTTCCTGGTAATCCGGCAGCGTATGATGAAGAAGCCCGGAAAGCCCCGGAGGATCCCCTATTTTTAAAATTTCCTCCGCCAAATCCCTGGCGGAAGCCTTCCTTGCTCCTGTTCTTAAGATCACGGACAGAAGCTCCGCGTCCGATAAACTCTCCACTCCGTACTCCGCGGCCTTTTCATAGGGCCGTTCAGAAGCCGGAAGCATTTTCATGGTTTTTACTGGTTCCTGTTTCATTTTTCCACCTGGCCTTTCCGACTCTCCAAGTACTTTAGAGCGTGTCTAAAAATTGCTTTCTGGCAGCTGTGCGTTCCACTTCGTGGGAGATTTGGCCTAAAATGAGCACGGCGTAGTGGTGGACTACGTCAAGTGAATTTAGGCCAAATATACCGCAAAGCAGGGCGCGCAGATGACGGGAATGAATTTTAAACACACTCCAGGCCCCCTGATGTTTAAATGAAATGGTATGTAAGAATGGCGATGATTACGCCGATGATGCTTGCCATGGTGATCCGGATGCTGAGTCCAAAGGTAATGACAAGGATGCCGAAATTCAAAACCAGCGGATCATTAAGCCCGAAGGACTGTCCGAAATTCAGCCAGGAAAGTCCCGCGACTCCCTTTGTCATCTCCCCGATAAAGCCTCCCAGAACAATTCCGGATAACAGCATAAGCAAAAGTACCCAGGAATTTTTTCCTCTCATGGTCCTCCGCCTTTCATTGGAATAAGTATAGATTATATCATATTTTTCCGGGGAACACAATGTACCGGGGAAAATTTCAGGTAACAGTTCGCGGACTCTCCTACCGCAATTCCACAATGCCCGCATCGAAAAGTTTCTGGAGTGACATTAAGATTCCGAGCTTTGCATGATACCAGGTCAGCCCTCCCTGGAAATATACGGCATAGGGGGGCTTAATGGGGCCGTCGGCGGAAAGTTCAATGGAAGAGCCCTGAACGAAAGCGCCGGCCGCCATGATCACATCGGAATCATACCCCGGCATGGCCCACGGCTCCGGAGTCACAAAGCTGTCCACCGGGGCAGCCGCCTGAATCCCTTCACAGAACTTAATAACGCCCTCTGCTGTTCCAAAAGTAATGGCCTGAATAATAT
>CAJUDN010000079.1:0-723 GCA_910585355.1 uncultured Lachnospiraceae bacterium
TACGCCGGACAGCACCACCACAGCTCCCAGAAGCTGCATAAGACCCGGAATTTCCCCAAACAGGAAAACAGCTATGACAGACGCAAACACAGGCCCCGCCAGTTTAACAGTGCTCACATAGGTAGGCGTCAAATACTTTAAGCACCAGCTAAATACGCTGTGTCCTAAAAGAGTACAGAAGACCGCCAGCAAAAAGCTCATCACCCAGTTGATAGGTTCATATCCAAACAGCCTGGTTCCGGTTCCAAAGTCCAGAGCCAAAAGGGCCAGGAAACTTCCCCAGTACAGCACATATGTATAGACCATGGTACTGATACGGCTCCGCTCTCTGGTCCCGATTAACGTATAGCACGTGGAAAAGACTGCCGCCGCCAGCGCCAGCACATCTCCCCAAAGAGCGCCGCTTCCGCCGCCATTATCCGCTGTGGCGATGACAACGCTTCCGGCAAAAGCAACGGCAATGGCCGAAAGCTCCGCCTTTTTTAACTTTTTTCCGAAAAGCAGGACATATCCAAAAGCGGCAAATACGACTTCTGTGTTTACCAAAACCGTGGAGCTGGATACGGAAGTGTGGCTTAAGGACTCAAACCAGGTAAAAAAGTGCAGCGCCAAAAAAATTCCCGACAGCAGGCAAAAGCCCAGGTCCTGTTTTTTTAGGGAGAGCAGCTCTTTCCGTCTCTTACCGTTTCCGAGCACCACCGGCGTTAAAAGAAGCAAGATCGG
>CAJUDN010000079.1:733-10722 GCA_910585355.1 uncultured Lachnospiraceae bacterium
GAAGCACCGTCCACCCCAGCCTGTATGTGGCGGAAACGCAGCTGGGCGCGTTCATCAGTTTCACAAAGGACGATGACAGGGAGCAGAAAAATACTCCCAGCATCAGAATTATTTTTGCTTTCATACATTCTCCGGCTTTCTCTTTTGAGTTACAATTTAACACACCTATTTTAATACCCTCTCTGTCGGAAGTCAACGGGTTACTGTGGCCACATCATGATACCGGCCCGTTACTGCTCCCAGTACATAGCGAGAAGATCTTCAATGAGAAGAAGGCCGATGGGCCCCAGAAGAAACCCCGCCACACCGAAAAGCTCAAGGCCCACATACATGGACATTAAAGTTTCCAGCGCGGAAAGCCCCACCTGATTTCCCATGATCCTGGCCTCCAAAAATTGTCTCACCAGATAGCAGACCACGTAAAGAACCAGGACCACGATCCCCTTTCCCCACTGGCGGCGGACAAAGAGAAGAATCCCCCATGGAATCAGCACAGAACCGGTTCCGAACACCGGAAGAGCATCCAAAAGCCCAATTCCGATTCCCACGAGGATAGAATAGGGATTTCCTATGAAAAATAAACCCAGAGTGCAAAGAAGGGATGTGACCGCCATGATAATAAGCTGAGTTTTCAACCATGCGTTCCCCACAGAAACCAGCCTCCGGCTGATGAGGGAAAATTCCCTGTGAAAAAAGGAACGGCTTTTTCTCTCTCTGATCTCATCCATCTCCTGCAGCACCATCAGAACCGCCACGAAAAAGATCACCAGAAAAACCATGGCTTTTACCAGCCCTTTTAAAACCAGCATGGAATTATTCATCAAAAGAGGCATGGTAGACTGCCTGGCCGCCTCCCTGAGGCCAAAAACCAGCTTTTTTGAAAGTTCCACCAGATACCCGTCCCGCAGAGCAAATTTCTGTTCCAGGCTTTTACAGAATCCTGTGAGAGCCATATCAAGCCTGGATATCCATTGTGGAAGGCGGTCGGCAAAAAGCCTGGCCTGGGAGAGAAGCCTGCTGCTTCCAAAATAAAAGAGGAAAAAGAGAAGTCCTCCGACCAGAAGAAGCTCCGCCCCGCCGATGAGAGCTGCCGGAAGATGATATTCCTTTTTCCGGAACCGAAACTTTAATTTCCGTTCCAAAAACCGTACCGACGGCCGCATCCACAAAGCGGCTCCATAGGCGAGCAAAAAAGGAATCACAAGGGGCAGGAGATATTTGAATCCTCCGTAGACTGCCCCTGTAATTCCCAATATAAAAAGAATCTTCTTCAGTTTTCTGCGCGGCTTTACCATGGAATCACCCGTTTCTGATTTGTACTTCCTTTGTACACCAGATAGTATGAGCCGATTCTTTTTGATTATTCGCCCTGGTAAAATTTTTCGAAAATGCCTCCAGAGGGCTTTTTTGTAAATTCCATCCGTTTTCCCGTTTCCGGATGGTCAAAGGCCAGGGACACAGCGCAGAGAGCCAGGCCGCCTTCTTTTCCGGCAAAGCCGGGATTGTATTTGATATCCCCGTAAAGAGGAAGTCCATGGGCGGCGAACTGAACACGGATCTGGTGGTGGCGCCCTGTTTTCAGACGGATTCTGACCAGAGTAAGCATTCCCTCCTCTGTTAACTTCGTTTCCACTACCTCATAGGATAATTCCGCCCGTTTTGCATCCCTTATTCCCTTTTCCACAACCTGTGAATAATTTCCATCCACCGATTTTTTCAGGTAATCCACAAAGTTATCCACATTATCCACAGGTTTTCCACAAACCACAGCCTCATATATCTTCTCCATTTTTCCATTCTGCACCTGCCCGCTTAAAACAGCAGCGGCTTTTTTCGTTTTTCCATAGACCATAACGCCGGAAACCGGCTTGTCCAGCCTGTGGATAACCGCCACATAGGGTTCCTTCCCCGGCGTGCAAAGCTTGTTGATAACCAGATGTTTTTTTATTTCACTGACCATATCCGGTGCAAACCGTCTGGCCGACTGGGACTCTGTTCCGGCCGGTTTGATTAACACGATGATGTCCCTGTCTTCATATAATATCTGAAGCATAAGCGATTCCTTTATAGCGGCCTGGCCGCACGCCCCTTATTCGCTGTAAGCGGCCGGCCAAACTGCCGCATTCCTTTCTGTGGAAATTTTTCTGTCTGAACTATTTTAAAAATTGTTACAGTTCAGCCTTGCAACCTTCTTGCCCGCATACCGCGAACAAGAAGCATGCGGCGTCTGCCTTATGAAGATGCCAAGTAAAAACGCTTATGGAAACAAGTTTTCAGCTCTATTATATGAGGAATCCCCGCAAGGCTGAACTGCTGCCAAAAATTTTTTATACGGAAAAAACCCTTGAATAATTTCATTCAAAGTGTTATAGTATATTCAAACATAATAAGTAGTTTTAAAAACTATGTGTAAAGGTTTTTATTTCTTCGCAATGAAAGGCCCGGATAGCAGCTATAAATAAACCATGTCTGCGTCAGCGGGCATGTTCGTTCAGACTGGAGGTATAATTTATGAAACAAAACGTAAAAGATCCCGGCAGCGCTCTGACACACTTTATCGGAATGGTGCTGGCCATTCTGGCCGCTGCCCCTCTCCTTATAAAGGCAGCTTTCCATGCCGACCGGCTTCATGTGGCCGCCCTTGCCATTTTCATTGTCAGTATGATTCTCCTATACACGGCAAGTACTGTATATCACACTTTCGATATTTCGGAGCAGGCCAATAAGCTTCTCCGGAAAATTGACCATATGATGATTTTCATTCTGATTGCAGGAACCTATACGCCCATTTGCCTGATCGTTTTGGGAAACCAGGATGGATACCGCCTTCTTGCCCTTGTGTGGGGAATCGCGGCTGCGGGAATCCTTGTCAACGCCTTGTGGATCAACTGTCCCAAATGGTTCTCTTCCGCCATCTACATTGCCATGGGCTGGATTTGTGTCACCGCCTTCAGACAGATCATAAGAGCCCTGACACCAGGCGCCTTCGGATGGCTCCTGGCCGGCGGTATTATCTACACTGCCGGCGGCATCATATATGCGCTGAAACTTCCGATTTTTAACTCGAGACATAAAAATTTCGGTTCCCACGAAATCTTCCATCTGTTCGTCATGGGCGGAAGTTTTTGCCATTACATGGTAATGTACGGATATGTCGCCGTGGCGTAATTACTCGTCTCCATCCAGACAGAAATCGTAATCGTGAACTGCCTGTCTGGATGGAGCACTAGAGTGTGTCTGAAAATTGCTTTCTGGTAGCTGTGCGTCCCACTTCGTGGGAGATTCTCTAGCGCCGGTCTTTGTTTCTGTTTCGTTTCTCCTCCATAAGTCTCTCAAATTCGGCCTCCGCACCGACTCCCTCTTCCCTAAGCCGCTGTCTTCTGCGCTCTCTCCTCAAAGCCTGAGCCTCCGCCTCTTTTCTGCGGCTTTCGCGAATCCAGAAGCCCGTCCCCGTTGCCAGAACAATGAAAACAAGTACAGCCGCCATGGGAAGAAGGGGAAGTTCTCTTAATGTCTCCGGTAATTTTTCCTCATTCGGATCCCCGGAAACCGGTACATCCGCCTCCCCCTCCGGAGTGTTAGTCTCAGACGCCGTCGTTGTCATTTCCATCATTTCTAAACTGTTTCCCTCTCCTTCACTGGAGCTTCCTGCCTCATCCGGCACAGGAATGGCCCGGTCACACAGATATGCCTGTCCGATTTTTCTTTCATTGTAAACGTATTGAAGAAGAGCCACAGCATTGACCGGATGGTCTTCCGGCATTTCCGCAAGCGACAGTTCTGCATCTCCAAAGGACGCGGAGTTCGGGAGCGTTATCATACGTCCGGTCTCCACATAAAGATCGGAGGGGGCATAGGAGACGCCGTTTATTTCCGTCGGTTCCTCCCCCGTCACATATCTTGTCTCGTTTTCCGCAATGTCCACATTATAAAAGCGGCTGAAGCCGAATTGAAGAAGCTCTTTTCCATCCAAAAAATATTGTCTGGGGCTGCCTTTTAAGATAACGGAAACCAGACGCCTTCCATCCTTTTCCCCGTATGTAACCAGCGTATTTCCCGCCTTTAACAGATATCCCGGCTTTCCCGCCACCGCCTCAGGACAGTAAAATTCGCTGGAACTATCCTCTGTAATCACCAGACGGTGTTCATTGCGGATGGTGATACCGTCCGGGTTATTGGAAGTGGAGGAGATTTTATAACTTACGGTTGAGCTGATCTTAAGGAGAGATTCATTGCTGTATGCCGCGCATGCAATCTTTGCCATATCATAAGCAGATACATTCTGCGTATCGCCATTTAAACCTGAGGGATTCTCAAAATGGCTCTCCGTGCATCCTAACTCTACTAGCTTTTGATTCATCATATCCACAAAAGCCGGAATGCTTCCCGCCACATGCTCTGCCAGAGCGTTGGCCGACTGGTTTACGGAAACCAAAAGAAGGGAATACAGGCACTCCTCTACGGTCATGGTGTCCCCGGCCACCAGGCTTAATTTATTTCCGCTATCCGGCTCCACGCTGTTTATGGCCGTTTCTGAAAAGGTCACCGTATCACTTAAATTCGCGTTTTCCAATACAAGAAGAGCTGTGAGAATCTTTGTAATACTGGCCGGAGGATATTCCACATGACTGTTCTGCCCGAAAATAACCGTCCCGGAATCCACATCCATGACGGTCCCCGCCTCCGCCTGAATTCCCACATCGGAAGGCCAGTCAGGCCTCGCATAGGCCGTCATAAGGGTCATGGAAACGATCTGGCAGAACGCCAGTCCGCTGCATATAAGTTTTTTTATGTTACGATTCACTTTTTTCTCCTCCTGCTGTCTGTTCTTTCGCTTTTTTCCCATTCCGGGGATTCTCCGTTTTTATCTGGCGGCAGGCTTGTCCATGTATGTTTCCGCCCCGGATCAGCGCTTCCTTTTCTTTCCTGGAAAGTTTTTTGATGGCAGCCTCCCGCCTCATGGCCTCTCCCTTTGTCTCAAATTCTTCATAATATGCCAGGACCACGGGTCGCCTGGGCTTCGTATATTTTGCACCACAGCCGGAATTATGGGCCGTAAGCCTTTTTTTTAGATCATTGGTCCATCCGCAGTAAAAGGTGGCATCCGCACATTTAAGCAGATACGTGTAATTCATGATATAACCGTCCTTTTTATGTAAACGGCAATGACACCTTAAGATTGCCATTACCGCCCCGGGCCAGGAAACTCCAGACCCGAATCTATGATAAAGCACCGGCCGGATGCGTTGTCGCCTGTTCTCTTCCGGCTTATACTCTATTATATGGTATTTTACCCGAATTGCAACCAGTCATTCTGTCATAATTTCCTAAATAAATATTAAAATGGCAGTATAACTCAATTTAAAGACCCTGCTGTTTCAGTAAGAATGCTTTTTCAAAAGTGCAAAGGAAAAAGCGGAGACGCAGTGGGTCTATGTTTCCGCTTTTTCCCTTTGTGCTATCGGGAAAGCGGAGCACTAGGTTATACCGATACATCGGGCGTCCGCACCAAGTTTTTTTGCTCCGCGCGCCGGAACGCCGCTGCCGCAGCAACCGTCTTCCTCAACGCAAAACGGGCATGGATTTGCTCCACACCCGCCATCTTTACTCCCGTTCCCGAACGGCTTTCACCAAAATCAACTTATCTCCCGGGTGAATAGAGCTGTCCGGCAAATTGTTGGCTGTCATAATATCTTCCACGCTGGTATGAAAGGTTCTGGCAATTTTCCAAAGAGAATCCCCCGGCTGCACCAGATATCCCACAATCCCCGGCATCTGCTTTAGGGCCTCCACATTCACCGGTTGCTCCTTCACATCCAGAATCACCTGTTCGCACACCTGGCGTAACACCAGAATATCCGCCGTTATCACTCCCTTGATTTCCACTGTGTCTCCGCCCAGCATCACAGCGGAAATCTGCTCGATTCCCGGCTCAACCTGGTAGGCGCTGTTGGGAGAAATGGAAGGAACCTCGGCAATCATATGGAACGGCAGCATCTCCGTGGAGGCTCCTACCGGAGAGGCATCATCGGCAGTCAGGTACAAAAGGCGCACCTCCAGCACTCCATCTATGGAAAGCTCTCCGTCTCCGATTTGTATTTCATCAATTTTCACATCCCCGTCGCTGTGGCAGATCTGCAGAATCCTCTGGCCGACCGGAAGACTGACCTTTTCCTGTATTTTGTTCTTTAACAGGTTTCTGGCTGCAATCTGGTCAAAACAGGCGTCTCCGGTATCCGGAAGAATTTCCCGGTCCAGGGCATAAAGGTCGCTTAGCAGCTCCACTTCTTCCTCCTCATACAGCCGCATATCTAGCTCCATCACGACATCCACAGAAATCTCCCGCATTTCCCCGTCAGAATCCGGGTTCACCTCCATGTCCTTATGGACCAGCCGAACGGTGATAAAGGGAATCATCTCCTCCACCGACTCGTCAAGCTCCACCTCCCCTGAAAAAGGGATCGACTCCTCCATGCACTGGACCGGCATCTGCCCGTCCTCTCCCGCATAGATAGCAAATACCATAAGCTCCCCGTCAATATGTACTTTTCCGTCCAGCGGCTTTGTGTTCACGCCGCGAAGCTTAATATCTTGCCACAAAAGCGTATCAATATCCGGCTTGTTTCCTGAAAGAGTTAACACCTCCTTCACCCGGAAAGTGTCCTTTCTCCGCACCCCCAAAGCCGCCACCGTGCTGGTCCGTTTCAGGGTCTCCACATTTCCATCAAACTTCACATCAACTGCCGCTTCGGCATCGTAGATGGTTTCCGCCTGAATTTTCAATGTGACCAGAGCCTTGACATTCAGTTTCCGGGAGTTGATGATTCCCACATTCAAATCGTCAAGCTCCCATCCCGCCTGGACATAGTCGGACTCGGAAAGCCCCGGCATGTTCACATTCTCTTCAAATGGGATGCCGCCTGCCAGAGTCATGACCTGTCCCGAAGGAGTGCGGTACAGAATGCGGAAATTGAGCTTCCCTTTCACGGCCACCTTTTCTCCTTGGTTTTTCGCCGACTCAATCTGTATTTCCCCGCTGTCTAAAATGAGCTGCTCCACATCATCCATGGTGTCCGGCACGTTGAAATCATCATCCAGAGTCATCTGGGATGTGACACTGCCCCGGCGCCGGTTCATGTGGATATGTCTCTTTACCAGTTCCATCATAAAAAACGCCACCAAACCTTTCCAAAGCCACTGCTTTTAAGAAAGTGTATGACGGCGTTTCCCTCAATATGCTTTAATCTTTATAACAGTTCTGTCTGAATCTTCCGTATTCCTCCAGAAAATTATGGCGCTCACCATGCTTCACGTAACCGATACAGGCGTCCAGGTTCACATTCCCCACACTTTTAAAAATGTTGGTTTCAATATAGGGATTGGTTTCCCTGAAGCCTGCAATCAGTCTTTTCATTTCCTTTCTCTTGGAAATTTCCTCACTCTGTCTTCTGGAGCTCTCCTCCGTAAACCGGCAGGCGCACTGTAAAAAGCGGAGCCCGTTGTAGTCCTTCCAGGCCAGGATATCAGCCTCTTTCACAAGATACAAAGGCCTTATTAACTCCATACCCGGAAAATGAGTGCTGTAAAGCTTCGGCATCATAGTATTGATCTGGGCCCCATAAAGCATGCTCATTAAAATGGTTTCAATCACATCATCAAAATGATGGCCCAGAGCGATTTTGTTGCAGCCCAGATCCCTGGCATTGGCATAGAGATTTCCCCGCCGCATTCTGGCGCAGAGATAGCAGGGCGAATCCTCCACATCAGCCACAACATTGAAAATATCCGATTCAAAAATGTGAACAGGTATTCCAAGGGTTCTGGCATTCTCTTCAATAAGCGCTCTGTTTTCCGGATTGTACCCCGGATCCATCACCAGAAATTTGAGGCCGAATTCCATCTTTCCATGACGCAGAATTTCCTGCATACATTTGGCAAGAAGCATGGAATCCTTTCCGCCGGAGATGCAGACCGCGATATTGTCTCCCTCTTTTATCATTTCATAATCATTCAGCGCCCGCACAAAGGGGCGCCAGATCTCCTTGCGGAACCGCTTAATGATGCTTTTTTCTATTTCCTTTGTTCTGTCTGACGACTCTGTCATTCTTTTATCGTATCCTCCAGTTTTTTCATCCGTTCCTCCATGCTCCGGATAGCTTCCTCCATCCGGCAGCATCGTTCCTCCTTCACGGTTTCTGTGGTGTCGGGAACCAAAATCCCATCCTTTTTCACCGGTCTGGCGGGGATTCCGGCTGCCGTGCTGTTCTCTTCCAGGGGTTTTAATAAAACGGCATTAGCCGCGATCCTGCAGTTATCACCCACCTCAAAGGCCCCTAAAATCTTCGCTCCGGCGCCGAGCATCACGTGGTTTCCGATGGTGGGATGGCGCTTTCCCTTTTCCGTTCCCACACCGCCCAGGGTCACCCCCTGATAGATGGTGCAGTTATCTCCCACCACTGCCGTTTCCCCAATTACCACTCCGCAGCCATGGTCAATTAAAATCCCATGGCCCAGGCAGGCTCCCGGGTGAATCTCAATTAAAGTAAAAAATCTGGCAATCTGGGAAATCAGACGTCCAAGAAACCGCATACGGTGAATCCAGAACCAGTGGGCAATCCTGTGCCAGATCAGGGCATGGACTCCCTGGTAAAGAAGCAGGACCTCCAGGGCGCTTCCGGCCGCCGGATCCCTCTCCTGTACTGCTTTTACATCTTTCCAAATATCCTGCAGCAGCATGATTATCTCCTCCTTTGATTCAGTATATCCCCGCATGTCCTTTCAGGTTCCTGTTTTCGGAGGAAAAAGTTTGTTCTTGCACACGAAGAGCGGCCCGGACCATTACCAGATCATAAGGCTTTCCCTATGAAACAGTGAATGTGCCGCAGCCTCCCAAGTTTTCTAATTTTATCAAAAACCAGCCTGGATGTAAAGTACCGATTTCTGATTGCAGGCAGCAATCGACCGTAGCTCAACCTTAAATCTTCTTGCCCGCTTACAGCGGACATATGGCGCATAGCGTCAGCCTTATGAAGGTTCAAGCAGACAGAAAGCGCATGGCATTAACCTTATGAAGACTCAGACAGGCAACCGCTTATGAAAACAAATTTTCAGCGTGATTTTCTGTCTGAATCTCCGCAAGGCTGAACTGCTGCAGCAATTATTGGAACACCACCGGCTCCTCCATAAACGCGGTCTTCACGATCAGTACCGGATAGGAGGTATCGGTTCCGGATGCCTCGCCCTTCTCCGGCCCCAAAAGCTCAGTCCGTATGACGATGGAATTATCCGTCTGATACAGTTCCTTTACCACTACACTGTATCCGCCGCCTGCCTGAGGGCCTTCTCCGATAACAATGTACATATCCTGTCCGTCCGCGTATGTAAGTTTGAAGGGCTTCTCCCTTTTTTTCCCGATGAGTTCTGCAAGAGCCGGGGGAATCTCATTTTCCCCAATCACTGTAAATTCCAGATCCTGCACCTTAGCGTTTTCCTCTTCATCTCCATGGCACCCCGTGAAACCAATACATCCGGCCACCAGAACCGCCAATATTCCAAACACCGAAAGTATCTTTTTTCCCGGTTTCTTCCACTTTCTTAACATAAAAATAAAAGGCTCCCTCTAAATTGATTATTACCATTCTATTGGGAAACCTCTTTATTTATTCGTAACTGTTCAGTTCTGCGAAGATTTCGGGTAAAAAATGCGCTGAAAACTTGTTTTCATAAGCATTTTTTATCCGGAATCTTCATAAGGCGGACGCCGCGCGCTTCCTGTCCTCGGTACGCGGGCAAAAAGATACAAGGCTGAACTGTTGCATTTATTCAGCATTTATTCTTTTTCCCTGAGTACAGTTCTAGAGTGTGTCTGAAAATTAAAAAATGCACAAAATCTGGCGAGAATATAGTACAAAAATGCTCGTAAACCCCGGGTGATCATGTGTTTAAAAGCGATATAACGGGCCGACTATAGCACTATTTTTGTCAGTTTT
>CAJUDN010000080.1 GCA_910585355.1 uncultured Lachnospiraceae bacterium
CGTATAAAAGCTGTATTTCTATTTTACAGGTTTCCCGGGGGGGATTCAAGCCTTTTTTATGTTTTCGGAGGAATTTAGTCGAAAATTGTAGTGTATTTAGCAAAAAAATGTGATATGATATTACCACTATGAGAACTTAAGGGGATTACTTATGAGAGAACGGATTAACCGTCTGGCGAAAGGCATTGTGGACGCTGAGTGTCCCAGGCTGTTTCTTTCTCCTGTCCAGGTGGAGGAAACCCTTGGAAATAATACCATATACAAAAGAGAACTTTATTTATCCAGTGAGAATAATTTATATATCAAAGGTCTGGCTTATTCCAGCCATTCCCGGGTACGAATTTTAAATCATGCCTACGGCGGGCTCAGAAATCATATTGCCTATGAGATTGATACTTCCTGGTGTGAGAATGGGGATACCATCAAAGGAACCATTAACCTTGTAACCAACAGTGGGGAATTAGAGGTTCCTTTTCTTTTTCAAGTGGAAATGATGGCTTCCATCCGGATTATGACGACCCTTTATACGGTGGAGGATTTTGTGGAGTTAGCCAAAAAGGATATGGATCTGGCGCTCAGGCTCATGGAATACCGGGATTTTACAGACGCTCCGTTTTTACAGGATATGTATGTGCGGGCTGTCTTTGAGGGGCTTAAGGGACATGGAAACAGGCAGAATGCCCTGGAAGAATTTTTTCTGGCTCTTGGGGTGAAGGAACCCATTGAACTGACTCTTTCCACCGCAAAAAAGAATTATGAAAACCCCCTGGATATCATAAGCGACAAAGTGGTTCTAACGAAAAACACCTGGGGCTATATTTATATTGAGGTAAAGGCCGACGGAGAATTCATTGAGCTTCCCAGGAAGGTGATTACACAGGGAGATTTTGAGGACGGCCGTTGTGAGCTGCGATTTAAAATTCATCCAGAGCGGATGCATCAGGGAAAAAATCTCGGAGCCATCCGCCTTCAGACGGTTCATGGAGATACGGTAATCCGGGTTGAGGCCATGGGCGACACAACCGTGGACATTACAGGCAGAGAACATGAGATCAGCAAGGCCGGAATCTGCCGGTATCTGAAGCTGCGTGAGGATTATGAGAGCGGCGCTTATGAGAATGCGCTTATGGTCAATAAAATACAGAAGGAACTGGATGCCATTCGCGGGGCCAATGGAAATTCCCTTATCTTAACTCTACTGCAGGCGGAGACCTATCTGGAGGCAGGACGGGCGGATCAGGCGGCGCTGTGTCTGGACGACTGCCTTGAACAGGTGGTTTCAGATCGGGAGCGGATGGGAACCCTGTATTGCTTTTATCAGTATCTGCAGTACCGTACCAATCCGAATCCAGAGAAGAAGGACGCAGTTCTCAGGCTGTTCAGAAAGAAACTGGATAATAAAAAGGGACGTTTTTATCTGCAGCTGCTTTTATTAAAGCTGGAGCCTGAGCTTTGGGACGAAGAGGAGCCTCTTTACGAGAGCTTCCGTATCCAGTATAAGAACGGCTGCCACAGTCCGTTTCTTTATATTGCGGCGTGCAGGCTTTTGGAAAATCATCCGGAGCTTTTAAAGTCCATGGACGCCTTTGAGATCCATGTGCTTTATTATGGGGCGAACCACGGGATGATCGGGGAAGTTCTGGCAGAGAAGGCGGCCCTTCTGGCATCCGGAGCGAAATTTTTTCACAGGCTTTATTACCGGACTCTGACAGCGCTTTATGAGAAATTTCCCGGCAAGGACATGCTGACGGCCATATGCTGCCTGTTAATTAAGGGAAATGTACGGAATGAAAGCAGCTTTTTGTGGTATGAGAAGGGAATCGAAGCGGAAATCAGCCTTACAAGGCTGTACGAATATTATCTGTATTCTCTTCCGGGGAATTATGAGAACATGCTGCCGAAGCAGGTACTCTTATATTTTTCTTATGAACACAGCCATCTGGACCGTCACAGCCGCTCCGTTCTATATAAAAATGTGCTGGAACACCTGGATCCGGAGGATAAGCTTTACAAGGCGTATGAAAGGGCCATGGAACAGTTTGCCATGGAGCAGCTTTTCAAGTCCAGGATCAACAGCCGCCTGGCTGTGATTTACAGACATATGATCTACCGCGACATCATTGACAGCCAGGTGGCCAGAGTACTGCCGGCCATTTTAAAGTCCAACCGCATTGTCTGTGAGGATACGGCGATGAAATATGTGGTGGTGTCCAACAGCCTTTTGGTGGGCGAGGACGCCTATCCTTTAAATGACGGCGTGGCCTATGTGCCGCTGTTTTTTGATGAATGTATCATTATGTTCCAGGATGTGTACGGAAACCGGTATATGGATGTCTCCTACACAAAAGAACCGGTTTTAGAGGAAAAGGAGCTGGAGGACAAATGCTTTGAGATGGCTCCGGATCATCCGATGCTTAAGATGCAGGCCTGCCTTGCGATCATGGAGCAGGAGGACATTGATGAAGAACAGGTAATGATTCTTCAGAAGGCTCTGGACGGACTTCCGGTCAAGCCGCTGTACCAGCAGAAAATGCTCACAAGAATTATTTCTTTTTATAAGAAGCAGACTGTAAATGAAGAGGAGGCCATGTCCGAGGAGGGCGGAGCTTATCTTTTGAGACTGGACAAGAAAAGCCTTACAAGAAGCGAACGGGTGGGGGTCTGTGAAACTCTGATTTCCCAGAACTATTTTGTGGAAGCTTTTGAGATGATTAAGGAATTCGGGGAGGATGAAATCCGCATTAAGAGGCTTTTGAAGCTCTGCAGTAAGATGATTCTCCAGAGGCTTTTTGCTGAGGATGTTCTGCTTCTTCATCTGGCTTACCGGGTGTTTGCGGCGGGACACGGGGACGGGGTCATTCTTGACTATCTCTGCGAGCATTATAACGGGGCCAACGATCAGATGTACCGGATTCTGGTGCAGGCCGTCCGGGAGCATGTGGAGACCTATGATATGGAGGAGCGGCTGCTGGCCCAGCTCATGTTCACGGGAAGCGATAAGCATCTGGATAAGGTCTTTGACTTCTATGCCAGCCGGAAAAAGACCAGTGATTCTATTGTGAAGGCATATTTTACTTTAAAGTGCGTGGGGTATTTTTTAAGAGATATGGTTCCCGGAGACCGGGTGTTTGCTTATCTGGAGGGGGCCGTCAACCAGAGTTCGGAGATACGGAAAATACCGGAAATTTATCTTCTGGCTCTCACCAGGTTTTATTCCGGCCTGCCGTCTTTATCGGAGGAGCAAAAGGCCCTCTGTAAGCGGTGTATGGAAGTTCTTACAGGGCAGGGGATGTTATTTGCCTATTTTAAGAATCTGGCGCCCTATGTGGATATTCCGGGCGATGTGCTGGATAAGGAGATCATCGAGTACCATGGAACCGCGGGCACGCGGCCTGTCCTTATGATACGAATTTTGCCGGATGAGGAGGAGTATCATGAGGAAGAGCTGCGGATGATTTATAAAGGGATCTATGTGCGGCAAAAAGTGCTGTTTGAAGGCGAGATTATGGAATATGAGATTTACGAGGATGAGGACGGCGGCCGTGTGAAAAAAGCAGCCGGTGAAATTGCCTGTACGGAGGTGCCTGCCGGCGATAAGGGAAACCGTTTTTCTTCCTTGAATTCCATGAGCCTGTATCTTGGAATGAAGGATGATGGAAAGTTAAGGGAAACCATGACAAAATACGTGACAGATAACCTTGCAGTGGAAAAAATGTTCCCGCTTATGTAGACCGGGGAACTGAGCTGTTACAGGGAAAGAGGAACAGGATGGATAAACTGATTATCGGAATTGATCTTTGTGATACATACACCCAGGCGGCGGTCCTTGGCCGTGAGGAGGCATGGGTCCTCCCCACGGTCGTCTGCAGGAAAAAGACTGTGGAGGAATGGTGTGTCGGAGAAGACGCATATAAATATACGCTGGTGGGCGAGGGAGTCATGGTGGACAAACTTTTGAGTCTGGCCGTAAAGGGCGGGACGGCAACCATCGGGGCGGTGAAATATGAGGGACAGGAACTGCTTAAAAAGTTTCTGGAAAAGGTCTTGGATCTGGTAAAGGCAGAGTATCCGGAAGCTCTTGTGTCCCAGCTTGTTATTTCATTAAAAAATATGGAAATGAAGCTGATGGATTCCCTTATGGGATGTGCAGAATATCTTGATATTCCCAGGGAGAATGTCCACATTGCCAGCCATACGGAGTGTTTTGTTTACTATGTGTTAAGTCAGAGAAGGGATGTCTGGGGCGGCCAGGTGGGAATGTTTGCCCTGTCTGACGAAGATCTCAGATATTATGAGCTTAAGGTATCCAGAGGACCGAGACAGATGACTGCCTGGGCTGAGCATGAGGATCTAGATGAGGGCTTTAATCTGAATGTGCTGGATAGCGGCTCCGGGGCCAGGATGGCGGACAAGATCCTCTGCGCCTGTGGGGAGAGGATGCTCCAGAAAAAGCTGTTTTCTTCTGTTTTTCTTACGGGAAAAGGGTTTGCAAAAACCGACTGGGCGCCGGATTTCATGAAGCAGGTCTGTAATAGGCGGCGGGTGTTCGTGGAGCCGTCCCTGTTTGCCAGGGGCGCTGCTTTAAAGGCTGACGATTACCTTCAGGAACAGACCTCCTACCCGTTCGTATGTCTGTGCGAGGGAAAGCTTCGGTCCACCATAACCATGGAGGTCATGAAGCGGGATACAAAGGTTCAGATTGCCCTGGCCTCCGCGGGAGAGAGCTGGTATGAGGCCAGAAGCGTGCTGGAAGTGATTCTGGACAATCAGGATTACATTGAACTTACTATTATCCCCCACCAGGATGCCAAGCAGAAACGGACAGTGAAAATTCCGCTGGAGAATTTTCCAAAACGGCCCAATAAGACCACAAGGGTCCGCATTGCCGCAGGCTTTCTGGATGAGAAAACCATGGCGTTAAAAATCGTGGACCGGGGATTTGGAGAGCTGTTTCCCAAAACGGATGCGGAAATCCGTCAGGAGGTGAGGATATGAGTCTGATTCTTTGCAGACAGGAGCCGGTTACATCGCCGTTTTTTATTGAAGAACTGGGAATCCATATCCACTCCTCCCAGGAGCTTTGCTATGTAATATACCATCATCCTCTTTTGGTGATGGAGGATTTTGTGGATGAGAGTCTAGTGGCATTTTTGCAAAGCGAGCTGCGGATGCCTTTTCTCGCGGAACGGATTGCCAAATGGACAGAAACCCGGGGGGCCTCGGATGAGCTTTTGTTTTTAATTCTTCAGGACTGTGCCTACTACTCTCAACAGGAGCAGACAAGATACCGTCAGGAAGTATCTAATTTAAGAAAGCTTTCGGCGGGGGAATACAGGAAGCGGAGAGCCGATTATTTTTATGCACTGGGGCTTTACGGAAAAGCTGTGGCTATGTATGAGAAGATTCTGGAGTCCGCCAGGGAGAAAAATTATCCGGCTGAGTTCAAGGGGAAAATCTGGAACAATATCGCGGCCTGTTATGCCAAACTGTTCTGCTACCAGAAGGCCATGCATGCTTACGACTGTGCGTGGAATGAAAAGCCGGAAAAGGAATATTTAAAGCGAATGTATTTCCTGTTAAAAATGGAACCGGAACTTACCATGAAGGACCATTACCGCGAGCTTCTTAAGGCGGAGGACACAGGCTTCTGGGATCAGGAAGCAGCGGATGCCCTTACGGCGGCGAAGGAGGCTGATTCCGTTAAAAAGGTATCCTATATGTTTGATAAGGATCCCATTAAGCGGATTTCAGGAGCCGGAGAGCTATTAAACCGCTGGAAACTTGAGTACCGGAGGATGATATAACGTAACAATCCGCAGGGCGAGAAAAACCGGATGAAAATGGGCGTCAAGCTTGCTTGTAAGCCCATTTTCATCCGGTTTTTCACATCGGGCGGACGCCCGATGCTTCTTGTCCGCGGCACGCGGGCAAGAAGATACACACTCTAACATATTAATAGTTTCCCGTAATATCCTTCTTGTCCGCGGCACGCGGGCAAGAAGATACCCGCCCAAAACGGTATTACAACAGTCCCTTTTCTTATATTTTTATCCACTTTAACAGACCAAAAAGATACCCGCCCAAAACAGTATTACAACAGTCCCTTTTCTTATATTTTTTACCCGCTTTAACAGGACAAGAAGATACCCCTCGTAATGCCTTGTAACAGTTCAGCCCTGCATCTTCTTACCCGCATACCGCGGACAAGAAGCGCGCGGCATTAGCTTTATGAAGATTCCGGGTAAAAGTACTTATGAAAGCTAGCTTTCATAAGTACTTTTACCCGGAATCTTTACAAGGCTGAACTGTTACGGTGTTTTATGTCTCTGCCCCCTTGACAACCGGTCTGCTTTCTACTATTATTATATACAATACAAAAAAGGCTGAGAAAAAGAGGAGTACGTCCCTTATACCAACAGAGAGAACTGTCCGGAGGCTGAAAGGCAGTTTGGGAGCATATTGGGCGGAAGGTAGCTTTGGAGCCGGAGCAGTGAAAATAAAAGATAGCTGCTCCCGGATGGAGTCCGTTAAAAGCCGTGGAGATTGCTGTCGGAAAGTCCGGCAGTGAATAAAGGTGGTAACGCGGAAATTCGCCCTTTGCAGCAGTATGCAGAGGGCGTTTTTGATGCACACGGGCACCCGGAGGAAATATGCCGGCAGAGGCTGGCGGGTACCCGGCGCGGGCAGGGAAAAGGCCCCCCGCCCGATTGCACACGGTGCCAAAAGGTATAGGCTGCTTTCCCGCCTGCTCCGGCGCGAGTGCGCGCTAAAGAGCACATGTTTCGTTATTTTCTGTGGTTCTTTGCCCGGGAAGAAAGGGTATGGAATCCCGGAGGAAAGGAGAGAGCATATGATACGGTTAAGGCCCTATAAGCCGTCAGACGCATGGAGTCTTTTGGAATGGTGGAAAGATGCTGATGAGGAAGCTTTTATTAAGTGGAGCTGCAATAAGTTTGAATACCCCCTTTCCATCGAACAGCTGGATGGATATTTCAGTCTGTGGTGTCTCAGGGAGGACAGCGGATGGCTTATGACAGCCTTGGACGAAAGAGGAAAGCCGGTGGGACATTTTCTGATGCGTCTCGCCGATTATGAAACGGGGACCATCCGGATGGGATTCATTGTGGTGGATCCGAGGGCCAGGGGAACGGGATGCGGAAAAGAGATGATGAGACAGGCTCTTTGGTATGCGTTCCGGATCCTGGGAATGAAAAAAGTGACTCTGGGCGTTTTTAGGAACAATCCCCAGGCAAAGGCCTGCTATGAGACTGTGGGATTTACGGAAACCGCCTTTGTGGCGGAATACGTCAATTATGATGGAGTCGTCTATGACGGATATGAAATGGAAGCGGTGGACCATGGATAAGAAGAAACCAAAGAAAACGGGGAGCTGTGAAAGCTGCGCCTTTTATGCATATGAGGAAGCGTATGAATATTACGTCTGCGAGGCGGATCTGGATGAGGATGAGATGTCCGCGTTCCTTGAGGGGACGGATTTTTCCTGCCCCCTTTATCAGCCGGACGATGAATACAGGATCGTGAGAAAGCAGATGTGACGCCTGCGGCCGTTTCGTTTGCGTACGGGAAACGAGGGGAACACGATAATTGGTTCAAGACGATTGCCTGCCTGGCTCGTTTCGTGTTCGCGCGGGAGGCGCGGGAAGCACGCTTGTAAGGCTGCGTTAATTTACCAGAACTGTTGCTGTGATGGTTGCAGAAAGAGAATAGAAGGAGAGAATAATTATGAAAGAACTGGAAAAGACCTACAATCCGGCGGATATTGAGGAGCGCCTGTACCAAAAATGGCTGAATAATAAGTATTTCCACGCCGATGCGGAAAGAGGAAAGAGAGAGGGGAAGAAGCCCTTTACTATTGTCATGCCGCCGCCTAACATCACAGGACAGCTTCACATGGGACATGCCCTGGATAATACCATGCAGGATATTTTGATCCGTTATAAGAGGATGCAGGGATATGAAGCGCTGTGGCAGCCCGGAACAGACCACGCGGCCATTGCCACAGAGGTTAAGGTCATTGACAAGCTGAAAAAAGAAGGAATAGAAAAAAGCGACCTGGGACGCGAGGGCTTTTTAAAGGAGGCCTGGAAGTGGCGGGAGGAGTACGGCGCAAGAATCATTACCCAGCTTCATAAGATGGGTTCCTCCGCTGACTGGGACAGAGAGCGTTTTACTATGGACGAGGGCTGCTCCGATGCTGTTATGGAAGTGTTTACGAGGCTGTATGAGAAGGGATATATTTACAAGGGTTCCAGAATCATCAACTGGTGTCCCGTGTGCCGGACCTCTATTTCCGATGCGGAGGTGCTGCATGAGGAGCAGGACGGCTTCTTCTGGCATATCAATTACCCCATTGTGGGAGAAGAGGGACGCTTTGTGGAAATCGCCACTACCAGGCCGGAAACACTTCTGGGCGACACGGCTGTTGCTGTAAATCCGGAAGATGAGCGGTATAAGGACCTGATTGGGAAGATGCTTAAGCTTCCTCTCACGGACCGGGAGATTCCGGTGGTTGCCGATGCATATGTAGATAAGGAATTTGGAACAGGATGCGTAAAGATCACCCCAGCCCACGACCCCAATGACTTTGAAGTTGGAAAACGCCACAGCCTGAAAGAAATCTGCATCATGAACGACGACGCCACCATAAACGTACCGGGGAAATATTTTGGGATGGACCGCTATGAGGCCAGAAAGGCCATGGTGGAGGATTTAAAGGAACAGGGCCTTCTGGTAAAGGTGGTTCCCCATTCCCATAACGTCGGCATTCACGACCGTTGCAAAACCACCGTGGAACCCATGGTAAAGCCCCAGTGGTTTGTAAAGATGGATGAAATGGCCAAGCCGGCCATCGAAGCGTTAAAGAGCGGACAGCTTAAGTTTGTTCCCGAGAGCTTTGGGAAAACTTATCTTCACTGGCTGGAGGGAATCCGCGACTGGTGTATTTCCAGACAGCTCTGGTGGGGCCACAGAATTCCGGCTTATTACTGTGAGGAGTGCGGCGAGATGACCGTTTCCAAGAGTATGCCGGAAAAATGTCCTAAGTGCGGCTGTACCCATTTAGAACAGGACGAGGACACCCTGGATACCTGGTTCTCCTCCGCTTTATGGCCCTTCTCCACACTTGGATGGCCGGAAAAAACAAAAGAGTTAGAATATTTCTATCCCACCGATGTACTGGTGACCGGATATGATATTATCTTTTTCTGGGTAATCCGAATGGTATTTTCCGGCATGGAACAGACAGGTGACTGTCCGTTCCATACGGTGCTGATTCATGGGCTGGTTCGTGACTCCCAGGGGCGGAAAATGAGCAAGTCCTTAGGAAACGGCATTGACCCGCTGGAGGTCATTGATAAATACGGCGCGGACGCTCTCCGTATGACCTTAATGACAGGGAACGCGCCCGGAAATGACATGCGTTTCTACTGGGAAAGAGTGGAAGCCAGCAGAAACTTTGCTAACAAGGTATGGAATGCCAGCCGTTTTATCATGATGAACATGGAAAAGGCGCCGGTTCATGACGTGGATCTTTCTGCGCTTACTATGGCGGATAAGTGGATTCTTTCCAAGGTCAATGACCTGGCGAAGGAAGTTACGGAGAACATGGACAAATATGAGCTGGGAATCGCGCTTCAGAAGGTATATGATTTTATCTGGGAGGAATTCTGCGACTGGTACATTGAGATGGTGAAGCCGCGCCTCTGGAATGATGAGGATACTACCAAGGCGGCGGCCCTCTGGACCTTAAAGAATGTGCTGATTAACTCCCTGAAGCTGCTCCATCCTTTTATGCCCTTTATCTCTGAGGAGATTTTCTGCAACCTGCAGGAAGAGGAGCCGTCTATCATGATCTCCAGATGGCCGGAGTATAAGGCAGAGTGGGATTTTGCAGAGGAGGAGCATGCCGTTGAAACCATTAAAGAGGCCGTTCGCGCCATCCGGAATGTGCGTTCTTCCATGAATGTTCCGCCCAGCAAGAAAGCGAAGGTATTTGTTGTGTCTGAAAGCGAAGAGCTTTGCCGCATCTTTGACCACAGCAGGGTGTTCTTTGCAACCCTCGGCTCTGCCAGTGAGGTGATGATTCAAAGGGACAGGACAGGAATTGGCGAGGATGCAGTTTCCGCAGTGATTCCCAATGCGGCCATCTATATGCCTTTTGCAGAGCTGGTGGATATTGAGAAGGAGACAGAACGATTAAAGAAAGAGGAAGAACGTCTGGCAAAGGAGCTGGCCCGTGTAAACGGAATGTTAAATAATGAAAAGTTTGTAAGTAAGGCTCCTCAGGCAAAGATTGATGAGGAGAAGGCAAAGCTTTTAAAGTACACGCAGATGATGGAACAGGTGAAGGAACGTTTAAATCAGCTTGGAAAGTAGAGGCTGTGACTGCGTAGCGATTTTAAATGGCCGCATGCTGTAACCGTTCAGAGCGGGGTGAACTGCGAAATCCGAAGACGTCCGCCCGATGTTAAAAAACGGATGAAAACTGCCGTACAAGCGGGCTTGACATCGAGTGCCCCATCCGGTCAGTAATCATACGTTCAGCACCGCCTATTTTGCCATCTGCCGCGTTGGTCTACGCTCCGCTTCGGTCCGTGTTAAACGTGTGCCACTGGCGCACAGCGCTGTCAGCCAACGATGCCACCGCATCGCCTCCTTCCTCCGCCTTGCAGGCTGACAAAATATTC
>CAJUDN010000081.1 GCA_910585355.1 uncultured Lachnospiraceae bacterium
TCTCGACAGATTTTGTGCATTTTTTAATTTTCAGACACGCTCTAGTACTACAGCGTACATTTCGAAATCAGCTTGTGTGAAGCTGCGGCATTCGGTTGTAATTACTACTAATTATACGCAAATTCCTTTGCAAAAAGTGAGTATGATATTAAATGTACGCTGTAGTACTAGCAAATCATTTCATTCACTAACCTGTTCACAACACAGCTTCCGCTTCTATCTCTTTTCTATAACTATCCTCAAAATACCCCAATCATCTTCCCAACCCAATAAATCACACCAAGTACCCAACTACTCAATATCCCATACAAAATCACCGGCCCTGCAATCGTAAATATCTTACATCCAACCCCGAACACCTGGCCCTCCGCCTTATACTCAATCGCCGGCGCTACCACGGAATTGGCGAACCCTGTAATCGGCACCAACGCCCCGGCGCCGCCGAATTTTACGATTTTCGGAAAGATATTAAATCCTGTAAGAATTACGCTCCCGGCAATCAGGCACAGAGTGGACCAGGAAGACGCCACCTCCTTTTCCATTCCCATGTTCCCGAATACGTTGATGAGAACCTGGCCAATGGTGCAGATGATACCGCCCACGAAAAAGGCCCGCAGCATATTTTTTATGACACTGTGTACTGGTGTCACCTTTTTCACATATTTTCCATATTCTTTCTTGTCAATTTCCATCAGGTACCTCCAAATCCCTTTGTAAAATAGATCATGGCTCCAAAAAATTTACCAGCGGCTATGGATAGGATCACATATTGGATTCCCACAGACAATCTTAATCTCCTGCCGAGAACCGGTAGGGCCTTCAAAGTTTCCGCCAGAGACATCACCAGGCATCCCACGAAAACGCCAATGGATACGCCCCAGACCGCCAGAAGTACTGTTCCGCCCCCAAGGGCCGGCGCATGGTATAAATCCATAATATTTCCCAGAGTACCGCCTATAATCAGGAGTGTCTCATAAAATATCACATGTTTCCTGGTATGGGTCACCCCGATCAGGCGGGGATATACGCCGATGATGGCCAGAAAGGCAAAAATCCCGGCTGCGATCACACCGCCGAAACTAAGTCCCATGAACCACAAAAGAACAGTCTTAAGAAACATCAATTCCCGACTCCTTTCTTCCATGGTTCTGAATCAGCGTTTTATTGAGGTTGTCCTCATAAAGGCGCATTTCCACCTCAATGGGCGTCGGGTCTGTCGTAATTTTCCATGACGCAAAGTGATTGAAGAAAACCAGAATTCCCAGAGAAAGCCCTATGGAATAAGAAAACTCTAGGACTGTGGGACCCTCAGGAGCCGTTCCCATAATCAGCGCATAGAGGTTGGCAAACACATCGGTCACATTGGCATCATTGTTAAAAGTCATGATGGCAAAGGCTGCGCCACAAAAAGCCACCAACGATACAAAAACCGTTTTTACCCATTGGAACATACGGCTTTTGTCCCCTTTGGGCTTATACATCACCACAAAATCTGTCTCGCCGATATTATCAATCTGCACATTCGTTCCGGTTTCTTCCAACATTCCCATCAGGTCCACGACGCTCCCCACAAACGAGCCTTTTTTTTCAGGTTCTTGAAAAGAGGTGACCCTGACCGCCTTCACTTTCGCCTCCACAGCCTTGTTTTGACAGTGTACTTCGGCAATATCCTTCACATGTACACTGGGCTCATAAATCTCTGTGATCTGGGAAATCTTTAAATATACCGTATCGCTCATGCGATTTTCACCATCCTTTCATGGGGATGGCATACCAGCGTCCCATCCGGCATGTATAAGGATCTCGGTTTTTGAAACAACAAATACCATGCCATGAAAACAACCAGCGCCAGAAGCAAAACTGCCGCCAGAAGCTGAAGCCTGTTTTTCAGTGAGTTCATTCGCATACACCCTTTTCCTTTTGTTTTGCGGATAGTATGCACTTTTTCTTTTAATCCTATACCTTGTCGTTCGGCTAATGCTAAACGCCCGCCCTTTAGGCATGTATTACGGGATGCCCTTCGGGTATACCTTGTCGTTCGGCTAATGCCGAACGCCTGCCCTTTGGGCATGTATTACGGGATGCCCTTCGGGTATACCTTGTCGTTCGGCTAATGCTAAACGCCTGCCACATGGGCATGTATTACGGGATGTCCTTCAGATTTACCTTGTCGTTCGCTCAAAGCCGCACGCCCATCTCATAGACATATATTCAGAACGCCCTTCGGGTATCCTCTATGACAAAAGCTTTTCCCGAAGCTCCCTTAAAATCCTTTTTTCCAGTCTGGACACCTGAACCTGGGAAATGCCCAAATCTTTTGCAATCACCGTCTGCGTTTTATTTTCAAAATACCTCTTTATGATAATCTGCTGCTCCTGGGAGTTTAGGCTTTTTAAGAGATCCGCAAGCACCATGCGGTTTAAAAGCTTTTCATTTTCCGAGCTCTTCTCCGCTATTTTATCAATAAGACAGCCTCCATTTTCATCCTCTTTGCTCATAGGCCGGTAGATGGATTCCACCTCCGCCCCGGCTTCCAAAGATGCCGCCACTTCCTCACGGCTGGCTCCCACCTCCTTCGCCAGCTCTTCAATGGTGGGCTCCCTTCCCAAGGAGAATTCAAGCCGCTCCCTGGCGGCTCCGATTCTTACCGCCAGTTCTTTTAAAGGCCTGCTCACCTTTATCATTCCGTCGTCCCGCAAGAATCTCCGTATCTCTCCGGTAATCATTGGAACCGCATAAGTAGAGAGCTTCACATCCATGGACAGATCGAATTTGTCAATGGCCTTTAAAAGCCCGATGCTTCCGATCTGAAACAAATCTTCCAGCTCGTACCCTCTGCCGGCGAACCGCCTTACGATACTCCAGATCAGTCCCATGTTTTCCGTAACCAGCGAGTCCCTGGCTTCTTTATCCCCCTGGTGTGCCCGTTTGATATACTCCATGGTGTCTGTCATATGCGTCACCTGCCAATTTTCTTTCTCATGGTCACCAAGGTTCCTTTATTGGGAGCGGAAATCACTTCAACTTGATCCATAAAGGCCTCCATGAAGGAAAAGCCCATGCCGGACCGCTCCCCCTCGGCTGTGGTAAACATGGGTTCCATGGCCTTTTCCACATCGGCAATCCCAACGCCGTCGTCCTGTACCGTCACCGTCAGCACATTTTCCTCCGCAGCCGCCTCCAGATAAATGGTGCCCTCCCCGTTTTGATAGCCGTGGATGACAGCGTTCGTCACCGCCTCGGAAACTGCTGTTTTTATGTCGTCAATCTCCTCTAAGGTGGGGTTTAAGCGGCTGGCAAACACCGCCACCACCACCCTGGCAAATTCTTCATTTTCTGAAAGGCTGTCTATTTTCATGGTCATGACCTGTCTTTTTTCCATCATTTCTTCCCCCTTACTCATTTAACGCTGCTTCTTTGGAATCATACCGGCTTAAAAGTGCCGGAATTCCCGCAATTTTCAATACCCGCATCACCTGTGGACCGGCTCCATAAAATCCGGCGCTTCCGCCTCCGGCCCTCATCTGCTTATAACGGTTTAAAAGAATCCCTATTCCTGAGCTGTCCATGAACCTGGTCTCTGAAAAATCAAAGACAATCCTGTTGATGTAATTTTCTGCCATAAGAAGGTCCGTTTCATATTTCAGGTTCCGGCAGTTATGATGATCAAGTTCTCCGGGCAGGTGAATAATCAAAGTCTGCCCCTTTGCTTCATAAATAAATGATGGTTTCATATGATTTCTCCTCAGCTCAAATTTGAATTTTCCTTTTTGAATTTTTCTTTTACAGGCGATGCCCGGCCCGTCAGAGCCTTAACCGCCGGAACTTTTTTAAAAAGCGAACAAAAAGCTTCCGATATTCGCGAATCACCTTACGCACTTCGTTCGTATGGCTTTTTCGCTCATACCAGCCTGAATGCCAAATGCCTGTACGTCCCCGCGTACAAGTACGCCGCCCGCACAGCCGGCTGGCAGCATTTTCATCATAAAGAGAAAAAGAGACCTTACAGTTTTTCTTCCGTAAAGTCTCTTAAAGCACCCGGCTTAATATCCCCGCTCCGCCTTTGCCCGCTCTGCAAGCTCCGAATCAGAAAAGTTCATAATTACCTGACCAAACAGCTGATCGGCTGTCTCCTCATCTCCCTTGGCTTTGCAGCACATGGCCATCTGGAAGATGATCTGGGGATTTCTGTCATTGATCTTCATGTATTCTTCAAAATAGTGCAATGCCGCGTCGTAATCTCCTGCTGTCATGCTGGCATTCCCCAGACTCTCCAAAACCGTCGGAGCGCCAGTATCCATTTCTGCCTTAATTTCCGCAAGTACATTGACCATACTTTCATCTGAAATTTTCGACTGGTCCATCTCGATATAGAGCAGCACCGCCGTCTGAAAGTCTCCCTTCCGGCAGGCATTAAGAATCTCCACCAGGGTCTGGTACTGCACTAATGTACTGTCAGAATCGCCGATCAGGTTATTAAGCTCCTCCTCAGCCTTGGCCTTTTCCTCCTCATACTGCCTGGCCTCCGCCCGAAGTCTGTCGGACTCCTGATTTGCCAGATTCAGCTTATCGGCATAAGAACGCATTTCCTGATTGTGCTCATAATTTAAAGACCTCTCCCTTGCCGGCGTGACCATGAAAAGCACCACAATCACACCGAGGGCCAGTCCGATGGCAATGTTAATGATGGACTGCCATCCGGTATTCTCCTTATACGTGGGCGGCAGAATCACATCATCGTCCTGCATCTCCCTGTGAGAAAAGGCATTCTTCATCTTCCGCTTTTCCACATCGGCCTTTCCGGTCCTGGATTTCACATACTCCATATACCGGACAGCTTTCTGATTATTACGGTCAATCTGAAGCACCTTATATAAGGATTTTCCCGCCTTGGTAAAGTCCTCATGTTCCATATACAAAACCGCCAGAAGAAGATGGGCCTTCACAAAATTAGGCTTTTCCTCTACAATCCGTTTTAGCTGGAGTACCGCCAGATCGTCGCTTCCGCTCTTTGCATGAACCAAAGCCTGGTTATATTTTTTTATGGTCTGACTGGCAATTCCAAGCTGTCCGGGCTTCCTCTGTACTTCGTCCAGGTAATGGTCCGCCAGATTGTCCTCCGGCTGGAGATTAATGCTAATAACCCACTGAATCAGGGCATCGGAGGTTTCCCCCATCTCATAAAAAATCAGACCCAGGAGATTTCTGGCATTGGTATGGTATTTATTAAACTGAAGCGACCGCTTCAAATATTCCGCCGCCCCGGAAAGGTCTCTCTCTCTGGCCATCTCCAGACCGCGGTTATAATATCCGTTGGCCGCGTACTGGATTTTCTGCAAATAGTCCATATATTATTTTTCCTTTATCTCCTTCATGATTTCCATCATGATATCCGCCATATCCGTTAAATCGCTTTTTACAATGGCGTCGCTGACCGCCTCCACTTCGAGGCTTGGCCGGAAACGCTCAATTTCTTCCTCAAAATTAATCATGTATTTTCCTCCATAAACGGCTGTATCTTCTCTTTCACTTCCCCGGCCAGATACAGGGAACCTGTGATAAATACCAGGTCATTGGAACCTTTTGCAGTGAGCATCCGCTCCAAAGCCCCGTCCACAGTATCAAAACAGTGGATTTCTGTACCAGGTCCCATCGCTTTATCCGCCGCCCCAAAAAGCATATCGGTCAAAAGAGCCCGGCCGGATTCCATTCCTGACAGCAGACAGATATCCGGCTGCAGCCGCTCTCCGATTTCCTTTAACATCCGTTCATACTCTTTATCTGAAGAGACGGAAAATAAAATCCATGTTTTATCCGGCTTCCTCTCTTTTTTCAAAAGGCAGGCAGCCGTCAAAAACGCCCGGATTCCGTCCTCATTATGGGCTCCGTCCAGGTAAATTCCAGGAAGAATCTGCTCCATTCTTGCTGGCCAGACCGTCCTTTTAAGCCCTTCTGCCACTATCTCCCGGTCAAGCTTAAAACCGGAAACCTCGATGGCCTTTACGGCAAGGGCCGCATTTTCCGCCTGGTAGGGAGCCGGAAATGGTACCTGATACCCTGCGGTACTCCCCAGATACTCCAGTTCAGCAAAAAGCCTCTCATTCTCATAAAAAAAGGGAATATTTCCCACAGGAAACCATGGACTTTCCTTTTCCCTGGCTGTATTCACAATCACAGTTTCCGCATCCTTAACAGAAGAATCATAAACCACCGGGCAGCCCTGTTTTATGATTCCCGCCTTATGGGCCGCTATCTTTGGAATCGTATTCCCTAAAAACGCGGTGTGTTCCACACTTATGGAGGAGATCACCGAGACAAGGGGATGTTCAATCACATTGGTAACATCCTTAAGACCGCCCATTCCGGTTTCCAGAATGAGAACCCTGACTTTTGCCTCTTTAAACAGGAAAAGTCCCATATAAAACAAAAATTCAAAATATGTAGGATGAAGTCCGCCCTTTTGCATCCATTTCCGGACAGCCTCCTCGACGGCCCCGAAGGCAGACGCAAATTGCTCCTCAGAAATCATCCTGCCGTTTATGGAAAACCGTTCTTTTATGTCCACTAAATGAGGGGAGGTAAAGGTTCCCACAAGAATTCCGGCCTCCCTCAATATGGCGGTAAGGAACGCGCAAACCGAGCCCTTTCCATTGGTTCCGGCCACATGAATGATTTCCATTCCTCTGTCAGGGTTCCCAAAAAGCCCAAGGAATTCCCGGACAGTCCTTAAATCACTTTTTTCCCTGGCAAAGGACGGAATCCGCTCCAGATATTCCTCCGCCGTCTCTTCCTCTCGCCTTTCCATCGGAACATGTCCTCCATTTCTAAACGGATATGCCTGCCAACGCTGGCATATCCATGCATGAAAGCTGATTGCTCCATGCTTCGCATTCCCGCAATCTCCGCCGCTATCCGTAATCCGGGCTCTCGCCCTGCTTACTCATACCGGCTTGCCCGTACCATATCCGTGTATTCGCTCATGCGAGCATGGCTCATTCACGGCTGCCGTCCGGGGCTTTCATTGTAAATCATACCTGTTTTGGTGGTGGTATGCAAGTAAAACCCATCGTCCGGTTTCGACACCCCTGACCGCCCTGATGTCTCCAAAGTATATGCTTCGTACATTACTTCCCAAATGACAAGACCAATTATTTGCCTGTCTTCCCGATTTCACAGGTCAAAAAGCCTCAGTGCAAACCCCACTGCGCGGTATATTTGGCCCAAATTCACTTAACGTAACCCACTGTGCCGCGTTCATTTGAGCTAAACCTCCCACCAAGTGGAGCGCACAGCAGCCAGAAAGCAATTTTCAAACACGCTCTGGTCCAGTTATTTCTCGGACGATGTACTTAGTATAAGGGATTCAGAGGCGAAATGCAACCGTCTAAACAAACCTATTGACTCCTGATGCCATAGCCATTTCTTTTTCTGCTATACCGCCTTTTACATCATCCCTTAAGAATACGCTTTTCGATACTTATTGTGTGTAGACTTATAGTATTCAAACTCATTATAATATAGAGTGAGGAGGATTGCAACTATGGATATTGTAAAAGTCTTTGGCGACAATTTAAGAAAATATCGCACGTTCGCGGGATTGTCTCAGGAAGCCTTTGCCGATAAATGTGGTATGCATCGCACTTATATTAGTGCCATCGAATGCTATCGCAGGAGTATTTGTTTAGAAAACATCCAGCGAATCGCTGATGCCCTCGAAATTGAAACATATAAATTGTTTTTAGAGGATAAAAAATAATGCAATATTTTTTAACTGAACCACAGCTTAAGCGAATGGAAAAAGGGCTGAGAGTGGCTATTTCCATTCCTTTTATCGATGATATTGAAGATTATATCGTGGAGTCGATTTTAGAATACACAAAAGAAATTGACGGCATCGATCCTTTTGCAGACATTCGTTCTAAGCGCTTATATGATGTTGTGGACGCAAAAGAAAAAATCGGCTATTCCGTAAAAAGCCTAAAGTGGGCTTTTCAAGCCGGGACAGAATCTGAATTCGAGTTAGTAATTCAACGTGCTGATATTTTTAAAAAAGCAAAAGCGCTAGGCTTTGAACAACTTGATATTCATTCAGACCCTCAAACGCTTGGTGCCGCACTGCTCGAACATTGGAGAATAAAAGTTGAGGAAGATGCGGTTTTCCAAGATGTAAATGACAAAAGAGTGTTCGTTTTATTGAAGTCTATTGATAAAAAGAAATTTACTTTTTTTGAAGAAGATATCAAGTTATACCAGCGGGATGAGATCACTTGGAGATGGACAGATCATACCAAAACTGGTCTTCAGGGTATTCGCAGGAAAGACCAGATGTGTGTTTACAGATGGTATCCTAACCAAAAGCAATTCTTTGAGCGCTTCAAACTTCCCGCAAATATTCAAAAATTAGAAATTAATCCTGTGCGTCTTGAAAAAGCTCAAGTTGTTGATACTCTTCTTCCTTACCTTGAAGAGCATCCATAATATTATCTGCTAATTTTTCCATAAAATATGGAGGAACTGCATTGCCGATTTGACCAGCCTGGTCATTCCGGCTGCCTAAAAAATGAAAATCGTCCGAAAAAGATTGGATACGGGCCGCCTCTCTCATTGTCAATCCACTAATTTCCCGGGGGTGTGCAAAGCGGCCTGATCCAATATGAAAGACCCATCTTGTAATAGTCGGCGCTACAGATGTATAGTCGAGTCTCCCATACGCTCCGGAATAACCACTCTTAACCTGGAGTTCTTCAGGCATATCTTTTAGTCCCTGTCCTGGCCCGATGGATGCAATTCTCGCAGTCTGTACAGGTCTCATTATATTGGCGATATGGTTATATAATGAAGTGGAATTCATTCTCATATGGCGTTGATACTCATTCAATGCGCCATTACTATATGGCATTCCATCATAACCCTCACCCTGATTTACGATTGGTAAATCAGAAATAGCATCCCATCCTGCAAGAATCTTCTCATCTTCTTTTGGAAACGAAGGGATTCCTTTTTTTGACGCAAAGAAAAAACATCTGCGCCGTTTTTGAGGAATTCCATAATTTGACATATTAACAATTTTTACCTTAACCTTATATCCCCATCCGTTAAGCGTATTAACAATTTCATCCCTTATAATACCATTAAATGCATTATAGATTTCGGCAACGTTTTCTATGATCGCAACTTTGGGATTCACATCTCTAACAAACCTTAGATACGCTTTGTACAGCTGATTTCTTGGATCCTCTAAAGCTCTCCAGGAAACAGGGGTGTTTTTTGAAAATCCCTGACATGGGGGACCGCCAATAATAACATCTATACTTTTTGGATCAATTCCTATACTTTTAAGCACTTCTATCGGGTCGGCGTCGGTGATATCTAAATTTACTGTTTTTGCGTTTTTATGATTAAGCTGATATGTTTTTAAAGCGGTATCCCATATATCAAAACCAGCCACAATATTGAATCCTCTTTTTGCTAACCCCCATGACATTCCCCCGCATCCGCAAAAGAGGTCCAGCACGTTATATCTCTCCATATCAATTTCCTTTCCCAGAGCGTGTTTGAAAATTAGTAATAGTTCAGTCTTGCATTTTCTTGCCCGCGTACCACGGACAAGAAGCACGTGGCGTAGTCGGCTGCGCTAAGTGAATTTGAGCCAAATCTCCCGCGAAGCAGGGCGCACAGATGAAGGGAATGAATTATCAAACACACTCTGGTGCTCCATCCAGACAGAAAGTGAAGTTGTGAACTGTCTGATGCGTGACAGTGCTAGGCAAAATTTCGACGGCGATGTGGGGCCATC
>CAJUDN010000082.1:0-6858 GCA_910585355.1 uncultured Lachnospiraceae bacterium
CTTACATCATTCCGCCTGCTCCGGCCGGCATTGCGGGCGTTTCTTCCTTAATATTAGCCACAACAGATTCTGTGGTGAGCAATGTGGAAGCTACGCTGGTTGCATTCTGAAGCGCGCTTCTTGTAACCTTTGCCGGGTCAAGGATTCCGGCCTCAACCATATCCACATATTCTTCCTTGTAAGCGTCGAAACCTTTGCCGATTCCCATCTCCTTCACCTTATTCACAATGACAGAGCCTTCCAGGCCTGCATTTGCAACGATATGGAATAACGGAGCCTCCAGTGCCTTTAAGATGATGTTTCCACCGGTTTTCTCATCACCCTCTAACGTATTTACAACAGCGGCAACTTTCTCAGCGGCATGAACGTATGCGGAACCGCCGCCGGCGATGATCCCCTCTTCCACAGCTGCCTTTGTGGCTGCAAGAGCGTCTTCCATACGGAGTTTGGCTTCTTTCATCTCTGTTTCAGTTGCAGCGCCTACGCGGATTACTGCAACGCCGCCGGACAGCTTAGCCAGTCTTTCCTGTAATTTCTCTCTGTCAAAGTCAGATGTTGTCTCTTCAATCTGGCCCTTAATCTGGCCGATTCTGTTGGAAATCTCAGTCTTGTTGCCAAGACCGTCAACGATGATGGTGTTCTCTTTCTGTACCTTAACGGATTTTGCACGGCCAAGCTGATCCATGGTTGCATCCTTAAGGTCAAGACCAAGCTCCTCGGAAATTACGGTGCCGCCTGTAAGGACTGCAATATCCTTTAACATCTCTTTTCTTCTGTCGCCATAGCCCGGCGCCTTAACGCCGACTACGCTGAAGGTTCCTCTCAGCTTGTTTACGATAAGGGTGGTAAGGGCCTCGCCTTCGATATCCTCTGCAATCATAAGCAGCTTTGCGCCTGTCTTGACAATCTGCTCCAGTAACGGCAGGATATCGTTGATGTTGGAGATTTTCTTATCTGTAATCAGGATATACGGATCGTCCAGATTTGCTTCCATCTTCTCCATATCGGTGCACATATATGCGGAAATGTATCCTCTGTCAAACTGCATACCTTCAACAAGGTCCAGTTCTGTCTTCATGGTCTTGGATTCTTCAATGGTAATCACACCGTCTCCGGTCACTTTCTCCATAGCATCCGCTACCATCTCTCCAACCTCATCGCTGGATGCAGAGATAGCCGCCACTCTTGCGATCTGGTCTTTTCCGCTAATCGGCTTGCTCATTTCGGCAATGGCCTTAACAGCCTCGTCTGTGGCCTTCTTCATACCCTTTCTTAAAACGATAGGATTCGCGCCTGCTGCCAGGTTCTTCATACCTTCATTAATCATTGCCTGAGCAAGAACCGTTGCGGTTGTAGTACCGTCGCCAGCAACGTCATTTGTCTTTGTGGCAACTTCTTTAACAAGCTGTGCGCCCATGTTCTCAAAGGCATCTTCCAGCTCAATCTCCTTTGCAATCGTCACGCCGTCGTTTGTGATTAGCGGAGCGCCGAAAGACTTATCCAGAACAACGTTTCTTCCCTTCGGTCCCAGTGTCACGCGTACCGTATCCGTAAGTTTATTTACACCAGCCTCAAGGGCTTTTCTGGCTTCTACGCCGTATTTAATTTCCTTAGCCATGATTCAAATTCCTCCAATCAGAAAATTACTATAAAAGTCCACCGCCGGACAGGCGCCATATATTTAAGGAATGCCAGATGCACCCGCCGGACTTTCATGTGTGATCATGCGTCCAAAGGCGGGCGCACAATAGTTTCCTGTTTTTATTCAATTACCGCAAGAATATCATTCTGTTTTACAATGATATATTCTTCATTATCGGTTTTAACCTCTGTACCGGAATATTTGGAGAAAATCACCTGGTCGCCGACTTTCACCTGCATAACGACTTCTTTTCCGTCAACCACTCCGCCAGGGCCAACTGCGATTACTTCAGCCTGCTGCGGTTTTTCTTTCGCCTGACCCGGAAGAACGATTCCGGATTTTGTTGTCTCTTCTGCTACCAACTGTTTTAAAACAACCCTGTCAAATAATGGCACCAATTTCATTACTGACTCCTCCTTGTCATTTCTATTGTTCTAATTATATGGAAAGAACAGAACATTTTTTCTGTTCCCTGTCACAAGTAATGTTATAGCACGCATTATTAGCACTGTCAATAGTCGAGTGCTAATTTTATACTTTTTTTCTACTTTTTTTCATTTTCTTAATAATTATCCCTTTTCTTTTCTTCCAATATGCATTATGATAAATCTATATTGCATAAGCCATTACTGGATGAAAGGAGAATAAACCATGTCTAAGAAAAAAACCAGTATGCTCATTGCTTTGGGAGCCCTTCTCGGCGCTGCCGCCGCGGGCCTTTCCTACTATTTAAAATACAAATCATTTAACAATGAGCTGGATAAAGATTTCCATGACTATGAGGAAGAGGATACCGTCTCAGAAGAAACCGGGGAGTCTGCCCCACAGGCGGATGGCAAGGGACGCACCTACATTACCCTTGATTCCGGAAAATGCAAGCCCTGCGGAGAAGAAAGTGTTGATGATTCCCCTGAGCCGGCGCCGGCAGAAACGGTAACCGTGGAAGAAGATACGGACGGTACCGGCGCATGATCCAAAGCCTTCTTCGTTCCATGGAGTTACTGGAAGTTTTAAAAGAAAAAAACCGTGGTTTTTCCATCGCCGAGCTGGCAGATGCCATTAATCTCCCTCCGAGCACAGTTCATCGGATTCTGCAGACCTTCTGCGAAAAAAAATATGTGATGCGCGACGAGCGCTCCCACACCTATCGTTTAGGCCCTGCCCTGATTCCTCTGGGAAAGGCTGCCTCCCAGGGAATCCGCCTTCAGGATGCCGCCTATCCGGTTCTTACAGCCATGTCCTCTCAGACTACCGAGGATTCCTACCTGATTATCCCCGTGGGAAATAAAGGACTGGTCATTGAAAAAGTAGACGGCCCCAACCATCTGAAGGTGGTGGAGGAATTCGGATATGAAATGTACCTCCACTGCGGCGCTATCCGTAAAGTCCTTTTGGCATACCAGTCCCCTTCCTTTATTGATGAATATCTCAAAAATATCATAGCCCATGACCATGCTTTCCCTCAGGTCTGCCCGGACGTTCTCCGTACAGAACTTACGAAAATCCGTCAATGCGGCTACGCCATCACCCAGGGGGACTATGTAAACGACGCCATCGGCATCGGCGCTCCGGTATTCAATTCTGAGGGAGATCTGGCCTGTTCCATCGGAATCATCGCCCCCAATATCCGTATTGAAACCGACGCGCAGCTAAACCGTCAGTTAAAATCGGTTCTCCATTTTGCCGGAGAGCTCTCTTCTGATCTGGGCTTTGTGCCGCCAGGTCCGTCTTCAGGCTGAGCCGTAAAAAGGAGTCCTTTTAAAAGGGGCTGTTGCAAAATGAGGTTTTCATACAAAATATACGTTTCTGTTCGAAAACAGTATACTATATCTTGATGAACCTTGTCATTTTGCAACAGCCCCTTATTTATTATGAAAGTGTTGCACGGCAGCCAAGCCGGTATGAGTAAGCAGGCCGACGGGCCGGATTACGAATACAGGCGGCGATTGCGGGAGGGCAAAGCCCGGAGCAATCGACTTTCATAGGGTGGCTGGTACAACGTCAAAGGTTGCATGGGAGTTCATAGGAAATGTCTTGTTACGTTAATGCGTAAAAGCAAGACGAAATTTACAGCTCCGCGGCCAGATTACGCAGCCACTTTTTCTGCCGGTATCTCCAGTATCCAAGAACCATCTTATAAACCTCTTCCAGCATCACCATTCCATAAACAATGTGAATCGGATATTTAAGGAACAATCCTCCCAGAAATGCCAGAGGAATTCCAATAAACCAGACGCCGCTGGTATCTAAAAACAGGCACATCTTCGTATCTCCGCCGCTCCTCAAAACGCCCACAACATTCACATAATTAAAAGTTTTCGCCGGCATGAACAATACAAATACCAGAATGCAAAGGGCCGCCGACTGCGCCACCTGGTCTGTAATCTGGTAAATGGAAAGGATCGGACCGCGGATGCCCATGCAGACTGCCATTCCCAGAAGTGTTACCAAAAACTGCAGAATCAGGAAATTGGTGGCATACCGTTCTGCCCGTTTCAAATTTCCGGCGCCCATTTCATGGCCCAAAACCACGGCCGTCGCCGCGCTGAGTCCCTGGAACAGAACCACGACAATATCCTGAATGGTGGTGGCAATGGTGATGGCGGCAACCGCATCGTCTCCCATCCGTCCGTAAGCCAGGGAATACATGGTCACGCCCAGCCCCCACATGAATTCATTGGCAATAACCGGAGTACAGGTATTAAGAAACTGTTTTAAAAACGCGCCGCTATACCCGATCATTGCCTTTGGACTGCAGGCAATGGGAAATTTCTTCCAGTAAACCACCGAAAGCAGCACCAGGGTCTCCGTCACGCGCGCTGTCAGAGTAGCCAGGGCAGCGCCTGCCACTCCCATACCTGCGCCCCAGATAAACACCGCATGGGCCGGATCTCCTCCGATCATCACTGTCCTCGCCGGGAAAATCAAAAGGAAATTCAGGACAATATTAATTATGATGGCCATACAGCTTGTGAGTACCGGAAGTTTCACCTGCCCCACAGCCCGCAGCATGGCCACATATGTATTGGTGAATGCAGTAAACGGATACGAAGCGGCCGCGATTATCAGATAAGATGCCCCCACTTTAATGGTTTCCGGATTTGGCGTAAAAATCCGCATTACAAGCTCCGGCCGTACAACTGCCGGTACCGCAAACAGCAGGGTACCGCTGATTCCCAGTAATACTGCAAGCCCGAGCACCTTTCTGATATTCTTTACATCCTGGTTTCCCCAGTACTGGGCCGCCAGAATGCCGCTTCCGCTGTTGATTCCGAAGATCAAAAGGGAAAACACAAAAAACACCTTATTGGCCAGACCCACAGCCGCAATGGCCGTAGAGCCCAGCGCCCCGATCATCATAGTATCCACCAGGTTCACAATTGTATTTAACATGCCCTGCATTGCAACGGGAAGGGCAATCCGAAACGCCTTTCCCAGAAAAATACGGTCTGCCAGCATCTCTTTTGTTGCAGTCAACATTATTTCCTCGCTCCTTTCAGCCTGCCGCGGCCTGCAAGCCAGTTTCCATATTTATTCTAACACAATTCTGAGAGCGTGGAAACAGCAAGTTCCAACGCGCATCTGCTCCCATATTTGGATTAAGCAAAAAGGCCCCTGCTATGCAGGATTCTTTGCCTGCGACGAGAACAATAAAATCAAACCAGATATTTTGCTTTCCAGTCTTTCTTGATTTTATACATTCTGGCATTCCTCTCATAATATTCTACATCCAGATGTACGCCGCTGTGATCCGCCACAAATGTAAAAACATTATTGCTGCCCGCCCTGTATTTTTTGTCCGATTTAATCTGTGACGCAATCTCAGAAAAACACAGGTCTAGCAAATGCGAATCCAGAACGTCGTTCTCTGCAAGAGCATAGCACTGATGGAATTCTCCATCTGCCAGCATGCAGTAAAAAAACAGCTCATAATTCGTGTCTGCCACACCTGCATATAAAATTGCTTTTGAAGCATCCGCCGGAATCATTTTTTTAAGATTATCAAACACCAATGTTTCTATTTTCAAAATACGCCTCCTCCTTATCGTGCATCAAATACCTTATAGGATTTTGTTCCCATAGATTCATCAAGAACACCTACGATGACTTTCGCCGCAGCTCCATTTTCATCATATTCCATTTTGACAGAAGTAATCGACACGGCACAGCCGTCTTCCTCCATATCCTCAATTTCTTCCTTCAGCTGTGTGAAATCCTCATCGGACAATTTCGTATCAAGAGAGTCCAATAACTCCGTAGAATTTTCCTCATTATCAAAAACAATCTCTGTTTTCTTCCCGTCAATCCCATAAGACGCCATGATTTTAGTCGGACGGGATGATGTTCCATCATATTCAAGATCAACGTGAATACTTACCTTTTTCCCTTCCTCCAAAGCTCTCTTGATTTCAAGCTCCATCTTTTTGTAATCGCCCTGATTGATCGTCGCACGCATCGGCACAAGGTTTTCCTCGCCTTCCGCACCGCCTAAAATTCTGGCAATAATGTGGCCCCCCTGATCCCCTTCTTTACGGTCTTCTCCTCCGGATTCTCTCTGCTCGCCGATACTGCGCTTTCCTTCCTCACGAATTTCCGGCTTTGCATCACAAGATACTTTGTTACCGTTTTCATCGGTACGATATGTATTTCCATTCACAATATATTCTGTATCGGGCAGAAGTTGGCCATTTTTCTTGTAAGCGGTTCCCATATCATCCGTTTCATACGTGTCTTCGCCAATCTTATATTCTGAATTAGGCTCATGGGGCTGGTTAATCTCCTCTGCAGCCGCAGAATCTGTTTCCGCATCCGTATCGGCACTCTCTGCTTCTCTGGCAGCAGCTCCATCAGACTCAAACAGATTTTCAGATTTATCCAGCAGACTGGAAAGAGGGGAATCATTGCTTTTCCTTTCGAGTATTCCAGTTCCTGTTTCAGGCAATTGTTCATCACCCATAATCTTCTCAAACTTCGCCTGGGCGTCCTCGCTTATCTCCGGCCTGTTATCTTTATTTCTCTCCGCTGCATCCGAGGTTTCCTTAAATCCGCCAAATATGCTCATGCTCATGAAAATCCCCCCTTACATAAAATTCATCAGTCGTTCAAACAGCATGACTGACTCAGGTGAGGCATCGCACTCCGCTTTTTCTTTCGCCAATACAGCAATGATTCTCTGTCGATCGCTTTCGTTAAACAGCTCTAAATCCGGATTAAGA
>CAJUDN010000082.1:6868-9741 GCA_910585355.1 uncultured Lachnospiraceae bacterium
GATTAAGAACTTCGCACATCTTCATATACCAGCTGCTGATATCTGATTCATGCATTTTTGCCATGTTAAATGCCGTTTCGGAATTGAAAATTGAATATACAATCATTCCTCTCAATCGCTGTATTTCCGTCTTGTCAGCAGCCTTCATGTATTTGAGCAGCGCCACTTTTGCTTCTGCCGGAACATTCATCTTAAAGCAGGTATCTGTTAAGGAAGTTAAGTATTTTCTGTCCAGCTGATTTTTCTTTTCAGGAGATGAAAGCATAAACCTCACTAAGGCATTTTTATCTGTAACCGCTTTAATTTCTTTGGCCGCAGCAGCATATTTTCGGCAGTCCTTAAAGTCTCGGTCGATATTGCAAAGCACCGGCTCCAGCCAGTTATTCTGATACACCGCGGCCACAAATGTTTTCAGCCGGGACAGCTCGATAATCTGTTCGTCATTTAAGCCTGCGGCTCTGCCTGCTAACTCACGGTCTGACAGATCCGGTAATCTGAGAATAATTTTAGTATTTGTATTGCGAATCACGGACATATCCATGAAACCGGGGGCCTGGTCCGCAATGACAAAACCTTCCCCATACGTTCTCATTTCGGCGATAGAATTCGCTAACATTTCCACAGATTTTCCTGACACATTCGAGGACTCTGCGCTTTGTTCCGTCGACGTTCTTTTCAGAATATTATGGGCTTCTTCAAGAACCGTAATATGTTTTAACGGCTGGTTCCCTGATGCCTCAGTGGACATACGATGTTCCTGAAGCTTCATAATCAGAAGTCCCATAATCAAAGATTTTGTTTCGCCTGATCCGATTCTGCTCAAATCAATAATTGCATTCTCATCAAATAATTGTTCTGCAGGGATCTCATCCCCTGTAAAAATCTGTCCATACAGACCGTTTGTAAGAGATTTCAGACGAGTCGATAGCGCTCCCTTGTAATCTCCCTTACTGTCAGAGGAATACTGTGACTCATTCATAACCACATCGATCTGATTCAGTACGTCCATAAAACCCGGATATAACGGGTTGTTTTTTGAATCATGATATTTACATTCTGAAACATCCAGTTTCCATCCCGATACAGCATAAGCTCTTTCCATCGAATCTTTAAGAACCGCCGGCATTGCCGCATACATCGGCCAGCAGACGTTAAAAATCTCAATCAGCCGGTCAATATGTTCCAGTACATGGACATCTTCCGGGAAACTGAAGGGATTGATTCTGAGGAGAGGGGTCTTCTTATCATTCGTTCCATACACATGGACATTGCTGTAATAACCGAATCTATCTTTATATTCGCCCTTCGCCGGTTCGATAACCATACATGTAATGTTTTCCCGCTCACGATTCTTCACAGGAGTTTTCATCAGTTTATCCAAAAGCGAATATATAACCGTTGATTTACCGGCGCCGGTCGAGCCCGTAATAAATGTGTGCATACTCAGGCTCTCTATATCAATTTCCACTTTCTGCGGATGTGTCCGGCTTCCCTCGTCATGTCCCATGTGATACAGATTCCCTAAAATCAGTTGTCTCTCCTTGCCTGAAGTTACATTTCTGCCAAATGCCGCCATCGGAACAACGGTCACACCGGTAATGGATTTTTTCGGCAGACCAACTTGAATCGCTATCTCATTTCCACTGACAATAGATGCAGGCGTGACAATTACCTGCCCTTCTTTATCCGTGCTGAATCTTGGATGTACAAATGAGCCAAGATACTGGCCAATGACAGCCGTTTCCTCAGGCTTGTGCCATGTATTGATATGCGAAGCCTGCACGCTTGAATCTTTGCCGCGCATGAAAGCGTTGTAGTTGCCTGCCACTGCAAAAGAAGTCTCTCTGCTGTCAGCGATTACGTACGCAGCGCAGTCGAAGGCGCCGAAGCTTTCGCACGCATCCAGGCGTTCCAGATGGGCGTCAATCCGATCAAGAAGAGATTTCACGCTTCTGTTTTCATAATTCAGCTGTAAACTTTTCCCCGACGTTTTTCCGTTTTGTACCGTATCCGTTACCTGTTTATTCGTCTGGTTCGTCTCGGTCGTCGTCTCGGTTCTTCCGGACGTATCCGCAGTACCGCTATTGATGCCGCCGGAAATACCAACGCTTGCGGTAATGCCTAAACTCACGCCAAGGCCGGCATTTGCTCCAAGATATTTTCCCCTGGAACGTGTTTTGCTCTGAGTCATGGAAATACCCTTTGAAATCCCTTCGGTTACACCCTCCGTGCGGGCCTTCGCTAAAGAAACAGAATCACTCTCGCTAAGGGTGACCGTACTTTTTAAAAAGGTGGAAAGCTGGGTATGAAGCATTTCATAGCCCCTCTTGATCATCTGGATTTCACTCGTGCTGACAGGATCCGCAAACATCAGAATCGTGTACTTCTGACCCTTCAGGGAATCTACAAGGTGCTCAATTCCCTGTACATAGCCGTCCACGCTTTTTTCTTCCCCGTCCCTCAAAGCCACAATTCCGGACACCGAAGAATAGCAATGGCCTGTATTCCCAAAAACCTCATTCCTAAACCGCTGTACCTCGTCAGAAGGCACTTCCTGAAGATCGGAGCCGGTAAGGTTCCCTGTCAATGCACCCTGAAATGCGGCGGCATCCGCAGCTCTGCGTTTTACGTCATTGGCCGTATCTTTGCGATAGTTCTTGGAAATGATGCCGAAATAATAATCAATGCTGTATCCGTTGCTCTTTATAATGGTTGCAAGAGTACAATCAATGGCAGACACTACGTTTACAATAGTCGTCAGTTTGTCCAGGAAATTTTCTTCCTTATTAATGACCAGTTTTGACAATCTGAAAAACTTTCCGCATGAGGTAATGTCGATGTCCTTATCTTCTTCAGACGGCTCTATGATACGA
>CAJUDN010000083.1 GCA_910585355.1 uncultured Lachnospiraceae bacterium
ACACCATAGAGGGGAACACAAGCGGAGCCTCCGGAGTGGTGGCCAACGGCGGTGGAGTCTGCGAAAAATCCTATGCCCTTTCCTACGCTGGAATTGCCGGCTACGGTCGTCCGGACTGGAGCCTGGTAGAAGAACCGGGGTATGAGCCTGGATGGCACAGGGACGGCAATGGCTGGTGGTATCAGAACGAGGACAGCACCTGGCCGGCGATGTGCTGGAAACTGATAAATCACCATTGGTATCTGTTCGGTGCATCCGGTTACATGCTAACTGGCTGGGTTCAGTGGGATGGCGAAAAAACCGGGGCCGGAGACTGGTATTATCTGGAGGAGTCGGGCGAGTTCCAGGGTGCATGCTGGCATGGGAAGGCAGATGAATCGGGAGCACTGGAGAGATGGGAAGTTGGGTGAAAAGAACTTATAATGAAAGTATCACACGAAATATCACACGAACCTGTGAAAAGCCTTATTATATAAGCATTTTACAGGGGTTCGATTCCCCTCAGGTCCACGAAAAAAAGGCCGTTGCAAAAGTAGATGAATTATCTACCGGAGCAGCGGCTCTTTTTTTCTGCAATAAGAAGTTCCGAGGAATTTCCTAAATGATAGAGCGAGGGCATCACTCCATCATTTTACTGGATGATTTTGTGATGCCCTCTGCTTGTAGGGGAAAGTTCCCGTCATTCTTGTGCCGGCTAAAAAGATACAGCCGATCAATCAGAAGCCAGAGTAAACTTAGCCACCAACTGTTTTAAGCTGTTGGCCTCAGCTGACAGCTCCTCACTGGCAGCTGCGCTCTCTTCGGAAGTGGCGCTGTTGGTCTGTACTACGGAGGAGATCTGGTTGATACCTTCGGTAACCTGGGCCAGGGCAGTGGTTTGATTGTCCACAGCCTCAACTACCACATCCATTTGAGTGGTTACGTTGCCCGCCAGCTCGCTGGTCCGGTCCAGGGATGCGGTGACGCGATTTACTGCATCTCTGCCCTCTGAAACAGAGACAATGGAGCTCTCGATCAGTTCTTTGGTGGCTTTAGCCGCCTCATCAGACTTGGAGGCTAAGTTGCGTACCTCGTCAGCCACTACCGCGAAGCCCTTTCCGGCGGAACCTGCCCGGGCGGCTTCCACGGCGGCGTTTAACGCTAGAATATTTGTCTGGAACGCGATATCCTCAATGGTAGTGATAATTTTAGAAATTTCCTCAGAAGAGTTGGATATATTTTTCATGGCCGCATTCAGCTCTTCGACGTGTTCCATGCTGGTGCCCAGCTGGGCGCCGGCCAGGCCTACAAACCGGCCTGCTTCCTCCGCGGCCGCCGAGGTCTTTTGGGCGCTGGCGGAGATGTCGTTGATTGTGGCCGCCAGTTGTTCGACGGAGCTGGCCTGTTCCATGGAGCCCTGACTTAATGTCTGGGCTCCCGTGGACACCTGATCGCTGGCGGCAGATACCTGTCCGGCAGAAGTGTCAATCTGCTTTATGGTGCCGCTGAGCTCCTGTTTCAACGTACGCATGGACAACAGGATGCTCTGAAAGCCGCCCACATAGGCGTCCCGGTGAGGAGACTTGATGTCAAAATTCTTATTGGCCATTTCGTTAAGCAGGTAACTGATGTCGTCAATGATGGTGTTTAAGCCTGTCACCATGGCCGCAGTGGAGCGAGTCAGCTCCGCCGTCTCATCCTGACCGGTGGCCAGAGGGACGGGGGATTTCAGATCGCCTTCTACCAGCAGTTTCATCCGCTTGGCGCAGGCCTGCATGGGTCCGCTGATGTTGCTGGACAGCTTCAGGGCTACCACGATAGAAGCTATGATAGAAACCACAATCATCAGCATACTGATGAAGATACTGGAATATGTATCTGCCAGATAGTTTAACTTTGGCGCTTCCACGGCCAGGCTCCAGCCATCGGTGCCTCTCACAGGGGCATAGGCCAGGAAGCGGGGGCCGTCCGCTGCTTTGACAGAACCAAAGCCGTTTTTGCCCTGACGCATGGCCGTATGGAGGGCAGCCCGGCTTTTCAGGGAGGAATTCCTCGACGCCTCCTGCTCGATATTCTGGGTAGTGATAGTATCCAGCGTAATATCGGCAATGGTGTAGCCGGATTTGTTGATCATGTAAGACCGGCAGTTATCTCCAATTTTGATGGAGGAAACAATATCATTCAAGAAGGTTTCCTGGGGCACGAAATAGACTACGCCTGCGATATTGCCCCCATGACTCCCGTTCGAATAGAGAGGTGCGGCCACCATGATGGACAGCTCCCCTGTGATTTTGCTGACCAGCGGTTCGGACACATAAACGTTGCCCTGCATGGCCTGCTTTACATATTCCCGGTCCGAATAGTCGTTGCCGTCGAAAATGCTGCAGCCGTCAGCACCGATAATGTTACCCCGCTGGAAACCGTGCATGGCCACGCGTTCGTCGATGATGGCACGCTTTTCCTCCAGCGATACATCATCGTCAGACAGCTGCGCGATACAGCCGGTATCCATAGCTACATTCTTGTAGGCGGTTAGTTCCTGCTCAATGTGCTGAGCTGCCAACACTGCTGTTTCACTCATCATCTGGTCTACAGTGGCGATCGTGCTCCGATAGCTCAGGGCGCTGCTAGCTGCCCCTACCGCGATCAATGCGGTTAAGACGGTTGCCATCAGGCATACTGTGATTTTCTTCCGAATGCTTTTCATCTCTTTTCACCTCAATAATGATTGTGCCGAAGCCATATTTCTCCTCATGGGAGCTTACATCCATTATATGACTTTAAAAATTGGCCTGTCAATAGATTTTCCACATGAATCTAAGAATAAACAATATTATTTGTTACAATTCACACCAACACCAGATTCTGTAAAGGTGTGAGAAGCCGCCATTAATTGGAACGCTCAGTGAAACCTCCAATAGAGTACGCGCCAAAGTATACATTTTACTGGGATTTTCTTTCTTCTCTCTCCTTTACCATCTGCCAGATCAGGGCATGCATCCATTCAACGGTCTCCTCTAACTTTTTGTTCTCGTCCCGCAGGCGGCGGACTTCTGTTTCCAGATTGTAAATCCGTTTATCCTTTTCAGCTATCATACTGCCTGTTCCTCCCGGAAAATACTTCATGCATAAAGTATATCATTTTCCAGGAGCCATGTAAAGCAAAAGGAGACAGGAGACGGAAATGGCAGAAAAACAGTGATTGATTCATGCCGGAATATGAGATATAATGTCGGAAGACATTATATCGGCGCATCTGTTTTTTGCGTTTACCGCAGAAATTCAGGCGTTAAAATCCGCCTTGCTGATGAGCGAATATGCTCGATAAAGCGGGGCGCGCTGTCCTGCGGAATTTCGCCGGATATAATGCAGACAGCACACTGGCGGGAAAAAGGAGAAGGCATGAGTACAGTATTAATAAGGGCGGCATGTTTTATCATGATTATCGTCTTTGGATATGGGTTAAAGAGGACGGGAATTTTTGGAGTGAAGGACCTGCCGGTATTCTCCAAACTGGTCATAAAAATTACTCTTCCGGCGGCCATTGTGTTTAATTTCAGCAAGATTTCCATGACGGCCTCCATGCTGTCTATTGTGGCTGTCGGCCTTCTTTGCAGCGGTTTTTTCGCAGTTGTCGGGTACGGTCTGTTTTTTAAGGGAAGCAGGGAAGAAAAGGCCTTTGGTCTCATCAATGCTTCCGGCTATAACATCGGCTGCTTTACTATGCCCTTTGTCCAGAGTTTCCTGGGAGCCGCGGGCGTGGCGGCGGCCAGCCTTTTTGATGCTGGAAATGCTATGGTATGTACGGGCGGTTCCTATGCAGTCGCTGTTTCTGTGGCGGGCAAGGGAACGGCAAAGGGCCCCGGGCAGGTTGTGAGGCAGCTTTTCATGTCGGTCCCTTTTGACTGTTATGTGATTATGACTGTTCTGGCCCTTCTTAAGATAAGGCTTCCCGGCTTTTGTATTCAGCTGGCGGAGACCGTAGGAAATGCCAACAGCTTTCTTTCTCTTTTTATGATTGGAATCGGACTGGAAATTCATATGTCGAAGAAGCAGGCGGTGTCCGTCTGTAAAATTATCGGAACCAGGTTGATGATTTCCATTGCGCTGGCTTTGTTTTTTTACCGATGTGCGCCCTTTGGAGACGAGATACGAAGAACGCTTGCAATTTTAATGTTTGCTCCGGTGTCATCATTGGGCGTTCCCTATACATCCATGATTGACGGAGATGTAAATCTGGCCAGTGATGTGAACTCAATCTCCATTTTAGTGGGAATTGTGGGACTGATTCTGGCGATTTTGATATTTTGACAGATGCATTCTATAATAAGCGGAGGCTTTGGAAAGGAGCATGCATGGAGCTGAAACAGGAAAAAGATGCGCTTTTTCTGGTACATCATCAGGTAACGGAAAAGAAGCTGCTACATCTGGAACGGGGGGTACGTAAACTCGGTTTTGCCACAGGAGGAAAAAAGATTCTGCTGACATTGCTGGGCCTCTCGGCAGTGTGCACTGTGGCTGCGGGAGTCCTTGACGGAATCGTGGCGCGAATCATCATGGCTCTGGATATTATCTGTGTGCTGACGCTGATTGCGGGTGTTTATTCCCTTTTCAGAACCTGGTTCGACGCGAAAAAGAATATTCATATCCAGTACGAGGCAGGAAAAAACAATGGAAATTATGAATGGGAATATCGGTTTTATGAAACCTGCTATGAGGTCATCGGAAAAAATGAGGCGGCGCGGGTACAGTATTCCAATCTTGGTAGGCTTCTGGAATTTACCGGAATGCTGGTGCTTGTGGAAAAGGGAAATATTATCCGGTATTTTATGAAAGAAGATATTGAAAAGGGAAGCGGCGATGATTTCGCGACTTTTCTGGAAAGGAAAAGCGGGATAAAGTTTGAGTTTGTCTCTGTCAGGTAACTGTAAAATGGAACCTTTATTTGCGGTCAGAATGACCTATGACGGAAACATGTTTTACAACCAGGTGCTGGCTTCCAGGAAGAGGGGACCTGTGGTGAAAAAAGAGCAGAAACTCCGCCTGCCCCAAATTCAGTTTTCCGACGGGGCGCTGGCTGTGGTGGCGTTTGCCGTTTTCTTTACCACCTTCCGCAGCGAAGACGCGGCTATAAGAATTTTGCAGGCGGCATTCATGTCTTTGATATTTGTATCTGTGATGAGGCAGATGAATGGGAAGAAGAGGTCTGGAAAGGATGACAAAAAAGAGACGGCAGAGGCATTGGAACGTGACCAGGCCAGAATGATTTTAGAGAGCTCCGGGCGTGCCGGTGAACGGTGTACGGTCATATTCAGTGAAGATGGTTTCCAGGTGGACAGTCCGGGAATTGTGACCATGTACCGGTATGAAGGTGTGGCATGGATAAAAGAGACTGCGGATTACTATATGATTTTCTGGAATCGCGCCATGGTGATTCCGGTGGAAAAGGCCGGATTTTACAAGGGAAGGCCGGAGCAGTTTAAAGCGTTCCTGGAAAAGAAATGTCAGAAGACGATTGAGAGGGTAAAGGTGGCCGTATCATGAAAATAAAAAAAGACGTGAAACCGCAGATACAAAATCTTCCAGCGCTAAAAGTCAAATATACTCTGGTGGTTCCCCTTATGGGGATTGTGGATACTCTGACCATGGTAAGCTTTTACCGAAATCCTGCCACAGACGGAAATTTTTTTGCCAAGGCGTTTTTCATTGTTTTTGCCGTGGTGGGAGCTGTGTTTGCTTACTGGGGGATTATGTGGAAGGTTACGGCAGACGGAAAAACTGTAAAGATCCGCCCGGTCTTTTCTGCATCCAGGACCGTGCCGCTTGGAGAACTGAAAAAAGCCGTGGTATACAAAAAGAAAAAGAGGGATTCCCATATCTGCTATGCTCTGGTTGATGTCCGGGGGGAAGAAATTGTTAAAATTTATCCGATCATGAAGGAAAGCTCTGCCCTGCTGGAACGGTTAAAGCGTCTTGGTATTAAAATGGAGGAAAGAATCAGCTGACAGAGAATGAAGGAAGGGATTCTGAGCATACTACCTTTGTAAATATGAAAAAGGAGGTATGCAACGATGACCAGACTGGATTGTACCGTAACCACCTGTGTGCACAATGCGGAAAAGTGCTGCTGCAAGCAGGGAATCCTTGTGGAGGGTTCCGAAGCCAGGGCCTGCTGTGACACATGCTGCGGAAGCTTTGAGGAAAACAGGGGCGGTTTATTTAAAAATCTGTTTAAGACGCCGGAGTCCAAACTGCAGGTGGATTGTGATGTGACCAACTGTCTGTATAATGACGATCACCAGTGCCGGGCTGAACGGATCTCCATTGCAGGAGACGGCGCCAGAGCCGTGGGCCAGACCGAGTGCGGAAGCTTTCGAGAGAGGTAATGAAAATAAGGCTGGCGCCAGGCGCTTTTTGACCGCTGTAAGCAGGCAGGAAGATATAGTCGAACAGTTATGAATAAGGGCCGGCAGGGCGTTTTTTGACAGGCCGCTGCCGGCTTTTCGGTTACATAGGAAATGTGTGAAAAATAAGTTGACAAATACCGGAAAATATAGTATATTAGCCTAAGTTGTGAGAACAACTAACAAGAAAGCAGGTATCCGCCTCACCCTGGCACGAGTCAGTGACCCGGGTTCATAGACATTTGGTTTATTATCATGCAGCAGCATGCCAAACCGATGCAGTTAATGAGCGGATAGTTTACTATCTGCTTTTTCTTTTCTATTGATTCATGAGTATGAAAATGAGTATGGAGGTGTACGGCTATTAGCGAGTTAATGATTAACGAACAGATTCGTGACAAGGAAGTTCGTTTGATTGGTGAAAATGGAGAGCAGCTTGGAATCATGTCTGCAAAGGATGCCTATAAGATGGCCCGGGATGCAGAACTGGATCTTGTGAAAATCGCCCCGACGGCAAAACCGCCTGTCTGTAAGATCATCGACTATGGAAAATACAAATATGAGATGGTCCGCAAGGAAAAAGAGGCGAAGAAAAAGCAGAAGGTCATTGAGGTAAAGGAAGTACGCCTTTCTCCCAATATCGATACCAATGATCTGAATACGAAGGTTGGTTCCGCAAGGAAATTTATCGAAAAAGGCAACAAGGTAAAAGTAACGCTTCGTTTCAGAGGCCGGGAGATGGCTCACATGAATCAGACAAAGTATATTTTGGACGATTTCGCTGAAAAGCTTTCCGATATCGCAGTCGTAGATAAGCCTTCCAAGGTAGAAGGAAGAAGCCTGGTAATGTTTTTAACTGCAAAAAAATAGGGAAAATTTTAAGGAGGAAACTATAATGCCTAAAATGAAAACAAGCAGAGCAGCTGCAAAGCGTTTCAAAAAAACCGGAACAGGTCTGTTAGTAAGAAATAAAGCTTACAAGTCCCATATCTTAACTAAGAAATCCACAAAGCGGAAAAGAAATCTTAGAAAAGACATCGTTACTGACATTACAAACAGCAAGGTAATGAAGAAGATTTTACCGTATTTATAGTAGATTCGGGATTAAGAAGGAGGAATTTGAGCAATGGCAAGAATTAAAGGTGGATTAAACGCCAAAAAGAAACATAACAGAGTGCTGAAGTTGGCCAAGGGTTACAGAGGAGCACGCTCCAAACAGTATAGAGTAGCAAAGCAGTCTGTAATGAGAGCGTTAACAAGCTCCTATGCAGGAAGAAAAGAAAGAAAGAGACAGTTCAGACAGCTCTGGATTGCCCGTATTAACGCGGCGGCGAGAATGAACGGACTTTCTTACAGCAAGTTCATGTTTGGCTTAAAGCAGGCTGGTGTTGTTATGAACCGTAAGGTATTATCCGATATGGCCATCAATGATGCAGAAGGCTTTACCAAATTGGCTGAACTTGCCAAAAGCAAACTGGCCTAAGTTCAGAATCACAAAGACGCTGTTCTTTTCCGGGGAAACCGGGGAGGGAGCGTCTTTTTTAGTTCATAGGAAAGACCTTGTTACGTTAATTTATAAAAGTGAAATAGAGAAAGGTCCTTCCCATGAAACAAAAAGAACTTTGTGCTTGGAATCGCACTGCACAGGAAAGGAAAATGCCGCCGCATCCGCCTGCCGCGGACGGAGAAGCCCGCAGAGCAGAGTTCTTTTTTATTTCTCGAGAAAGGCCTTATTGCATTAGAGTGTGTCTGAAAATTAACAGTTTCTAGTCAATATGCCGAAAACTGACAAAATAGTGCTGTAGTCGGCCCGTTATATCGCTTTTAAACACATGCTCACCCGGGTTTTACGAGCATTTTTATACTATTTCTCGCTAGATTTTGTGCATTTTTTAATTTTCAGACACGCTCTAATGCATAAAAGCCTGTGATATCGATGCAGGAGCTTTAGGTGCAGCACGTTTGTCTGCATATTCCGGCGTCTTCCAGAGCATCCTATGGAAAAAAGGCTGAAAAACGGCAGAAGGGAGTCGCCATGGAATTTGGATGCAGCAGCTTTGCCTGGAACACGGAAGACGGAACGCACCTTTTGGGGCGGACTTATGATCAGTTTGGAACACTTTCAGGGAACAGGATCGTTTTGATTCCGCCTGGAACTGCCATGGGAACGGCAGTGGGGACAAGAGAAAAAAATGTAAGGGTGAGATATGCCATGGCGGGGATGGCGGTTATGGGGCTTCACACGCCGATTCTGGTGGATGGAGTCAATGAAAAAGGCCTCATGGGAGCTCTTTTGAATTACCCCGGCTATGGGGTCAGTGAAATGATAAAACAAGACGGGAAAAGCTCTGTCCACCCCGGATTCCTTGTGAACTTTCTTTTGGGACGGGCGGAATCAGTTGAGGAGGCAGTCCGGGAGCTGAAGAAGATTCGAATTTCAAATGAACTGGTTTTTGGTGAGACAATGAGCGTCCACTATATGTTCTCAGACAGAACGGGAGAGGCAGTGGTGGTGGAGCCGGAGGAGGGCGGCCTTAAAATTCACCGGGATACCATTGGCGTTATGACCAACAGCCCCGATTATCTCTGGCACAGGACGAATCTTCGCAATTACGGCGGCGTCTTTTACAGTGAAGGGCCCAGGAAATTTTTAAATATGGAGCTTATGGGATTTGGGGAGGCGCTTGGAGGCGGTTTTGGCCTTCCCGGCGATTACTCCTCGCCATCCCGGTTTGTTCGTCTTGCGGCCTTAAAGGAGGCTGCTGTGAAGGGAAAAAATGAAGAGGACGGCGTTATGCGGATGTTCCAGATTTTTTCCTCTGTGGATACGCCGGAAGGAATTTTAAGATCAGAAGATAAGGAAAAAGGATATGAAATGACTTTATGCATCAGCGTCATGTGCGCCGAGTCGGGGACATATTATTTTTCTGTGAGGGAAAACAGGAGAATCTGCGCGGTGCAGCTGAACGGAAAATTGGAGGGACAAGGGATCTGCTGTTATGAGCTTCCCCGAAGGCAGGATGTGGATTACTGGAACTAGTACTACAGCGTACATTTCGAAATCAGCTTGTGTGAAGCTGCGGCATTCGGTTGTAATTACTACTAATTATACGCAAATTCCTTTGCAAAAAGTGAGTATGATATTAAATGTACGCTGTAGTACTAGAGCGTGTCTGAAAATTAAAAAATGCACAAAACAT
>CAJUDN010000084.1 GCA_910585355.1 uncultured Lachnospiraceae bacterium
GGGATGTGCACGGCTTTCTGCGGTGAACGCAGAAACCGGTATGCACAGGTATAATCTCTGTCGAGATTATACCATGTCTGCCAGGAAATGTCACTGGAAAATCCTGCATTGGCGGATTTTTGCCACATTTAAGATTGCCTGCGGCAATGGGGCATATACTTTAATCCCATTATGATACTGACTCCCGCAGGTACTTATCAAACCAGTTCATCATTTCGGTCATTCTGCGGATCCTATGGGTGGGTTTACCGGAGCGGGACAGTTCGTGGTTTTCCCCGTGGAACAGGCACATTCTCGCCTCCACTCCGAAATATTTTAAAGCAGAAAACATCTGAATGGCGTCGCCCATCCAGCAGCGGTAGTCTTCATCCGACTGGATAAATAACGTGGGCGTCTTTGCCATATTGGCATATTTTAACGGGGAGTGGGTCCACATCTTATCGGCGCTGGACCAGGGATCGGCCTTGATCTGATCCATGTTGAAATAGTATCCGATATCGGTGGTCATACACTTGGAAACCCAGTTGGAAATGCTTCTCTGGGATGCGGCAGCCGCAAATCTTGTGGTATTTCCCACAATCCAGTTGGTCATAAAGCCGCCGTAACTGCCCCCCATAACACCCAGGCGCTTTTCATCAATCTGCGGATAACGTTTTAAAACCTCATCCGTCACTGCCATGCAGTGGTCAAAGTCCACGCTTCCATGTCTTCCGGAAAGATCGGCAAAGGCGTTGCCGCGTCCATCGCTTCCCAGGGGGTTGGTGAAAAATACAAAGTATCCGGCGCTTGCAAACACCTCATTCTCATGGAAGAAGGTGGGGCCAAAGGTGGCTCTGGGGCCGCCATGAATGGTAAGAATTCCCGGATATGTTTTATTGGGATCATAATCTGCCGGCTTAATTACGTATCCATCCAGCTCCAGTCCCTTATATGTAAAGGTAAATTCCTCCACCGGAAGCACATTCCTTTCGGCCATAATGGAATCGTTAAAGGAAGTCAGCTTCTTCTCCTCTTGACCGTCAAAGCTGTACGCCTCTGTAAGGCCCATGTCGCGCATTCCTGTAAAGTATATGGTATCGCCGCAAAGATCAATGGTGTGGATACTGCCCTGTCTGTCCACCAGTGTCTCCAGATTTCCATTTGCATCAAACCGCCTGATGACAGACTGCTTTCTTAAGGTAGAAATAAAATAAATATAGTTATCATCGTGTGCAAAGCCGGCGCCGTCCGCAAATTTACAGTCACAGCAGATGGAATTATGGATGCTGTCGTCAAAATCTGAAAGCAGGGTCACCTTTCCGTTTTCTAATGTATAAAGCTTGTCATTTTCGTTGAATCCGTAGTCCTTCATATAGGAGCCGAAGAAGGTTACTTTTCCCTTTAAAATGCACGCATAGTCCAGGCTCATGTCCTTCTGTTCCACCAGGGTTTCTGTCGCACCATCGGAAATATGATAGGACATAAGTCCCTGATATACATCTTTTTTATCGGTGTACAGGCTTTCAATATAAAGGACCTGGTCTCCTTCCACCCAGAAGCCTTCCACATTCGCGTAATCCTGGCTTACGATCTTTGATTCCCCTGTTTCCATATCATAGACAGCGAGCCGGCTTCTCTTTTTATTTACAATCCCCTGACCATTGGCCCAGAAAGGAAGTTCATCGAATACCTCATAGTCCTTCTCCTCCTTCCAGGACTTCATGGCCTCTTTCTTTTCATTCTCTTCCATGCGGGCAAAATCCGGTTTATTATAGTCATATTTTACGGTCATAATAAGCTTTTTCCCCGCAAGCTTCATCTTTGTCACAGTAAATGGCACTGCAAAAGCAAACTGTGCCTCACCGCCGCTGATATCGATAGTGTAAAAACAGGTCCAGTCCTCTCCGTCCTTCACCTTTTCCGCATAGGATTTTTCACGGTTGGCCGTAAACAGGATGGTTTCAGAATTCAGCCAGATGAACTTTCTTTCCTTCTTACCGCTGGTGAGCTTTCTCACGCTGCCGCATCCTGCATCATAAAGCCACAGGCAGGAATCATAGCAGTTGTCTTTCTCGTTTGCGTTCACTACGGCCATGACCCCATGCCTTCCATCCGGCGCCATTACCAGACAGGTAGGATAGTTGTAAAAGGTAAAGTCATTGATTCCAATTTTCTTCATAAAAATACCCCCTAATAATTAATTTGATACTATGATGCAGCCGGTCAGCGTCCTATCATCCTTTCTTGGCAGCCGCAGCCGCCAGCGCATCCCTTGGCTCAGAAAGCTGAAGGCTCAGCCGGTTAGCTTCCTCCGGATCATACACGGCCGCAAAATGCGCCAGCATACCGGATGAGGAAAACATACCTCATCAGGATACCCACTTTTTCCTCTCGGCTTATTTTCCTGTGACTATTATAAACGTATATGCCCTCAAATGTCCACCTTTTTCTTCCTCCGCCGAAGAGATTCCCGCCCGCGACGTTACTGTTCACAGGCATCCTGTGAACGTAACTGCATATGTCTATTTAAGATTGCCTGCGGCAATGAGGCATATGCATTGGTCCCATTATGATACTGGCTCCCGGTCAATAAACGGAGTGTTTGACCAGGGAGTGAACAGTGCCCCTGCAACCGCCGCTTTTTCATGCAGCCAGCACATATCCTCCTGCAAGGAAGAATTTTTTCACGATTGGAAGGCGCGTCCTGTTGTATGCAAACCCCCTTCCGCATCAAAAACCGCAGACCCCACCTTTTTGTGGAATGCCTGCGGTTCTTTCCCTTTTATTTTGCTACAATATTCACAATTTTCTTTGGAACGTAGATTTCTTTTATGATGGCGCCTGTGATTTTGCTCTTTACGGCCTCTTTTCCCGCGGCGATGGCCTCCTCTTTGGAGATATCAGCGGGAACGGTAATCACGCCTTTGGTCTTACCATTTATCTGTACGGCGATCTCAATCTCATCATCCTTCATAGCCTCCGTATCGCACTCCGGCCAGGATGCATGGAACACGCTGTCGGCGCCGCCAAGCTCCCTCCACAGCTCCTCGCCAAGGTGGGGAGCAAAAGGAGCCAGAAGGATAACAAAGGTCTTTAACGTCTCTCTGTCGATTCCGCCCTCCTTCTTTGCCAGTTCCATGAACTTGTTGTTGTACTCCATAAAACCGGAAACGACGGTATTTAAGCTGAACTGGTTGAATCTTGTTTCTATATCATATACCAGCTTATGGCGCAGCTTCACCATCTCCTTCGTTTCCTTCACATCCTTGTCCTTACTGTCCATTACCAGATTATAGAAACGGTTTAAAAACCTGGAAACTCCTTCAATTCCACGGTCATCCCACTCGGCATCCAGCTCCGGCGGTCCCACGAACAGTTCATACATTCTCAGAGAATCGCAGCCGTAATCTCTTACCAGATCATCCGGAGAAACCACATTTCCTTTGGACTTACTCATCTTGATGCCGTTCTTTCCGGTAATCATTCCCTGGTTAAAAAGCTTTGTAAAAGGCTCGTCAAAATCTACAACTCCGATGTCGTGGAGGAACTTGGTGTAGAATCTGGAATACAAAAGATGCAGAACGGCATGCTCTACGCCGCCGATATACATATCCACGGGCAGGTACTTGTCCGCCTTCTCTCTGGAAACCAGCTCTTTGTCATTCTTATTATCCACATAGCGCAGGAAATACCAGGAGGAACCTGCCCACTGAGGCATCGTGTTGGTCTCCCGCTTTGCGGGGCTTCCACAGCAGGGACAGGTAGTGTTTACCCACCAGTCGATAGCGGCCAGCGGGGATTCTCCGGTCCCTGTGGGCTGGTAACTCTCAACCTCCGGTAAAGTAAGGGGAAGCTGATCCTCCGGCACCGGAACATTTCCGCACTTGGGACAGTGGATAATCGGAATCGGCTCGCCCCAGTAACGCTGGCGGGAGAATACCCAGTCGCGAAGTTTGTAATTAACGGTCTTCTTACCAATTCCCATCTTCTCGATCATGACAGGCGCTTCCTTTTTCAGCACAGCGGACTCCATTCCGTTCCAGTCGCCGGAATTGATCATGGTTCCGCTTGCCTCGGTGTAAGCCTCTGTCATATTTTCAATTTCCTGCCCGTCCTTTGCAATAACCTGAATGATCGGAATATTGAATTTCCTGGCGAACTCAAAGTCACGGTCATCGTGTGCCGGAACGCACATAATGGCTCCCGTACCGTAATCAGCCAGCACATAATCGGACAGCCAGATGGGAACCTTCTTTCCATTTAATGGGTTAATGGCATAGGTTCCTGTAAAGACTCCTGTTTTCTCCTTGTCCTGGAGACGGTCCACGTTGGACTTCATGGAAGCGTCATAGATATACTTTTCAACGGCCTCTTTTGTTTCATCTGTGGCCAGACTCTTTGCCATCTTATGCTCCGGAGCCAGTACCATGAAAGTGGCGCCATGGAGCGTATCCGGCCTTGTGGTGTAAACGGTGATCTTTTCATTACGGCCCTCTACCGGGAAATCCACCTCAGCGCCGTAGGATTTTCCAATCCAGTCGGTCTGCATCTTCTTTACTTTTTCCGGCCAGTCAAGCTTATCCAGATCATTCAATAAACGGTCCGCGTACGCGGTAATCTTTAACATCCACTGGCGCAGGTTCTTCTTGGTAACCGTGGTTCCGCAGCGCTCGCAGCAGCCGTTTACCACTTCCTCATTGGCAAGGCCTGTTTTACAGGAAGGACACCAGTTGATTGGAAACTCTTTTTCATAGGCCAGGCCCTTTTTAAACATCTGAACAAAAATCCACTGGGTCCATTTATAAAAACCCGGATCCGTGGTGTTTACTTCCATATCCCAGTCATAAATGGCTGCGATCTCACCGATCTGCCGCTTAATATTTTCCACGTTTTCAGCTGTGGATTTTGCCGGATGAACGCCCATTTTGATGGCGTAGTTCTCAGCAGGAAGACCGAAGGCATCCCATCCCATAGGATGGATCACATATTTTCCCCTTAACAGCTGATAACGGCTCCACACATCAGAAATTACATAGCCTCTCCAGTGGCCCACATGCAGACCGCTTCCGGACGGATACGGGAACATATCCAGACAATAATATTTTTCTTTTTTTCCATCATTCACATTAATCGGGTTTTCTTTCCAATTTGCACGCCACTTCTTTTCAATGGCAGTATGATTATATTGTGCCATGACGTTTTTCCTCCATTTCGTTATATGACCACTCTGTATCAATCACAAAAGCCCCGGTCTCTATCTTTCATAGAGACGTGGGGGCTTCTTCTCACGCGGTACCACTCTATTTCATACGGCACGTTCCGTATGCTCTCATTTCCCTCATAACGGTGGGGGCCGGCGCTGCCTACACAAAAATAGATGCAAATTTCTTCAGCATGCTACTCAGAGGCGAGTTCAAAAGCTTTACAAAACTGCCTTGCACCATCCGGCAGCTCTCTGAATCTGTTTCTGCTTCCTACTATTCCTCGTCATTGTATTTGAACTGATTCATAATTTATCACAATTCCCCATTTCTGTCAAGCATTCAGCGGATTTTCCCCGCCGCCATCGGTCTTTCATCGGCAGGCGTCATTCTATGGCGCAGAGGAACTCTCAGATCGTTCAGAGGTTATCTGAGCCGTAATGCTTTCCGTCTGCACGCTGCGGTCCTTCACGGCCATAAGGCTTCCCACAATTCCCATAATGCAAAGGATAATGGCCGCCAGTCGTTTCTGCTCCTTACTCATGTTTCTCCTCCCGCCGCTTAAGCACCTTATTTACTGCCTTTGACACCGCCCATCCGGTGCAAAGCCCGGCCAGGGCAAAGCCTGTATACATGGCAGCATAAACGCACCAGGCCTCCCGGTCATGGAGCAGGACCCAATACTGGGGCACGAAACTGACCAGGGAAATCGCCACAAATAAAAACTGAAACCCATTTTTCTGTCCACAGACAAAACCACAAAAAAACACGCCCACCGGAATTACAACCATCAGAAACAGCACGGCAGTTCCCGTATCGCTCATAAATAACGGACAGCCGTAAAACAACATCAGTACCACCACATTATAAGGAAACACCAAACCGATTTTTTCCTTTATGTCCATCGCCAAAAGCTCCTTTCCTGCGGTCAGCAAAGAGACTGCCCCTGCTTTACAGGGACAGTCTCTGCACAGACCTGCCGAGACGTTCATGCTTTCTTTTCTTTTATCTGGCCTATGGCGTAAAGAACCACCTGTATGGTTACATCCTTCTCCTTATCCGCCAAAAGCGTCACGTATTCCCCTTCCCGTTTCACAACGGTGCCTACGATTCCTCCGATGGTAATAACCACATCACCAGGGACGATAGAGTCGTGGAGCTCCTTTATTTTCCTCTGTTTTTTCTTATTGGGAATATAGATAAACAAGTACATGGCAAGGAAAACAAGGACTCCATAGGCGCCGAAAAGCAGCAATGGTGACATATGCAATTCCTCTCTTCTATTCCATTCCCAGGAATTTCTCAACAATCTTTACAAACACGGCGGATCCAATCCAGAACACATCCTCATCCACATTGAATTTTGGATTGTGATGGGGAACATCCGTATGTTTTTCCGGGTTGGAGGAGCTTAAGAACATGAAAGCGCCGGGAACCTGATTCACATAATACGCAAAATCCTCGCCGCCCATATTGGGGGCGTCCACATGGTCAATGACCATATCCTTTCCGACAATCTCAGCCGCGCATTCGCAGGCCAGCTTCGCCATATCCGGATTGTTGATAACCGGCGGCGCACCCCAGATCATCTCATACTCCACTTCACCGCGGAACGCTTTGGCCGTTGCCTCTGCAATCTCGCCGATTCTTTTGGCCAGCTCCTGGCGGACGTCTTCTTCCACAGCACGGATGGTGCCTTCAAGCAGAGCCTCCGACGGAATTACATTGTAAGCGAATCCGGCTTCCATATGGCCGATGGTAAGAACCGACGGTTTCACGGCTGAAATCTCTCTGGCGATGATTTCCTGAAGATTGATTACAATGTGGGAAGCGATACTTATGGGGTCAACGCCCTTTTCCGGCGTGGAGCCATGACAGCCGTTTCCCTTCACCTTAATGACAAATTTATCGAAGGAAGCCATGCAGCATCCGGGCGTGCAGATTACGGTTCCGGCCTTAATCTCCCTGGAAAGAATGGTTCCGATATGGGTTCCGAAAATCGCGTCCACGCCCTCTAAGCCGCCTTCTTTAATGGTACGCTCCGCTCCTCTGGAGCCCTCTTCATCTGTCTGGAACAGAAGGCGGACATTTCCCGGAATCTGGGCCTTATTTTCATTCAAAACCTTCGCGGCCCCCAGCAGCATAGTCATATGGGTATCGTGGCCGCAGCCGTGCATGCAGCCCTCATGGGTGGAAATATAGTCCACATCATTGGCCTCTAAAATGGGAAGGGCATCCATATCCGTTCGGAGCGCTATGGTCTTTCCGGGCTTTCCTCCCTTAATCTCCGCAATCAGGCCGCTATCGCTTTTATTCTCCGTGAAGGGAATCCCCATTTCTGTAAGACGGGCCATCACGTAAGCCTTCGTCTTCGGAAGATTGCCTCCGACTTCCGGAATTTTATGAAGCTCTCTCCTCATAGCAACCAATTCATTCTGCAAATCTTTACATTTTTCCCACATACAATAACCTCTCTTTCTATGATGCCAACATACCTTTCTGATAAAATACTCTTGCAATCAGCAGAGTTCCGAATACGGTGCAGACAATAACGGCCGCCGCCGGAAGCCCTGTAAACATCTTAAGAATCACAGGAATCAAAAGAGCGAATACAGCGATTTTCGGATATTTGATGGCAAAGTTTCCGAAGGTTGCTCCAAAAATCGCAGAGCTTGCATATTTGGTAAGGCCTGCCACAATAAACTCCGGAAGCACTGCCAGAACAGCGCCGCCGATAATCACTGCGGAAGTGGTGCCAATCAGGTTTGTCACGATGGAACCGCAGATAGCCATGGTGGAAACGACTTCCGCCTGAATGGTTCCGGTCTCTGATTTTGTCACATCCAGAGCCAGCGCCGCGCAGGGCACCCTCATGTTTCCAATATTACCGGATAAAAAGCTTAAATATGTACCAGTCATGCCAAGAGCCGCATAATAGGAAATGGGCTCCACAAAATAGAATGCGCCAAAAGACGCCGCAACCATGCCCCATGCCGTAAGAATCGTGCTCACTGGCGGCCAGCAATTATACGTGGTACAAAGCCAGATTACCGGCAAAAACGCTGTAAGGGCGGCAAGGATATTGGTGGGCGAACCAATCCGCATACTGTCTTTTTTCCATTGTTTCATTAATTCTTTTTCGTTCATATTCTGCCTCCTTTATCCCCTTACATAAAAAGCTGGTCGTAACCAACCGCGAAAATCATTCCGATGATCATTGCAATTCCCAGGGAATACTCCATAAGCTTAGGGATTTTCCTGCATACGGTTTTCACCAGAATCACCATGGAGACAGCTCCTGTAAGAACCGCCAGGGTATTTCCCACTCCTTTTAAGATTTCGCCCGCATTAAGATAACCGAAAATGCCAAGAGAGCAGGCGCCGCTTAAAACCACCAGCCACTTCATATCGCCGCCGGATACCTTATTTCTTAAGTTTTCCAGTGACGGCGTTGCCACGCCGGTAAAAAGAAGCCATCCTGCGCCGTTTAATGCCATGGTAAACCAGGACACCGCAAGGCACAGCAAGGTATACTGCTCAGAGCCAAGAGCCACTCCGCATGCATCCGCGCCAATGTTGGCGGCGGAAAGCTCTGTGGCGGCCGCACCGATGATGGAAAGTCGAAGCCATGCCATTGGGCCGCCGATAGAAGCCATAAGTCCGACCATGACAATGAAGACACCCAGAGCCGGACCAATGGCGGAAATCAGGCCCACGCGGAACGCCTCTTTGGGAATGGTCGGATCAATCCTGGCTTCCTTTGTCATCTTACTGCACTGTCTCATGTACAGCACCGTCTGAAGCAGGGATACAAATACGGTAAATCCGCAGAGCACCCAGAGGATCGACGAATTGGAAACCTGTTGGACTTGTTCAATGTTACTCATAAATAATAACCCCCTTTATAATTGTAACAGTTCAGACAGGTCTGTGCGTTCCCCCGTTACCG
>CAJUDN010000085.1:0-321 GCA_910585355.1 uncultured Lachnospiraceae bacterium
ATTATAGAACCTTTTTAAAGAAGAGACCTTTCGCATAATTCCACGTTCCGTATTGAATACATCCTCATTGAGTTCTGATGGATGACATTTTAAATATTCCATATATTCTTCCAGATCCGTGACTGTAAGCTGCTCCAGAACAGATAGCGGAATATCTATCCCCATTTTCTTTATTTCCGAATTATTCCGTCTCAGGAAATCAAAAAAAATTCTAAGATCATAGGCATAGGCAATTCTGGTTCTGGTGGATGTCTGTGGTTCAATTCCTCTGAAAAAATCTACACAGAAAGAGGGCAGTTCTTTCGTAAGCAGCCGGAGACG
>CAJUDN010000085.1:331-8974 GCA_910585355.1 uncultured Lachnospiraceae bacterium
GAGACGTTTGATATTTTCAATGTCTTTCTGCTCATGATAAGTAAGTTTTGCCATGATTATTCTTCCTCCTCAACTGGTTTCCTGATTTTTCTGGTACTGCAAGGGGCCATCCGGGAATATTTCCCGAGACAACTGCATGAAAGAGACGATCCTTTACTCCGGGAGCTTCCAAGTTCAGTGTCCGTATCAGTTCCTTTACATACTCCCGTTTTGTCTTTCCGTCCACCGGGCAGGGATTTTTGCATACTGGAAGAGAATACTTATTTTTGAATCCGATTACATCAGCCTCAGACACATACATCATCGGCCGAATTACCGTAAGCTCTACGCGGTCCAAAAAAGTTTTGGGAGAAAACGTATAAAAACGTCCCTCATAAATGAGAGAGAGCAGTATGGTCTCAATGAGGTCATCCCTGTGATGTGCATAGGCAATCTTATTGCATCCGATTGCTTTCGCCTCCAGATTTAAGGCTCCCTTCCTCATTTTAGCGCAGAGCGAACATGGGTTTGATTCTCTGCGGGTCTCAAAAACGATTTTTGAAATATCAGTAGGGATAACGGTGTAAGGGACTGAGAAGCCGTCACAAAAGATACGTATGGCTTCAAAATCCTGTGTCCCGAAGCCAAGGTCCACTGTAAAAGCGTGGAGTTTAAATTTCTTGGGATAAAACCGCTGTAGTTCATGGAGCGCATATAAAAGCGTCAGACTGTCTTTTCCACCAGAAATGCCGACGGCAATTTTGTCATTTTCTTCAATTAACAAATAATCATCGCATGCCTTGCGTACAAGGCTAAGCAAACGCTGCAATTTCATGTTTGTACCTCGATTATATCTTCATATGTCTACATGCTGACAAAATAATGGGAAGTTTGCCATAATTACCGTTGTTCAATGATTGATTTTCATGAGGGCAGGAGCAAAGGTACAATATTTAGCAATACGCAGTACCCGCTTTCCTGACCATAGGATACAGATTTCATACCGGAATTGAAGCTCACTCCTCATCATGAATGAAATTATACCCCATTGGGTTATTAATGGTCAACTGCCATTTCCTGTGATCGGGTATCTTTTTCCATGTTCTTAAAGCTCCCGTATTCTGTTTTCCATGTTCCGTTTTACGTTTTGCGACCGCGACACCTGCGGCAAATCCATGTCGCAATGGCGGGAGTCAGTATAAACTTTCCTTTGCCACCTTACTGGTAAAAATTTATTCTTCAGAATTTCATCAGATATAATACGTATGGGAAATTAGTTTACATAAATTAATTATGTAAATTTATTTGGACATATCTTTGAGCGTTTGTAAAAAGGGAAAGTGCATTTTCGCGATTTGGCTATAGCCAGGCCGTGAAGATACAGATATTTCCGAAAAAAAGTTTTTATTATAATATATATCAAAGTATCTTGCAATTTTCCGAAAATATTATATAATATAGATATAAAGACTTTCAATTAAGGGAAAGGAGCTGTGGGATATGAGTGATAACCTTATTATTACAATCGGGAGAGAATGCGGCAGTGGAGGAAGGCATATTGGACAGAAGCTGGCGGAAAAGCTGGGAATAAAGTGTTATGATAAGGAGCTTTTGAATCTGGCTGCGAAAAAGAGCGGACTGTGCAGAGAGCTGTTTGAGACTCATGACGAAAAGCCCACCAGCAGTTTTTTATATTCTTTAGTGATGGATACCTACTCCTTGGGATACACTAATTCGGCTTATATGGATATGCCTATCAATCATAAAATTTTTCTTGCACAGTTTGATACGATTAAACAGCTGGACACAGAAGAATCCTGTGTAATTATCGGACGTTGTGCCGACTATGCGCTGTCTGATTTTCCCCTTGTGACTACTGTGTTCATCACGGCGGACGAGGATGTTAAAATCAAAACCCTAATGGAACGGTATCAGGTGGCAGAATCCCAGGCAAAGGACATTATGATCAAGACAGATAAAAGGAGAGCCAGCTACTATAATTATTATTCCAGTAAACGTTGGGGTGATTCCAAAAGTTATGATCTCTGCATCAACAGCAGCAAAGTTGGAATGGACGGCGCTATCCGTATTATTAAAGACTTTGCAGAAGCCAAACATGAATACGCAAAAGCAAAGTAAATTCAGGTTTATATCTGGCGGCATGGTTTCTCACCATGCCGTTTTTTATGTATGACGGGCATGCCGTCAGTCTATAGTAAAATCCACAAGGGACGTAGTTGCCGACGAACCCCAAAGCGACTCCCAAGGTTTACACCGTGAGAAGTCAACATGACCAACCCCCATATCACAAGACCACAGAAACTAAAATACCTTGGATTCGGATTTTACAAAAACAGTAAGGAAAAAGAGTGGAAGAGCAGGCCGCATCAGGAATCTGTAAAGAAACTCCGACGCAAACGGAAAGAACTGACATGCAGGAAAATATTCGGAACTGTTACAAGTGGTAGGAAAAGCCCTTGCCCGGCTGACGGCATACTGCAGTGATCGTTATTATTGGGTTGCCACAAAGACATGTGTGGTCAAGGCAATCTCCAAGGATATATTTGCTAAAGCAGGGCTTATAAGCTGTCTTGATTATTATAATGAGCGCCATGCTTTGAAGTTATGTTGAACCGCCGTATGCCGAACGGCATGTACTGTTGATGAGAGGAAAATCTCGCCTGCTCGATTTTTCACGTTATGAGTACGCTCTGGCAAGTGTATGTCCCGGACATGCCGGGCAGTAGGAAATGTATAGCCGGGCGGCAAAGTCTATCGGGAAGTGGAATCTGAAGGAAAGCCAATCTTCGATTCGACGGACAGAAACCGCATATGATGGACCATGAAGCGATTCTGCTGTTATAGGGGAAGGAACATAGAAAATGGTATCGAAAAATTAAGAGATTCTTAAATATATTCTGCCGCTCATGTGATATACTTATCCTGCTTTAATTTATACTTTTGACATTTTAATCATAATAAATAAAATTCAGGATATTGCACTATGAAAAAATACGACCATTTTTTAAATAGAGGAATGCGCCCTGCGGCGGTGATGCTTTTGTGTACCTGCATTGCTTTTTCAGCGGCATCTTCCTATATACCTCCAGTGAGAGAAGTGGCAGCGGATACGACAACAGAATCTTTGCAGGAGGAAACCTCCATCAGCGTCGAGAGTGAGGCTGTTACAGAAGAAAATACGGCGGAAGAAACTGAAACAATATTAGAAACCCTCGATGAAAATGCTCCAACACCTTACCGGCTGAATTTTGCATATATGTATTCAGACGATTCGGAGGAAAGTTATGCAGAAATTTTAATGAAGGAACTGATCAGGAAAGATTCCCAGTGGTATGCGGAAATCTATGATATGGCTAATATGTCTCCGGCCAAGCTGGCCCCTAAGCTGGGACGATCCATTGCTTCTGTTCTTGGAAAATACAATCCATCTTCCCGGGGGCAGAACCCGGAGGATGCTTCCACTTGGACTGTGGAACATTTTAAAAATGTACGTATATCTTTTTCAGACGGAGATGGTACCGTCACATCGGCGGTGTCCAATGCCCAAGAAATTATATCCATGGCCAGCGTATATTCTTATTATAATGATATTGATGATTTGAATACGATTCGCGACTACGTGAACCGTCTGTGGCAAATTTCCCATTCTTACAGTGCCTCCATGGGGGATGTGTATTACTGCGGGGGATGTATAAATCCAAACCAACAGACAGAACAGGAGAATGATTCCGAGCTGGAAGGGGAGGATACATTCAACTCCGAAAGTACCATTGATACAGAAATAACCATCAAAAACTCTGATGAGGGGCTCATTGAAACTGATGAAAACGAAGATCCCGTGGAGAGTTCTAATTCAGAAAGCGAGTCCTCAGGCACAGAAATGGGAAGCGAGACGAGTGAGTCTCTAGTTCGCAGTGATGGTACTGTTATTGTCTACAACACTCCAACCGCGACACCGGTCTTTTCCGGCACCACAAGGGCGGTGGAAACAACTACCAGCCCCATTGAATCTCTGGCTGAAACCGCAGAAAGTATATATGTGGAGGAAACAAAGCCAAAAGTAGTTATCGTCCGCCCCACTGAAAGCACCACAGGGGCCAAAAAGACTCCGGAAGCTTCCGAAGAGGAGACAGTGGCAAAACCAGAAAGAGGCTCAGCGATAATTGTGCGTCCGGGTGAAGCGGAAGAACCCTCTGAAACCGCCCCCACCACCCCGGAGATGGAGGAAGAAAGAACTGCAGCAGAAAGTTCTGTCCAGGAAGACCCGACATACGATCCGGAAAGTGTGGCAGCTCTGGAAACGGTTCCTATGGATGGGAGAGCAGGAGAGTATAAAGTCTATGTGGCTGCCGTCCAGACCAATGGTACAGAAACTGCTGGAAGTCAGTCTGTAGAAAAAATTTGTCCGGGCCATATTGACCTTGCGATTTCCGCCAAAATTCATACTCTGTCGGAAAGCACCGGGCTCTGCGATCTGGATCCCATCGGAAATACCATAGAAGAGGGAAGCAGCTGGCAGGGCTGGACCAAACGTACAAGAGCTTTTGTACGCCATATTGAGCGTCAGGACTGGACCGATGAATACAATATCATTGTAACAGTGGAAGGTACAAAGGCGCCTCTGTCCAATGCAGAAATTGATTCTTACATGAATCTGCTTCCAGATAATACTTCAGAGACGAGAAAAGACATAATTCGGTTTGCCCTCCAGTCTGTAGGAAAGGTTCCTTATTATTGGGGAGGAAAGGCCAGCTCCAGAAATTACAGCGGGAATAATTTTGGCTCCATCACAATTCCGGATCACCGTGGGCGTATTCTTAAGGGCCTGGACTGCTCCGGTTGGGTTAACTGGGTTTACTGGTCCGCAACGGGGAACCGTCTGCCTTATGAGGGCACGGAAGGTCTCAAAGCTCTTGGCCGTCAGGTAAACCGAGCAGACTTAAAGCCGGGAGACATCATTGTAATCACTGGAAACACCCCCCATGTCATTATGTTTTTAAACTGGACTCCGCAGGGGCAAATCCAATGTATTCATGAAACTGGTTCCGCCAACAATGTCACCATAGGCGTTATGACAGCTAACTGGCCATATTATAGAAATTTACTGGATTAATTCTGCAAAAAGAAAAAAGCCCCCTGTATATAGAAAATATATACAGGGGGCTTTTTTATCCAAACTATCCTCATGAAAAGAGTGTTATTAAATTATTACTTGTCATTTCTAACATTATAAGTGTATGAATTAACTATTCGCGAAAGAATAGTTTAACGAATAGTTGCCTTCCAATTCCGCATACAAGTCTTTTTTTGACTGGTTACTCTTCCGCCAGCTCCCTCACAGCCTTGATGGCAGTATCCACTTCATCCGCTGTATTGAACCAGGAGAAGGAAAAACGAACCATTCCCTGGTCTACGGTTCCCATGGACTGGTGCATCAAAGGAGCACAGTGAGCGCCGGGACGAGTGGAAATTCCATAGGTAAAGGACAACTCGTCACTGACCTCTGAAGAATCATAATTTCCAAGATTCAGAGACACCACAGCCGCTCTCTCATCAGTGTCAAAGCATCCGTAGAGCTTCACGGAAGGGATTTCCCTGATTCCATCTAAAAACCGCCGCATCAGACGAATTTCCTTTTGGTGAATAATATCTGTTCCCGTTTCCTTTAAAAATAAAAGGGCGGCATGAAGCCCGGCAATTCCATGGCCATTTAAGGTCCCTGCTTCCAGGGCCGTAGGCATCTCATGGGGATGTTCTTTTAAATAAGTATGGATCCCGCTTCCGCCAGACTTTAAGGGACGTATGGAAAGGCCTTCCCGGACACAGATTCCCCCGGTTCCCTGTGGCCCGTAAAGTCCTTTGTGGCCCGTAAAACAAAGCACATCAATATGCATTGCCCTCATATCAATGGGAAGGACTCCGGCTGTCTGAGAGGCGTCTACCACAAACAAAAGTCCATGTTTTTCACAGAAGGCTCCAAGGCGGGAAAGATCATTGGCGTTTCCTGTCAGGTTGGAAGCGTGAGTACAGACCAGTGCCTTAGTTTCGGGTTTTAGAAAGCTCTCCAGAAGATCGGTCCGAAGGCAGCCTTTTTCGTCGCAGGGGACGAAAGAAACTGAGGCCCCTGCCTCTTCCAGACGGTATAATGGCCGCAGAACGGAATTGTGTTCCATGACCGTTGAAAGAATATGGTCTCCCGGGCCAAACAATCCCAGAATTGCAGTATTTAATGCCTCGGTGGAATTGCATGTGAAAGCCACCTGTTTGGGATTCCCAAGATGCACCAGGTCGGAAATCATTTCTCTGGTCTCATAAATCAGCCTAGAGGCGTCCAATGAGGCCTCGTGGGCGCCGCGCCCTGAATTTCCCATGTGTTTCATGGCATTGACCACCGCATCAATCACACAGTCAGGCTTCTGCATGGTGGTTGCCGCATTGTCCATATATATTCCCATAAGTTTCCTCCATAACTTGTGCCGGACAGCCATTTTTCGCTGCTGTAAAAGTCCGCCCGTCGTCAGACAGGCGACATGTCCATTCATAGAGAATTTCTCTCCATAACTCCGCCCGGTTTGCACTGTAAAAACCGGTCACATAAGTCTAATATGCGTTAATCGTATTGTCATTTCCTAAGAAGATCCAAAAAACGAAAAATGCCTTTCAGGTACGCACATGTTTTTTGTGGCAAACAGACGCCGGGACCCGGAATGGTCCGGATCGGGGCGCCTGCTTCCTTAATACAACAATTCTGCAAGTTCTTCACTGGCAATGTTTTGTTCTGCGAGGAATACTTCCATAGCGGACCGTTCCGACGGCGTCACACACCAGGCCAGTCCGCATCCGGCGGACAACTCCCTTGGCACAGGTATCATACGCCCCGGTTTTCCATATTCCTTACAAGCCTTTTCAAAAGCAATTGCGTCAGCGGTTGTATGAAATGTAATGATCAGTTTCCACTCTTTCTGTCTCATAACTTCTCTTTTCTATTCGATAACCAGCTCGAATTCGTCTCCTTTTTCCGTAACGGTTACCTTTTTTCCCTGACTCTTAGCAAATTTTTCCACATTGGCTTTTGTATGAGGTTCTGTCACAAAAACTTTGATTGTTTCATTTCCATGGCTCTTCAAAGCGGCGGATGTGAGCATTACAGGTTCCGGACAAGATAAACCTCTTGCATCTACTTCATACATAACAATTCCTCTTTTCTATATGATGATTACGCTTTTTTGTTTTTCGGAGAAAAACCAATGATAAACAGGATGATAATGCAGGCAATAACTGCCACTTGTCCATTAATTCCGGGGCCCCCTGCCACGGCCGGAGTATCGGCTGTGGCCGCCGCCGCGGCCACACCTGCCAGGCCGAAATTATGACAGCAGGCAGCGCCGACCAACAGGCCAAGGAAGGTAACTGCCGAATCGGAGGAGCCTTGTCCAGCCAATACAAGCTGTCTTAAGGGACATCCACCTGCCAGAACCGCCGCAAATCCAACGGAGTAAAGGCCAAGGAAATTCCAGATATGCTTCGCATGGGCAACAGGCTGTCCGTCAAAAGAAAGCTTAAAGCCGCCGGATGCCAGGTTATAAATTAACATTACAACAAAGAATCCGCCGATAATGGTGATCAAATCATAGTTTTTCATTAAAATTACATCACGAATGCTGCCTGCAAAGCAGGTTCTGCATTTCTGAGCCAGCGCGCCGAAAATCAGTCCGCCGATTAAGGAAATCAGAAGCGGCGCATGCATGCTGCCAGGCCCTTTTTCGCTAAATGCAAACAGGGATGTGGTCACGCTTAAAATAAGGAGAATAACCAGTGCGATGGGAAGCACAGCGCCGGAAGCCTTATCAATGGTATAAGAACGTCCCAGAGAAAATCCTTTTCTGAGGGCGATGGTACCAGTGAAAACACCAAGGGCAAAGCCTGCAAAGCCCACATAAGCATTGAGGTCGCCGGCAGACATACGGATAATCATACGAAGCGGGCAGCCTAAGAATGCCAGGGAGCCGATCATCATGATTACACCGAGAATAAAACGAATCATCGGAGAAGATCCTGCTGTGGAACGATACTCTTTTGTGAATACCGCAATTAAAAATGCACCGCATACGATGCCAACGATTTCCGGCCGCATATACTGCACGACTGCTGCAGTATGGAGCTTCATGGCACCTGCGGAATCACGGACAAAGCAGGCGATGCACATGGCCATGTTTTTGGGATTTCCCATGAGTGCAAGAAGAGCTGCAATCAATCCCAAAACTGCGCCGGAAGCAGCCAGAGTCTTTTTGTTTGCTGTTACGTTCATTTTACTACCCCTTTTCTGTAATTGTAAAATTTGGCAGAAAAACTACAAAATTGTAGGTTCTACTTTATACAATTTTACCAGATAAGGCAGGAACTGTCTAATTTAAAAAGGCAATGAAATACAACCCCAATATAGTTTTTTTCAATATACTTTGAAAGTGTTGCCAAGCGGCTGTACGGACAGCGTGCTTGCACGCGTGGACGTACAGGCATTTGGCAACTAAGCCAGTATGAGCAAAAAAGCCTTGCGAACAAAGGGAGCAAGGTGATTTGCGAATACTGGCGGAGATTGCGGGAGTGCGACAGCACGGAGCAATCGACTTTCATGCATGAAGA
>CAJUDN010000086.1 GCA_910585355.1 uncultured Lachnospiraceae bacterium
TAAGAATGTGAAAACTGGCGAAATTACTAAGGTAACAGCAGATGAGGACGACGGTATGTTCGGACTTTTTGGATTCATCGGAACGATTCCAAATTCTAATATTTTCGAGGGAATCATTGATATGGATGAGCGCGGCTATATCAAGACGGATGAAGATATGCACACCAATATTCCGGGAGTGTTTGCCGCCGGAGATATCCGGGTAAAGAGCCTGCGCCAGGTGGTAACTGCTGCCGCAGACGGCGCAATCGCTGCTATGCAGGCTGAAAAGTATGTCTCAGAGCACGAGGCATAATCACTGTTATTAAGAAAGGATGTCTTAATTATGTTAGAGTTAACGAAGGAAACATTTGCTGCTGAGGTATTGGAAGCAGAGGGAACCATTCTCGTAGATTTCTACGGCGACGGCTGCGTACCGTGTCAGGCTCTCATGCCCCACGTACATGCTATGGAAGACACCTATGGCAAGGACATTAAGTTCACAGCCCTCAACACCACAAAGGCCCGCCGTCTGGCTATTGGTCAGAAGATTCTTGGCCTTCCGGTGATTGCTCTTTACAAGGGCGGCGAGAAGATCGCTGAGTGCGTAAAGGACGATGCAACAGTAGAAAATATCGAAGCAATGATTAAGGCACATCTGTAAAGCTGGAAATAACACGAATTCGTGTTTTTCTATAAATAAATTAAGGAGGAAACGATGCTATGGCTATTTTGAATGGCAAAAAAGTAGTTATTATCGGAGACCGTGACGGTATTCCGGGGCCATCCATAGAAGCTTGTGTTAAGACAGCCGGAGCAGATGTTGTATATTCATCTACTGAGTGCTTTGTCTGAACATCCGCAGGTGCTATGGATCTGGAAAATCAGAAGAGAGTAAAAGACTTCGCAGAAAAATACGGCGCAGAGAATGTTGTTGTAATTCTTGGCGCTGCTGAGGGTGAGGCTGCTGGTTTAGCTGCTGAAACCGTTACTGCGGGCGATCCGACTTTCGCAGGCCCATTAGCAGGAGTCCAGTTGGGACTGACTGTATATCACATTTGTGAGGATGAAATCAAAGCTGAAGTTGATGCTGGTGTTTACGAAGATGAGATCAGCATGATGGAGATGGTTATGGATGTGGATGACATCGCAGGTGAAATGTCTTCCATCAGAGATGAGTTCTGTAAATACCTGTAACTAGTCAAGGGGCGCTGATTCTTTGGCGCCCCATTTTTTAAATTTAAGAGGTGTGTTCATGAACGGGTATCCAGTATTGAAGGGAGCCAGCTATACACTGGCGATTACACCGGATATGGTAATCCATAACGGTACTACACAGACCACAGAAATGGTTGTAAATCCGGACTCTGAATATTTAAAGGAGCTTCCGGCTCATTTGAGATCTTTTGAGGATGCGGTATCCTACATACCAAATCAGGTATATATCGGAAATGCGAAACCGGCAGATCTTGCCGCAACCGAATTCCCGTATTATGATAAAAAATGGGAAAATGCTTCCCGTGATGGAAAATATGGTCAGATCATGCCGCAGGACGAGTTTTACGGACTGATACAGATCTGTGACGTATTTGACCTGGTAATGCTGGAAAGCAGCTTTGCCCAGGATGTGAAAGCGAAATTGGCTGCTCAGAATCTTCTTACCGAAGCACAGTTAGCAGTTCTTGATAAAAATGTCAATACCACTACAGAGGAACTGCTTGCCCTTGTAAATGACGAGCATTCTGAAGGACTTTATAATAATAACGTTCTTGTGGGCGTTGTAAAGCGCGCCCATGATGTAGATGCAAACCTGTCCGCGCATGTAATGCTGGAGAACCTTGTTACAAAGGCTTCCAATGTACTTTCTTTGATTGAGCTTGTTAAAAAGGCCGGCGTCAGTGCAGACGAAGTGGAATATGTAATTGACTGCTGTGAGGAAGCCTGCGGTGATATGAACCAGAGAGGCGGCGGAAACTTTGCAAAGGCTGCCGCTGAGATTGCAGGTTTCACCAACGCAACAGGTTCTGACGTTCGCGGCTTCTGTGCAGGCCCGGCCCATGCGATGTTGCATGCTGCCGCACTTGTAAAAGCCGGTACCTTTAAGCACGTGGTTGTTACCGCTGGCGGCTGTACCGCAAAACTTGGTATGAATGGTAAAGACCATGTGAAGAAAGGCCTTCCGATCCTTGAGGATGCAATCGCAGGATTCTCCGTACTGGTCAGTGCAGACGACGGCGTAAGCCCGCAGATCCGCACCGATATTATTGGAAGACATACCATCGGAACCGGTTCCGCTCCGCAGAATGTTATCGGCGCTCTTGTGGCTGCTCCGCTTGAGGAGGCAGGTCTTCTGATGACCGATGTGGATAAATATTCACCGGAAATGCAGAACCCGGATATTACTAAACCGGCCGGCGCCGGAGACGTTCCGGAAGCCAACTATAAGATGATCGCCGCTCTGGCTGTGAAGAAAGGCCAGATTGGACGTGCCGATATCGCAAACTTTGTAAAAGAGCACGGTATGACAGGATGGGCTCCCACTCAGGGTCATATTCCGTCCGGTGTTCCGTATGTGGGACCGTTACGCGAGGAAGTACTCGCCGGTGACACCAAGCGTGCCATGATCATCGGCAAAGGAAGTCTGTTCCTTGGAAGAATGACAAACCTGTTTGACGGTGTTTCCTTCGTGGTACAGGCAAACGACGGTTCTGCCAATGCACCAGCTGCTGCCGGCTTTGACGAGGCCGCTGTTAAGTCTATGATCGGACAGGCTATGCGTGAATTTGCAAACGGCCTTCTTGGTGAAGAATAATCTGCGTACAGAAAGGACAGGTGCGTTATGTCAGATAATAGAATTAAGACGCTCATTGCAGAAACCTTCCTGGAAGTTGCAGATGCCCTGGAAACAGGACAGTACGGCAAAAAGCCGGTGATCGGCTTTGCATCCGAAGGCAGTGAGCATGGAGAAGACAACATTAAAAAGGCCATGGAGCTGGCTGCATATAAGGGAATTGATGCACGGTTAATTGAGGGAGAGGACATCCATAAACAGATGGAAGTTCTTCTGGATTCCGACGAAATTGACGCCGCCGTTACCATGCATTATCCATTCCCCATCGGCGTTTCCACTGTCGGTAAGGTAATTACCCCCGGCATGGGCAAACCCATGTACCTTGCTACCACCACAGGTACTTCTGACACCGACCGTATCAGCGGTATGGTAAAGAATGCCATTTACGGTATCATTGCTGCCAAGGCTGACGGAATCGAAAATCCGACCGTTGGAATTGCAAACATTGATGGTGCGAGACAGACAGAAAAGGCGCTTCTCAAGTTAAAAGAGCAGGGCTATGACATTAACTTTGCGGAATCTGCCCGTGCAGATGGCGGAATCGTTATGAGAGGAAATGACCTGCTGGCCGGAACTCCGGATATTATGGTTATGGACTCCCTTACAGGAAATCTGATGATGAAGATTTTCTCCGCATATACCACAGGCGGAAGCTATGAGTCTCTTGGCTTCGGTTATGGCCCGGGCATTGGCGATGGATATGACAGATTAATCATGATCGTATCCCGCGCTTCCGGAGCTCCTGTTATTGCAGGCGCCATGGAATTTGCCACAAACCTGGTGAAGCATAACTGGAAGAAGGTTGCCGCCGAGGAATTTGCCAAGGCGAAAAAGGCCGGATTTGAAGCAATTATCGAAGAATTAAAGGCTGCCGGAAAGAAGGAAGCTGCACCGGCTGCTGCTGTAACTGCTCCGCCCAAGGAAATTTGTACGGATCAGATTCCGGGTATTGAGGTTATGGACCTGGAGGATGCTGTACAGGCTCTTTGGAAAGAGGGCATTTACGCAGAGAGCGGTATGGGCTGTACCGGTCCCATTGTATTAATGGCTGCTGATAAAAAAGCAAGAGCCTATGAAATCTTAAAGAATGCCGGTTATGTAAGCTAAAACCGGAGGTACCGGAATCCGGCGGTTTTGTATATGCAGAGCCGCCGGGGTGTTCCGGGAATTTGGTTAATGACAAATTTTGGCAAATGATGACAATATATGTCATTTCCGGATTGACAAAAGAAAGATTGTATGTTATTATGTCACATGTATGATTTGAATTTGGAGGTAGATAGGTTGCTGGTGTGCCTCGCGGTCTTCAAAACCGTTGTGAAGGGTTAGGAGCCCTTCGGGTGGGTTCGATTCCCACCTCCTCCGTTACTTATTCATCAAAGTAGGAGGAATATATTATGGAAAACAGGCAGATATTACTGCGTGGTCTTCCAAAGATAGACGAGTTGCTACTGGATGAGCAGCTTGTTTTTTTTATGGAATCCACCCCAAGAGCCGTTGTTGTGGATACGGCAAGAGAAATTATTGATAAGCTCCGCAAAGATATCCTTTCCGGAGACCTGAAAGCAGTTCCGGACAGAGAAGAAATCATTGAAAACATCTGCGGTACCATCACGGGAAAGAAAAAGCACAATCTGATTACTCTGGTAAACGCTACCGGAGTAATTCTCCACACCAATCTCGGAAGAGCAAATCTCTGCAAAACAGCAGTGGAGCAGATTCTTAATGTGGCAGATTCCTATTCCAATCTGGAATACGATGTAAAAAAAGGAGCCAGGGGCTCCCGCCATGACCATGTGGAAAAAATCATTATGAAAATCACAGGAGCGGAGGCAGCCATGGTGGTCAACAACAATGCGGCAGCCACCATGCTTTGCCTTTCTGCCATGGCCTATGGAAAAGAAGTCATCACATCCCGGGGTGAACTGGTGGAAATCGGCGGCTCCTTCCGGATTCCGGATATTATGGAACAGAGCGGCGCACATTTAAAAGAAGTGGGAACCACTAATAAAACAAAACCCTCCGATTATCGGAATGCATACAATCCGGAAACCACCGGAGCTTTTATGAAAGTTCATACCAGCAATTACAGGATCGTGGGATTTACCCAGGAAGTCACTCTGAAGGAAATGGTTGCTCTTGGGAAGGAATATGGACTTCCTGTAATTTATGATATGGGCAGCGGTCTTATGACTGACCTGTCCCGTTACGGCGTGGATGAGCCGACGGTGATAGATGCGTTGCAGGATGGGGCTGATGTGGTTTTATTCAGCGGCGACAAGCTTCTGGGAGGCCCTCAGGGAGGTATCCTGATTGGGAAAAAGGAATATATTGATAGAATGAAGCGGCATCCTTTAGCCCGTGCCTTTCGTGTGGATAAAATGACGCTGGCGGCCATGGAAGCTACATTTTTTGAATATATGGACATGGAGGACGCAAAAAGGAACATCCCTGTCCTTCAGATGATTACGGTTTCACAGGAAGAGCTGAAAAGGAGGGCTGGGGCGGTGCTTGATGCAGTTAAAGCGGCGGCTCCGGAATTAACGCTGGACCTTTGCCCCTGCAGGGATCAGATCGGCGGCGGTTCTGCCCCCACAGTGCGGCTTTCCGGCCAGGCGGTATCTGTTTTTTCTGAAAAGATTTCTGCTGAGCGTCTGGAACGTCTGTTACGAAGAGCGGAAACTCCGGTGATCGTTCGTGTGGCCCATGATGAGGTGCTTCTGTCTGTGCGGACGATAAAAGACGAAGATATCCCTTGTGTGGCGCAGGCTTTCGCTTTTGCGGTTTCCCATGCAGACACGAATTAAAAGGAGAGTGATTCAAGGAATGCAGAATGTTATCGTAGGAACTTCCGGTCATGTGGACCATGGAAAGACCTGCCTCATTAAAGCGCTGACGGGAATCGATACAGACCGGTTAAAGGAAGAGCAGAAACGAGGCATTACCATTGAGCTGGGCTTTGCGAATCTCCCCAACGAGGAAGGGCTGCATATCGGTATTATTGATGTGCCGGGTCATGAAAAATTTGTAAAAAACATGCTGGCGGGAATTGGCGGTATTGATCTGGTTTTACTGGTTATCGCTCTGGACGAGGGCGTTATGCCTCAGACTGTGGAGCATTTTGAAATTTTAAAAATGCTCCACATCCGGCAGGGAATCATTGTATTCACTAAGGCGGATCTGGTGGAGGAAGACTGGGCGGAAATGGTGGAAGAGGATGTATCAGCCCTGGTGGAAGGAAGCTTTTTGGAGCATGCTGACCGGATCCGGGTGTCTGCCTTTACCGGACAGAATATTGCGGAACTTAAAAAAATGATTCTGGAGAAGGTTCGCTCTGTCGGGCTGCGCCGTAGTGAGCCGGAACTCTTTCGCCTTCCCATTGACCGTATATTTACCATGGAGGGTTTTGGGACAGTTGTAACAGGTACTCTTCTGGAAGGAAGCTGCCGGGCCGGAGAGGAAGTGATGATCTATCCTCAGGAACGAATTCTTAAAATCCGCGGCATTCAGAGTCACGGGCAAAAAGAAGATGAGGCCTTTGCCGGTCAGCGTACCGCCATTAATCTGGCCAATGTTAAAAAAGAAGATTTGATACGCGGCGAAGTGCTGGCGGCCCCAGGTACTCTTACCAACAGTACGTTTCTGGATGTGAAAATCACTTTATTTGGCAATACGGACCGTCTTTTAAAAAATGGTGACAGGATTCATTTTAATTATGGCTCCGCTCAGACTATTGCAAAGGCAGTTCTTCTGGATAAAGATTCCATTGGAGCAGGAGAGAGCGCATACGCTCAGCTTCGTTTTGATCTGCCTTTGGCAGTAAAGCGAACCGACCGGTTTATCATTCGTTTTTATTCTCCGGTGGAGACCTTTGGCGGCGGCATTGTTCTGGATTCCTGCCCCGGAAAGCATAAAAGGCATCAAGCGGAGCTGATTTCCGCTTTACAGATTCGTGAAACCGGAACGGATGATGAAATTTTGGAGCTGGTCTTAAGGGAGGAAAGTATCAGCTTCCCTTCCGTTCATATGCTGGCTGCCAAATTAAACTGGACAGACAGAGAGACGGAAAGTCGGATGGAAATCCTGAAAAAGCAGAAAAAGGCGTTGTCCCTCAATGATGGAAACTTCTTCCATAAGGCTTTTTGGGAACGGATCACGGAAAAGGCAACAGAAATCCTGACCTCTTTCCATAAGGAAAATCCCATCGCCCAGGGAATGGAAAAAGAAGAGTTTAAGAGCAGGATTCTCGCAAACTTTTATTTAAAGGATGCCAGAAAAGGGGATGTGCTTTTGAATGAGCTGCTGAAACGCGGAATTATCACGGCCTCAGGCAGTACAGTCGCTGCCGCTGGTTTCCTGGCCCAATATTCTGACACTCATTCCGATATGCGAAACAGCATGATAAAGGCTTACCAGGAAGCTGGATTTGAGGCTCCGTCCACCGATGACATCATGACGCAGTTTAAGGATAAAAAGCAGGCGAAGCAGGTTCTTTCTGATCTTTTTAAAGAAGGAATCCTGGTTAAACTGAATCCGGGCGCCTATCTTTACAAGGACCATTATGAAAAGGCCATGGCTCTTTTAAGGAACCATTATAAGACCCATGATACCTTGTCTCTGGCAGAATTTCGTGACCTGCTGGGAACATCCAGAAAATATGTTCTTTTGATTCTGGACTATCTGGACCAGCAAAAAATCACCAAACTCCAGGGTGATGTAAGAGTTTTGCTGAAGTAAAGGAGAAATTATGGAGTTCAGACAACTGGAAGCATTTGTGAATGCTGCAAAGTACAGAAGCTTTTCAAAGGCCGCTGACGCTACTTTTTTGACACAGCCAACCATCAGCACCCATGTGAATAATCTGGAAAACGAGCTGGGTGTCAAGCTGTTAAACAGGAGCGGCAGAGAGATCACGCTGACTCCCCACGGGCATGAGTTCTATGTATATGCAGTGGATCTTCTAAATACCAGGGCCAAAGCCCTGCTGTCGGTGCAGATGATGAAGGACGATCTGGACGGAATTCTGGAGATTCAGACTTCGACTATTCCCTCTCATTATTATCTTCCCGCACTGATGGAGGAGTTTCATGAGATGTATCCCAAAGTACGTTTTTATGTAGAACAATCTGACAGCAGAATGGTCAATGAGAATATCATAAACCAGCGGGGGGAAATCGGATTTACGGGATATAAGGGGAATTCCAGTCTGTGTTTTGAGCCCCTGTTTTATGATGAAATGGTGTTGATTACTCCGGATACGGACAAATACAGGACCTATGAGAACGGAGAGGAAATCCCTGTGGAGGTTTTCATCAACGAGCCTTTTGTCATGCGGGAGGATGGCTCCGGTACAAAACAAGAAATGGAAAAGGCGCTGGTAAATGGGAAAGCGGTTTTTAAAAATGTGGAGGTCATTGCAAGAATGAGCAATATGACCGCCATCAAGCAGGTAATCAGCCGGGGGCTGGGAGTCTCCATTGTATCCGAACAGGTGGTAAAACAGACGGCGGTTCAGGAAAAGCTGCGATATTTTCGGAGCCGGGGGCTGGAGAAAAAACGCTGTTTTTATCTGACATATAATAAATCCATTTGTCTTTCCCCCATTGCAGAACGTTTTCTGGAATATGTCCATACGAAAGTCATACAGGAAATACCGGATGCAGAAAAGTAGAAAGCAGAAATGTCTGCTGACGCAGGCATCTTCATGCATGAAAGTCGATTGCTCCGTGCTGTCGCACTCCCGCAATCTCCGCCGGTATTCGCAAATCACCTTACTCCCTTTGTTCGCAAGGCTTTTTTGCTCATACTGGCTTGGCTGCCAAATGCCTGTACGTCCATGCGTGCAAGCACGCTGTCCGTACAGCCGCTTGGCAACACTTTCTGATAAGCAGACATCTTCATGTATGAAAGTCGATTGCTCCGTGCTG
>CAJUDN010000087.1 GCA_910585355.1 uncultured Lachnospiraceae bacterium
TTGATTTTTGGCGGCGACGGATGGGCTTACGATATCGGATTCAATGGTGTTGACCATGTTCTTGCAAGCGGCAAGGATATTAACATTATGGTATTCAACACGGAGGTTTACTCCAATACAGGCGGACAGTCCTCCAAGGCGACGCCGACCGGAGCTGTGGCTCAGTTCGCAGCAGGCGGTAAAGAAGTGAAGCAGAAGGATCTTGCGGCAATTGCAATGAGCTATGGTTATGTATATGTTGCTCAGATTTCCATGGGCGCTGACATGAACCAGACCATCAAGGCAATCGCAGAGGCAGAGGCTTATCCGGGTCCGTCCCTGATCATCGCTTACGCTCCGTGTATCAACCACGGTATTAAGAAAGGTATGGCGAAGGCCCAGACAGAAGAGAAGCTGGCAGTACAGTCCGGTTACTGGAACATCTTCCGTTACAACCCGGCTGCTGAGAAGAAGTTCACTCTTGACTGCAAGCCTGCGACTGTTTCCTATCAGGATTTCATCGGCGGAGAGGTTCGTTACACATCTCTGGCTCTGAAGAATCCGGAAAGAGCAAAAGCGTTGTTCGCACAGGCAGAACAGAACGCAAAGGATAAGTACGCTCACTTAGAGAAGCTGGTTGGTTTGTACGACGACAGCGAGAACTAGTGCAAGGCTCTAGTGTACTGACGCATTTGTTTTCAGTCAAATGACGCAGAATGAATTTTCGGCCTGCAAGGCGGCCGAACGGGGCGGTGCAGCGGTATCGCTACACGAAGCCAGTGCGGCAGGTGAAAATTCAGGCAGGTCATTCGGCGGAGTGTAAACGTGTCATAGCGCCAGTAAGTACGTCATATGTTTTTACAAGGGAGCGGCTCGGTTTTCCGGCCGCTCCTTATATACGCACGGGGCCGGAAGAAAAACAGCTGCGAACACAACAAGGCCTCAGGTGCAGCGGGAGGAGAAAAGAACTTCCCTCTGCCCGATTGGTGTTACAGGGAGAATGCTTATGAAAATTACAGAACTGCGTTGCCCGGCGTGCAACGGCACCATGAAAATTGATCAAAACAATCCCAATATTGCGGTCTGCGAATACTGTCACAGCAAATATGTGCTGGAAAGGGAAGGCGACGACGCCAGAATCAACGGCGCCGCATCGAATCAGGAACGTGTGACACCGCCTGCCGCGCCTGCAGCGGATGAGGGAAAAGAAAGGGCGAAAGGCATATTGGCTGCGGCGGCAATGGCTCTTTTTCTTCTATGCGGAGTCACTGTTTCTGTACTTAGCCGTTCCGCGCCGGAGGAGAAAGCGCCCCCCCTTCCTTCTATGACGGGAAGCGTACCGGCAGTTTTGGAAAACGCCGTGACTGAAAAGGAACCGGAGTTTTCCGGAATTATAGCAGATGGGGCAGAGGTGGTATTTGGAAAACCTGCAGATCAGATTTCCGATTCGGAGTTTGCTTCCATTCGATGGATTTGTGTTCGCTTTGCCAATGGCGGGAACGATATCTGCGTGGATTACAGTAGGGAAAATCCAGCAGAGAATCCAGAAGCGGAGGTGGAATCTGTCTATTTTGACCGGAGCGGGGCGGATATGGATTTTAAGGCCCTGAGACATTTTTCGGGTCTTCAAAAACTGGAAGTGATGAATTATCTGCCGGACGGAAGCCTGGAAGGATTGAATCTGGAAAGTCTTTCCTGCTATGCGAAGAGCCCCGAGTCCCTGCATGAGGTTTTGGGCTCCTGCGAAACCCTTAAGGAACTGGAAATTTCCGCCGGAATCGAAAGCCTTGACGGGTTAGAGCTGTTTCCGTCAGTGGAAACTTTGGCTGTGGACGGATACCATCTCACGGATATTAGTGAACTGGCTGCCGCGAAAAACCTGAAAAATCTGATTTTGGAGAACTGTGATGAGGTGAAAGACTTTTCAGTTCTTTCGGTGATGAACTGGCTGGAGGGGATATCCGTGGAATCGGAGAATTTAAAGGCTCTTACCTTTCTTTCCAATATGCCGGAATTAAAGAGTCTGGGGCTTTATGACGGGGGAATGATTAACCTTTCCGGCCTTTCTGAGCGGGCGGAAACGCTTACGTCCCTCGCCATTGATTCCTGCGACGAGTTAAAGGACTGCAGCGAAATTTCCTCCCTTTCCCACCTTACAAAACTTACACTGGAAGTTCCCTATAACTGCAGCCAGCCGGATCTTTCCGGTCTTACAGGTATGGAAGAGCTTACGATATCCGGTTTCGACAGTGTTTCGTTTCTGGCGTCCATGCCGTCCTTAAAAAAGCTTTCTTTAAACTCTGTGGCCGTAGATGACGGGAGCGTATTTAAAAAACTCACAAGTCTTACAGATCTTAAATGTTCTTCCTTTTCGGGGAGTCTCGATAATCTGGAGTTCATTGCGGGTCTGCCAGCTTTAAAACGGCTGGATTTGACAGGGGCGTCCACTTATTATGATATTTCTTCCCTGTTTAATATCGGTACACTGGAAAGATTTACCTTAAACGGTATGGAATGTGAAATTAATTTTGATAAGCTTCAGAGCAATCCGTCGTTGAAGGAGCTTCGCATGGACGGTATCAAGCTTTACAAAAATGTGAAGGTGGACGGCGGAGGCGGAATCCTTTATGTGGACTGGGATGATGTAATTTTGGATGAACACACGGCATTTCTTTCCAATTATCCCAATTTAGAGACCTTGTCCGTTGCTGACAATGAGTTGACGCAGGCGGAGTTTGCGGCCGGTCTGGGAAATTTGAAGGTTCTGGACATCAGCGAAAACTATATCACGGACATAAAGCCTTTAACGGGAGCGGTCTCCTTAAGAAGTTTAAATCTTACGGGAAATCCGGTGGACAACACCAGAGTGTTGGGTGAAAAGGTACATATCATTCAGTAAGGATGCTTTGTCCCTGTTATGATACTGGCGCCCGGTCAATCATCAAAGTGGTTGACCGGGCGCGAACAGTGACGTAAGAATATCGTAAGAGAAAAGACCCTGTATGTTCCTTGACAGTACGGGGGCTTTTTTTTATACTTACTGTATTAAGAGTGTTAATACACTTGAGAGTATACAGGGAAAGGAGGCCGGCAATGATTATTTTGGATTACAAAGACCGTCGTCCCATTTATGAGCAGGTCATAGAAAAGATGGAGGAGTTAATGCTCCTTGGGGTCCTGGGGGAAAATGAGCCGCTGCCGTCCGTACGGAATCTGGCTATGGATTTGTCCATCAATCCCAATACCATCCAGAGGGCTTATACGGAATTGGAGAGACAGGGATATATTTACACAGTAAAAGGGAAGGGAAGCTTTGTGGCAGAAAATAGTGTGATGAAAGAAAACAAAAAGAAAGAGCTGCTGATTCAGGTCAGTGAAGTGATTGATGAGGCTATTCGACTTGGGATTTCAGACGAAGAAATTAAAAAGATGCTGGAAATCCAGTACAGGGCAGCGAAACGAATGGGAGGTGAAGAGACTTGATCGAGGCAAGGAATCTGACAAAAAAATTTGATACCATCATGGCAGTGGACCACATTGACGCAAAAATCCGCGATGGCTGCGTATTTGGGCTGATTGGGACCAACGGAGCGGGAAAGAGCACATTTTTGCGTATGGCCAGCGGAGTACTGAAGCCTGATGAGGGCAGCATCCAGATTGACGGCGAAGACGTATACGAGAATACAAAGGTAAAAAGCCGCTTCTTCTATATTTCTGACGACCAGTATTTCTTTGGAAACGGGACTCCGATGGAAATGATGAATTACTATAAAACAATTTATCCCCAGTTTGATGTTCCAAGGTTCCATCATTTTCTGGAATCCTTTAGTCTGGACAAACGAAGAAAGATATCCACTTTCTCCAAGGGCATGAAAAAGCAGCTTTCCGTAATTCTTGGGCTTTGTGCCAATACAGACTATATTTTCTGTGATGAGACCTTTGACGGATTGGATCCGGTGATGCGTCAGGCAGTGAAAAGCCTTTTTGCCAATGATATTGCGGAGCGGAACCTGACTCCTATTATTGCTTCTCACAATTTAAGGGAGCTGGAGGACATCTGCGATCATGTGGGACTTCTCCACAAAGGCGGAATTCTTCTTTCCAAAGACCTGGATGATATGAAATTAAATATCCACAAGATCCAGTGTGTGCTCCGGCCGGGGACAGAGGCGGAGAAGCTGGAAGGTCTGGACATATTAAAGGTGGAGCACAGAGGAAGTCTCTCTACCATTACCGTGCGGGGGAAGCGGGAAGAAATCGAGGCTCACATGCACTCCTATGAGCCGATTTTCTTTGAGATGATTCCCTTATCTTTAGAGGAAATCTTTATCAGTGAAACGGAGGTGGCAGGCTATGACATCAAAAAACTTATTTTTTAGGCTGGTAAAGGAGGACCTGAAAAGGAAAATCTGGGCTATAAGCCTTTCTTTTCTTCTATTCTTTTTCTGGATGCCGGTAGCGGCTGCTATGAAGATAAGTTCTTTAAAACAGAATCTGGAACGGTGGATTGCTGAGGGGCTCCTCTTCGGAGAAGGAATCACAGCGCAGATGCGGTATGAAACGAGGCTTATGGACCTGGTTCCGGAAATCCTGGGTTTTGAAAATCCTCTGGTTGCCATGACCATTGGAATGGCGGCGATTGTTCTGGCCCTCACAGGCTTTATGTACCTGCATTCCAGAAAACAGATGGATTTTTATCACAGTATTCCGGTCCGCCGGGAAATAATTTTTGCAGTGAAGTACCTGGACGGGTTTCTCATTGTGGTATCCACATACTTGATAAACGTGATTTTTGCTCTGGGAATTTTTGCTGCCAACGGCGTGGGGCTTTCCACAACGGCGGCTCCCGCATTCCTTTCCATGTTCGTTCATATGACAGGCTTTTTGTTAATTTATGCTCTGATGTCCGTCGCCGTGGTGCTTACAGGAAACTTTTTTATTTCCATTCTGGGAGGTATTGTATTATTTTCCTATGTTCCGGCCTTCCTTATGCTGGTAGATAGCCTCATGTATCTGTTTTTCGCAACCGTCAACACAAGAGAACTTCCATTGGGAGAATGGATGGTTCACGGCTCTCCCATTGCCTATTACAGTTCACTGATTTCGGAGGGATACAGTCTGGATCCGGGAAAATATGGCGATGTGGCGGGGAGGGCCGCCGTGGCCCTTATTGTCGTCCTTTTGATGACTGCCGTGGCCCTGGTTCTTTATAAGCTCCGCCCGTCGGAATCTGCCGGTAAGGCCATGGCGTTTAAACATTCAAAGGCGCCAATCAAGATTCTTCTGGTGGTTCCGGTTACGATTTTTGCGGCCCTGCTGTTCTGGAATGTGTACTATTCCCTTCCATGGGCGGCGTTTGGTTTCCTCCTGGGACTGGTACTGTCCCATGGAATTATTGAGATCATTTACAATTTTGAGTTCAGAAAGCTCTTTGCCAATCCGGCGCAAATGGGGATATGCGCGGTTCTTTCTCTGGCGGTGATCGGTTTCTTCCGTTATGATGTGATCGGGTATGACCGATATCTTCCCCAAAAAGAGGATTTCCAGTCGGCTTCTATTTACGCTTACGGAATCAAGGACTGGAGCTGGTATGGTCTTCCCAGAAAGAGTGATGATGGCTATTCCTGGAATTATATGGACGGCGCCGATTATACCGCAGGCAATATGAAGGTAACAGACTATGAACTGGTTCAGGCTGTTGCTGCGGCTGGGATTGAAAATGCGAGGGTCAGCAGAGAGGACCAGATATTAAACCGCTGGACCGGCGCAAAAGAGACAGAATCCGGGTACTGGACTTCCCTGGAGGTAGGATACCACCTGAAAAACGGGAAAAAAATATACAGAACGTACAACGTGAACATGGCGGCTATGAGAGGGACCTTTGAGGCATTGTATGCAACGCCGGAATACAAAGAAGGGGTGTACCCGGTTCTTTCTTATAGTATAGATAACCTGGCAGGAATTTACGAAGCAAGGGACAGCGGAATAAAGAAAATTACCAGGGATCGGGAAACGATGCAGGAGATTCTTTTGGCGTATAAAGAGGAGCTTACGGCTTTAACTCTGGAAGAGCGTTCCAGAGAAACCCCCGTTACCTCGCTCAGATTTCTTACACTGGCGGAAGATGACTATCTTCAATATATTAGCGCCAGCCGCCATCCCAATTATGACGGGTATTTCTTTCTGGACGACATGAACCAGGTAAATTTCCTCCCGGTATATCCGTCCTTTACAAAAACCATTAAACTTCTGGAAGAAAACGGAAGCGGTCTGGCGAAGGCGGTTTTCGCCGAAGATGTGGAGAGCATTACCATATACGCGGGCTACGATGAAGAAATGGATGCGTATGCTGCTCTGGACGGAGAAATTGTCTATGAACAGACCTATGACAGGGAGATCGGAAGGTATACCATTACACTTGAAAATGATGGTTCAGAAGAGACCATAAAAAAGATACAGGAAATTCTGGATTCTGTCGTGCTTTCCGACATGGCGCAGATGAATGGCCTCCAGCCCTATGACAACAGCTTTTCGGTCCGCATTCTGCTGCGGAATGAGACGATGGGCACAGTTTCTTCGAAGGAGGCCTTCGGGAACTATGTTTTCCGGTACGGGGAGGTTCCGGAGTTTATCCGGACGGCGACCGGATACGACCCGGTGGAATCCTCTTGGAGAGATATTAATTATGGCCTGGACGGACAGCCGTAAAAGCATATGCATTGACTTTTTCTTTCCTGTTGGCTAAAATGAAAACAGCCGTAACCGCTCAGAGTGGATCGGAACGGTTACAGGTAGCCAACAGGAAAGGGGTGTCAGGATATGGCATTATTGGATGAAGTTAAGAAAAGTCTGGCCGACACGGGAAAGCAGGTGGTAAAGAGAACAAGGGAAATTACCGATACGATGCAGTTAAAAGCCCGGATTGGGGCAGAGAATGAGAAAATCGAGAAATTCTGTGCAGAGATCGGTCGTAAGGTTTTCGAGAATGCCAGGGAGCAGGATGAGAAGCGGTTTGCTGCTGAGTTCGAGTTTATCCGGGACTGCCTGGCAAAGCGGGACGAGCTGGAGCAGCAGCTGGCAGATTTGGACGGAAGCGTGTTCTGCTCTGCGTGCGGGGCAAAGATCGACAAGAAGGCAAAATTCTGCAGCCATTGCGGCGCTCCGACAGAGAAGCAGGAAGAGGCGCCGAAGGCGGAAGTGCCTGCTCTGGCCGGGCCGTCGGGAGAAAAAGCCGCGTCAATGGAAGAAGGTGTGCCGGCCGCTACCGGTGAATCGGCGGAGTGAAAAAGGCTCGTCCTGAAAAATTAATGGAATATGTTTTGTAAAAAGCCCACCTGTTATCTGCAAAACAAACAGGTGGACTTTTTTCATGTTTTTAGGGAGTTTACCGTTCTGACTTTAACAATGAATAATAACAGACATCGCATATCCCTTGATTGTTTCGGCCTGAACTACGCAAAGTGCCTTCGTACTTCATTCCGCATTTTATCATTACTTTTCCGGAATTTAGATTTCTTGGGTCATGTTTTGATTCAATTCGATTTACCTTTACTTTGTCAAAAAAGAAGTCCATAACCATTCTCATTGCTTCAGAAGTGATTCCCTTTTTCCACCATGGCCTTCCAATACAATATCCAATCTGTACCATGGAAACATCTTCATCCATTTTGACAACACTGATGGAACCAACAGGTTCATCGCCATTTGCTTTCAAAATAATCGCCCACTGATAATACTTTTTATCAGAATAGGAGTCTGCCCAATTTCCCAGTACAGATTTACTAACATCAATATTGGAATGTGTGGGCCATGTCAGATATTTTGTCACTTCATCATCAGATGCCCAATTTTTGTACATGGCAACGGCGTCTTCCCTAGTGAATTTTCTTAAAATCAATCGTTCAGATTCTAATCTTTGTGTTCCACAATGTAGCATATTTGTTATCCTTTCAAATCATTTGTAAACCTTTACAGTTCGGCTTCCTATATCATGCAACATAAGATGAAATATAATAATCAAAATAGCCCAAAAGTTCAGAGATGTCCCACCTAAACATGTCATCAGGCATTGCACTGGGTAAATCTGTCAATGCTGCTATTGCCGAAGGCTTATTGTTGATGCCCAATAATCCATTGTAAGATTTCTTTTTCACCAATATTACCAGATGCCAGTGCAAGAATTACATCACTTAACTCTTTTTGGCTGTAAGACAATTCGTATCCATTTAATGCAAGAAAAACTAACATGGCATGCGTACCAAGTCTTTTGTTTCCGTCTAGCATTGCATGATTTTTTACCAATTCAAAACAAAGTCGTGCCGCCTTTGCCTGAATGCTTGGATAAAGCTCTTTTCCGCCAAATGACTGAAACGGATTATTTAACGCCAAATCCAGCATTCCTTCATCACGAATACCGT
>CAJUDN010000088.1:0-5758 GCA_910585355.1 uncultured Lachnospiraceae bacterium
TTACAAGCAAGCTTGACGCCTGTTTTTATCCGTTTTTCCCCGCCCCGTGAACTGTAACCATATAATATCATATATCCCTTATTGTTGAAAGGAAATTTTTGCAATTTTATTATAAGTGTGCTATGATGAAACAGGTACATAGAATCAGATCTTTAGGAGGACATAATTTTGAAGCTGTTATCAATTGCCATTCCATGCTACAATTCAGCGGCCTACATGGAAAACTGTATCAACTCCCTGCTCCCGGGAGGAGATGAGGTGGAGATTCTGATTGTAGATGACGGATCAAAAAAGGACAATACTGCTGAGATTGCAGATCAATATGAAAGCCGGTATCCGGAAATATGCCGGGCCATTCATCAGGAAAACGGAGGTCACGGCGCTGCCGTTAATGCCGGCCTGAAGGCCGCCACAGGAGTCTTTTTTAAGGTGGTGGACAGCGACGACTGGGTGAACGAACAGGCCTATAAAGCAGTTTTGGATACTTTGCGCCGGTTCCTTTACGGAAAGGATACCCTGGATATGCTTATCACCAACTTTGTCTATGAAAAACAGGGAGCGAAGCATAAAAAGGTTATGAATTATAATCTGGCGCTGCCGAAAAATGAGCTTTTCACCTGGAGCGATGTGAAGGTATTCGTGGCCGGCCAGTATATTCTGATGCATTCTGTAATTTACAGAACGGGGCTTTTAAGGGAATGTGGTCTGGAGCTTCCCATGCATACGTTTTATGTGGATAATATTTTTGTATATGAGCCTCTGCCTCATGTAAAGAATATGTATTACCTGGATGTGAATTTTTACCGGTACTTTATCGGCCGTTCTGATCAGTCGGTCAATGAGCAGGTGATGATCGGCCGTATTGACCAGCAGATTTTGGTGACTAAATTAATGCTGGGATATTATGACGTGACCAAACTCCAGAACAGAAAGCTGCGGCATTATATGACGCGGTATCTGGAAATTATGATGGTCATAAGTTCCATTTTAGCGATCCGCTCTGGCTCCGAAGAAAATATGCAGAAGAAAAAAGAACTCTGGGAATATGTTAAGAAAACCAATTTGACACTGTATCTGCGCCTGCGTTTCGGCTTCCTTGGACAGGGCATGAACCTGCCGGGAAAGAGCGGCAGACAGCTTTCCATCGCCGGGTACAAAATTGCACAAAAATTCTTTGGATTTAACTGATTCCGGAACCTGTTCCGTTTTTCTTTAAGAATCGCTTTGCGGTGGGGCGCATGCCCGCGGCCGTTGTGTTTTTGCGCGGCCGGCGCGGTGAACGTGCAGATTTGCAGCAAAACCTGGTCCATTAAAAAAAATTACATAATTTGAATGGATCCTGTTCCGGCAATCGTATTATGAATGAAGAAAGGATCAATAAACATAATGGAGGAATCTTTATGAAGAAATTATTATCAGGTATTGTGACAGGCGTAATGGTATTATCTTTGGGAACAGTCAGCGTATTTGCGGCGGGTCCGGGGTGCGGAAGCAATTTTACAGATACAGATGGTAACGGGATCTGTGATTATGCCGACGGCGTTTGTGCCTATGCGGATACGGATGGAGACGGTATCTGTGACAGCTGCGGCACAGGACACGGAAACTGCCTGACCGGACATGGACTGGCCTTTGCAGATGCAGACGAAGACGGCATCTGTGACAACTGCGGTACGTATCACTGGTGCGGCAGAAATTATGTTGATGCAGACGGTGATGGGAACTGCGACAATTATGCGAACGGCTATGACAGAGGATGCGGGCGGCAAAGCAGCTCTCATTGCGGACATGGACACCGTTCTCATGGCGGATGCGGACACAGCAGATAATAAGATAAAAAGAAACTATTATGCGGAGCGAGCGGGAAACAATCAGAGCCATCGAACAGTATTCTGATACTGTGCGGCGGCTCTGCATGATATATTTGAAAAATGACGCAGATACCGAGGACATATTTCAAACTGTGTTTTTGAAGTATGTCCTTAGTTCTGTTTCTTTTGAAAATGACGAACACGAAAAGGCGTGGTTTATCCGGGTGACTATCAACGCCTGTAAGGATTTGCTGAGAAATTTTTTTCGCAGCCACACGGTATCCCTGGATGAAATCATGGAGTATCCGTCGGAGCTGCCGCCGGATTACAGAGAGGTCTGGGAGGCTGTATTTTCGCTTCCGCAGAAATACAGGGATGTGGTATATTTGCACTATTTTGAAGAATACACTGCTCCGCAGATCGGTCGCATTTTAGGAAAAAATGTGAATACGGTTTATACGCTTTTGAATCGTTCCAGACAGTTATTAAAGGAAAGGCTGGGAGAAGAATATGAATATGAATAATATGTTTAAAAATCTCTTCAGCCCGATACAGGCAGGAGAAGAATTAAAAAGCAGAACCAAAGAATTTCTCGCGGTGAAAACGCAGGAGTATGCCGCGGGAAGCGCGAGAAGACGCAGGCATTCCCTTTATGCTGCATGTGCATGTTTCCTGCTTGTGCTGATTGGAGGACACTGGATTTATTTTGCCCCCATAGCAGAAATCAGCATTGACATAAACCCTTCCATTGAAATGAGCATTAACAGGTTTGATCAGGTAATTTTTATAGATGCACTTAATGAGGACGGCAGAAAACTTTCCAATGCGCTTGACTTAAAATACATGAATTATTCCGATGCCATTGAACAGATATTGAATCATGGTTCCATTGCAGCGCTGCTGAACAACGATGAGATTATGACAATTACGGTTATCGGCCAAAACGAACGGCAGTCCGCCAAAATTCTTGCAGGGGTGGAGGCATGCACAGCCCAAAAGCATAATACCTACTGTTACTCGGCGTCGCCCAAAGAGGCTGCCGAGGCCCATGAAAAGGGACTCTCATGCGGAAAGTACAGAGCCTATCAGGAACTGCAGGTTCTCGATTCCAGCATCACGCCTGAAACAGTACAGGGGATGACGATGAGAGAACTTATGGAATTCATAGACGGCCTGCTGGACGAGAACGGGAATGACAATTCGTCATATGATAATCGGGTAAATGGACATCATGGACACGGCAACGGACATAACGGCGGACATAGCGGTGGACATGGATCGGCAGAATAAATGGGTATGGAAGCGATTTTACCGGCACAGCCGGTCAAGATCTTCATAAAAGGCAGGGTAGGAGATATCAACACAGCCGCCGTCAAGGATTTCTGTTTCCCCTTCCGCGGCCAGGGCGGCAACGGCGAAGGTCATGGCGATCCGGTGGTCCTTATGGCTGTTTATAACGGCGCCGTGGAGAGGCCTGCCGCCGCAGATAATCATGCCGTCTTCAGTTTCTGTCACATCAGCTCCCATGGCCTTGAGGTTTTCTGCCATAATGGCGATGCGGTTGGATTCTTTCACCTTAAGCTCGGAGGCATCCTTAATGACTGTGATTCCCTCTGCAAAGCAGGCCATCAGCGCCACCGTGGGAAGCTCATCAATCATGGCCGGAATTACCGCCCCCTCAATAACGGTTCCTTTGAGGCCGGAAGACCGTACCAGCAGATCGGCAGTGGGCTCTGACGAGTCCTGGGATTCATTTAACAGAGTAATATCAGCTCCCATATTTTTGCAGACTGTAAGGAGTCCGGCTCTGGTGGGATTGATTCCCACATTTTTTATAAGGACTTCCGAATTGGGCAGCAAAAGGCCTGCGGCCACGAAATATACGGCGGAAGAGATATCTCCGGGAACCCGAATTTTACTGCCGTAAAGTTCAGCGGCCGGGGAGATGATAGCGGTGGTATTTTCCGTACGGACGTTAGCGCCGAAAAACTGAAGCATCAATTCCGTGTGGTTTCTGGAGAGCTGGGGTTCCGTGACCCGCGTTTCTCCGTCTGCATATAGTCCGGCCAGAAGAATGGATGATTTTACCTGAGCAGAGGCCACTTTTGAAGTATAGCGGATTCCGGTAAGAGGCTTTCCGCAAATTTTTAAGGGAGCGCAGTTATTTTCGCGGATACTTTCAATATGTGCTCCCATCATGGACAGCGGCTCAATGATTCGGCCCATGGGCCTCTTTTGGATGGATTCGTCTCCGGTTAAGGTTACATCAAAATTCTGGGGAGCAAGGATGCCCGAAATCAGTCTTGTGGTGGTTCCGCTATTTCCACAGTCTAAGATACAGTCCGGCGCCTTAAGGCCGCGGAGGCCCTTTCCGTGGACCGTAACGGTTTTTTTACTGGCTTCAATCTCAATCCCCATATGGCGGAAACAGGAAATCGTGGACAGGCAGTCGGCGCCATTCAGAAAATTATGGATTTCCGTGGTGCCTTTTGCAATGGAACCGAACATGACGCTTCTGTGAGAGACGGATTTATCGCCGGGGACCGTTACTTCCCCGCGCACATGGCTGACAGGCTTTAATTTCATGACTCCTCCTGTATTTTTCATTTACTTTGAAAGGGTGTAATTATGTTTTTTTAACACATCGGCCGCCATTTTTCTGGAATCCTCATCATAAAAGCAGATGCGGAGAGTGCCTTCCCCATATTCTCTGCTGTGGTTTAAGCCGATGTCCTTGATGCCTATGCCCTTGGCAGCCAGAATGGCAGAGAGAATGGCGATGGAGCCTGGTTCGTCCACAATGTCCACAGAGAAGGAATACTCCGGAATCATAGGGCCGCGGCTCTGGCTGGAGAAGGTGCTGCGATAGGCGCCGGATTCTTCAAACAGGCGGTGGATGGCAACATTGTTATGGCTGTCCAGGTCAGAATAAACCTGTTCCAGGGATTTGATATATTTGCGGAGAAGGATTTTTATGTTTTCTCCGTTGGTCATACAGATCTGCTCCCACATCACCGGGGAGGAGGAGGCGATTCTTGTGATATCCTTAAAACCTCCGGCTGCGAGCTGACGCATGATTTCTTCTTTGTTATCACTATCCCGCACCAGATTTACAAGGCTGGAGGCAATCAGGTGGGGAAGGTGGCTGACTGCAGCCACGGAATAGTCGTGTTCCGAATAATCAAGAACCATGGGAATTGCGCCGATGGCTAGGGCGATCCGGCGCATTCTTTCGATTTGGAGAGGAGAAGTTTTCGCCGTGGGGGTAATAATATAGTAGGCCTTCTCCAGAAGATGGTCCGTGGAATTTTCATATCCTGTTTTTTCAGAGCCGGCCATGGGATGCCCGCCTACAAAAACATCCTCCATGCCCAATTTTGCTACTGTTTTATGGATATTGGTTTTTGTACTTCCCACATCGGTCAGGATTGCTCCCGGCTTTAACAAGGGACGAATTTTCTGTAAATAGGATGCATTATACTCCACAGGAGTACAGAGGAAAATGATATCGCACCGAGAAAGAGATTCGTCGATCCCGTCTAGAATAACATCTACAATGCCGTCTTCCTTTGCCCTTTCCAGCGTGGACCGCGTCCGCATATAGGCCATAATCTTTACGTTACTGGTATCTGAACGCTTTAATCCTCTGGCGATGGAGCCGCCGATGAGCCCCAGACCGATAAAGCCGATGACTTGTTCTTTCATAAGTGATTCCTCCTACGCATAGATTTTAAAACAGCCCTGGAGGATTGTCAACACATTAAAGCAATAAATCATTTTTCAATTCGTTACTGTTCATGGGAGGGGGTCATCTTCTTGCCCGCGTATCGCGGGCAAGAAGTCAAGCATGCATAGAATATAAGTAAGGGGGGCAATTTCATCTTCTTGCCCGCGATACGCGGGTAAGAAGCATCATCCAGGATAATAAATACGAGCTCATAGGTCAT
>CAJUDN010000088.1:5768-8376 GCA_910585355.1 uncultured Lachnospiraceae bacterium
CCCGCCCTGTGAACTGTAACTTCAATTCTGTACAATTTGTATATTTTGCTTGTAATATTCTAAACTTTTTGGTAGAATATCATTATAAGGGCTTCTCCACAGGAGCTGACGACTAAATCTTGTACGGGAGGAATATATATGGACGTTTATGGAACCAAACAAATCCGCAATGTTGTGCTCTTGGGTCATGGAGGCGCAGGAAAATCAACCGTAGCCGAAGCGCTGGCTTATCTGACCGGAGTTACAAAGAGAATGGGAAAAATTGCTGACGGAAATACCATCAGCGATTATGATAAAGAAGAGGTTAAGAGACAGTTTTCCATTTCCACTACAATGATTCCCATCGAGTATCAGGGAGCAGATGGAAAAATCAAAATCAATCTTCTGGATACGCCCGGCTATTTTGACTTTGTGGGCGAGGTAGAGGAGGCCGTAAGCGTTGCCGACGCTGCTATTATTGTGGTAAACTGTAAGGCCGGAATTGAAGTCGGTACGGAAAAGGCATGGGATCTGTGCGAGGAATATAAGCTTCCCAGAATTATTTTCGTAACCAATATGGATGATGATCACGCCTCTTTCCGTGAGCTGATCTTAAAGCTGGAGAAAAGGTTCGGAAGAAAGATCGCTCCGTTCCAGGTGCCGATTCGTGAAAATGAAAAATTCGTTGGTTTCGTAAACGCCGTTAAGATGCAGGGCAGACGCTTCACCAATCTGTCTGACTATGAGGAATGTGAAGTTCCGGAATACACAAAGAAAAATCTGGGAATCATCCGCGACGCCTTGATGGAGGCTGTCGCCGAGACAAGCGAAGAATACATGGAGCGCTATTTCTCCGGTGAAGAATTTACTCAGGATGAAATATACACAGCCGTTCAGACTCATGTATGCGAGGGCAATATTGTTCCCGTTATGATGGGTTCCGGCATTAACTGCCAGGGCTTCAATGCTCTCTTAAACGCCATTGACCGTTACTTCCCCTCACCTGACAGAGCCGGAGAGTGTATTGGTGTGGATGTATCCAACGGCGAGCGTTTTACGGCGAAATACAACGAAGACGTTTCTCTGTCTGCACGCGTTTTCAAAACCGTCGTGGATCCCTTCATTGGAAAATATTCCCTGATGAAGATCTGTACCGGCGAACTTAAGGCGGACAGCACAATTTACAATGTAAATAAGGATGCTGAGGAAAAAATTGCGAAAGTCTACGTTTTAAGGGGAAAAGACGTAATTGAGGTTTCGTCCTTAAAGGCCGGAGATATCGGCGCTGTTGCAAAGCTTAATGTAACGCAGACCGGCGATACGATCGCATTAAAAAGCGCCCCCATCGTTTACCACAAACCGAAAATTTCCGTGCCCTATACCTATATGCGCTATGCGGCTAAGACCAAGGGCGATGAGGATAAGATTTCCAGCGCTCTGTCAAAATTAATGGAAGAGGATCTTACCCTGCGGGCAGTCAATGATGTGGAAAACCGCCAGAGCTTACTGTATGGCATTGGCGACCAGCAACTTGAGGTTGTTGTCAGCAAGCTTTCCGGAAGATACAAAGTTGAAGTAGAGCTTTCCAAGCCGAAATTTGCTTTCCGCGAGACAATCCGCAAGAAAGTGGAGGCTCCGGGAAGATATAAAAAGCAGTCCGGCGGCCACGGCCAGTTCGGTGATGTTAAGATGTCCTTCGAGCCATCCGGTGATCTGGAGACGCCTTACGTATTTGAAGAGAAGGTATTTGGCGGTGCAGTTCCAAAGAACTACTTCCCGGCTGTTGAAAAAGGCATACAGGAATGCTGCTTAAAAGGCCCGCTGGCTTCCTATCCGGTAGTTGGAATCAAAGCAACGCTTCTTGACGGTTCCTACCATCCTGTTGACTCTTCTGAAATGGCCTTCAAGATGGCTTCCACCATGGCCTTCAAAAAGGGATTTATGGAAGCCGGCCCTGTGCTTTTAGAGCCGATTGCTTCCGTTAAAGTTGTGGTTCCGGATAAATTTACCGGAGATGTTATGGGCGATTTAAACAGAAGAAGAGGGCGTGTTCTGGGAATGAATTCCCTGCATGGAGGAAAACAGGAGATCGTTGCGGATGTTCCTGTGTCTGAAATGTTCGGTTACAATACAGATCTCCGTTCCATGACCGGTGGTATCGGCGAATTCTCCTATGAGTTCAGCCGTTACGAGCAGGCTCCCGGTGATGTTCAGAAGAAGGAAGTTGAAGCAAGGGCTTCCAAAGAAGATCAGGCCGACGCTTAAAATTACGAAAGAAAATGAAGCCGGTTCCCCAAAATGGGAGCCGGCTTTTGCGTGAAAATTTTGACTTTTTATATTTAATAAAATATATTGACAGACTATAAAACGTATTTTATAATGCTAGTATAAGAAAAAGTTGTAAGTATTCAGCAGATCTGTACATTTCTTGCGTTGGCTGTAAGAGAAACCCGGCCAGAGAGTTTTTTCGTAACCGTTAAGATATCTCCTGAACGGTTACGGCATACGACCATTTAAAATCGCCGCACGGTCTCTAACAGGCGCCAGCGACGTCTGTTAGTAAACGGCCGAAACGAATGGAAAGGGCCGTTTCCACAGGCGCCGTGTTTTCATACGGTCAACGGGGGAA
>CAJUDN010000089.1 GCA_910585355.1 uncultured Lachnospiraceae bacterium
AGCGTATCTGTCACATAGGAAGACTACGCTTGCAAAAAGTTCGCTGTAGTACTAGGACCACGAAACAATTTAAAATTGCCGGATGCTGTAACAGTTCAGGGGCACTGAACTGTTATGAGCCATCCGGGGAATTATATAATTTGCTGATTCTTCGGTATAGAGTTCGCAAGCTGATCCCCATATTGACAGCAATTTGCTTTTTTCCTTCTAATGTATAACCATATTTTTCCAACTGCTCAAGCAATTCGGTATCCTGAGGCGACTTTGCTGTAAAAACAGGTTCAGGGATGTCAGAGGAAGCAGGTTCCAGATTTAAAAAACTGGGAAGATCGCTAGGCATTAACGTATCTGTTTCGCAGAGGTTGGCGGCATATTCAATAATATTCTGAAGTTCACGGACATTGCCGGGCCAGTCATAATTTAAAAGCTCTTCGCCTGCCTCCGGTGAGATTACTTTTAAAGGAGTGTTGAGTTTCATTTTTAATTTCTTTAAATAATTTTCTGCGATAGGAATAATGTCGTCTTTTCTGACGCGAAGAGGCGGAAGCTTCAGATTAATGACATTAATCCGGTAGAATAAATCACCCCGGAACTTTTTTTCACGGACCATTTCTGAAAGATCCCGGTTGGTGGCAGCAATGATACGGATATCCAGATGGATCTTCTTATTGGAACCGACGCGCTCCAGCTCATATTCCTGGAGGATTCTTAAAAGTTTAGGCTGTGCAAATAAAGGCATTTCGCCGATCTCGTCCAGAAACAGAGTACCGCCCTGTGCCATTTCAATTTTGCCGATTTTACCGCCTTTTTTTGCCCCTGTAAAGGATCCTTCTTCGTAACCGAACAGCTCACTTTCAAATAAGGTGTCCGGAATGCTGGAGCAGTTGATTGCGACAAAGGGATATTTATTACGGCCGCTCTGCTCATGGATGGCCCGGGCGGCTAATTCTTTTCCGGTTCCGGTTTCACCGGTTATAAGAATAGGCGTGGGACTGTCCGCTACACGTCTGATCATTTTCTGGACCTCAGAAATTGCCGGGCTGCCGCCGATGATGCCTTCAAAGAATCCGGTTCCCTTTGGAATTTCAAAGAGATTTTCTGACAAACGGATGAAAAAACCGGTGATTTGCCCGTCCACCATAACCGCGCGGGTTGAAATTTTGGTTTCTTTGTCTCCGATTGTCACATTCCTTTCAAAGAGGTTATTTCCTTCCATGACTTTTCGAACCACAGAAGGGGGAAATAACTGCCAGAGGGAGGAACTGGTGACTCCGCAGAATTCCAGTAAACTGGAAGCCAGATGATTGTATTGCAAAATTACCCCATGGGCGTCTGTGAGAAGCAGGGGCTGTTCGCATAATTCCATAACGGATATCAGGTTTGCATCCATATTTAAAGGAGTTTTTCTGTCAGAACGTGTGATAAGAAGATTGCCGATTAGATTGGCAAGCTCCGTTATGGCATTCAGATAGACAGAGGTATTTTCAGAGATTCGCTTTTGCCCCTCTTTTGTGAAAGACGTAAAATCCAGGACCCCGGCAACCTCAGTATCTGCATGAATACAGCAAAGGACCTCAATGGTGGATGGGCAGTGTTTTTTAAAACGGCATCCGACGCAAGAGGCCATTTCCCCCGGAGTGTTGACAAGAACGCTTCCGTTTTCGATTACCTCACTGATGGAAGGGGCATGTACAATCCGGCCTTTTTTCTTAATGTAAGTTGGTGTTGCAAAGAACAGTCCGGAGTTATTATCGAAAATAGCAACCTCCAACCGCAGTGCATTGCCGATTGCTGTTACATACCGCTCAATGGAGAGACGAACGTCTTCCAGATTGACCATACAAATACTCCTTTCTGAAGCTGTTTCAGAGAAAAGAATTTAAAGTTTCAATGTAAAAAATAATATCAATAGCAATTTTCTATAATTATAACACATAACGGATAAGGAAACAAATGAAAAATGGCAAAAATGACAAGACTTTGCCAGTTGACAACTATGTGTCATGTGACACATTTTTCCCTGTTTTGTTGGCAATTAATTAATGCTTTTTTGTTTGTAATAGTACAATCTTCAGATAAGACAAAGATGAAAGGATGGATTTTCTGTGTAATTTGGACAATAAATCGCGGAAAAAAGTAAAAAAATAGAATGAAAGCCAACTTTGGCACGGTTATTGCTAATATATAGCTCAGAGCAGTTGAAATGCCTGCACAGTTAAGTGGACAGGAGACAATCAAAAGTAAATTTTTTAAAGGAGGACGCCCCATGTTAGTAAAGAAAGATCCATTAAATCTTACCGGTAAAGTTGCAGTGATCACTGGTGGAAGCTCAGGAATTGGTTTAGGCGTTGTTGAGCTGTTAAGCGCGTATGGCGCAAAAGTAGCTATGGTTGATGTAAGCCCTAAGGGTGAGGAGAAAGCGAAGGAGCTTTGTGATGCAGGAAGAGATGTTACTTTCTATCGCTGTGATGTAACAAACGAGGCTCAGGTAGAAGAGACCGTAAAGGGTATTGTTGACCAATATGGGAAAATTGATATTCTGCACAACAATGCAGGTGTTACAGTAAGAAAGACCATCGCTGACCTGACCGAGAAAGAGTGGGATTTCGTTTTGGATGTGGGACTTAAGGGACTGTTCTTATTCTCTAAGCATGTGATTCCGGTAATGGCGGCAAACGGCGGCGGAAGCATCATTAATACCGGTTCCGGCTGGGGATTAAAGGGCGGTGATCTGGCTGCTGCTTATTGTGCAGTTAAGGGCGGAATTGTAAACGTTACAAGAGCTATGGCCATCGACCACGGCCCGCAGAACATCCGTGTAAACAGCGTAAACCCGGGAGACACTGATACGGCAATGCTTCGTGACGAAGGAAAGCAGACAGGCGTCGTGAAAGATGGCGACGGACAGATGGATGCATATTTAAAGGATTGCGGAACCAGCAGACCGCTTGCAAGAATTGGTATGCCGGAAGATATCGCAAACGCAGTTCTGTTCCTGGCAAGTGATCTTGCAAGCTGGATTACAGGTGCGGCGCTTGTTGTAGACGGCGGTGGAATCGCATAAGTTAAAATCCGTGAAGAATTGCCTGCGGCGGTCTTAAGCGCCAGAGGCGCTTGTACAGGGCGGACCGAAGCGGAGTGTGGAAGGGTTTATAAAAACATATATAGTAGGAGGAAAAAACACATGAGAGGATTTGAAAGCCATCCTTACATACCGAACTCAGTACCGGATATCCAGGCTGAAATGCTTAAGGAAATCGGAATGGCCTCTTTGGAGGAGCTTCATAAAAATGTTCCGGAACTGTTAAAATTAAAAAATGATATGAATATCCCGGAGGCATTTGGCTCCGAGTACGAATTAAAGAGACACGTCGAACGTGTTCTTTCCAAAGACACGGATTGCCATAAAAATTTAAACTTCCTTGGTGCAGGCTGCTGGCAGCATTATGTTCCGGCTATCTGCGATGAGGTTAACGGAAAAGGTGAGTTCTTAACCGCTTACGGCGGAGAGCCCTACAATGATGAGGGGCGTTTCCAGGCATTATTTGAGTACGAGAGCATGGTTGCCGAACTGGTTGACATGGACGTTGTAAACGTACCAACTATGGACTGGTCACAGGCTGCTGCTACCACCGTTCGTATGGCGCAGCGTATCACAGGGCGCAGCGTAGTCCTTGTACCGGAGTACATAGATCAGGAAAAGAAAAAGGCAATGGAGAACTATGCAGAGTGCTGCATGAAGTTTGAGACCGTAAAATGTGACAGCATGGGGCATATTGATCTTGACGACTTAAAGGCAAAGATCAATGCAGACACTATCGGCGTATACTTTGAAAATCCAAACTATCTGGGCGTTATTGAGCCAAACGGCCAGAAAATTTCCGATATGATTCATGAGGCAGGCGGACTGAGCCTGGTAGGTGTGGACCCGATTTCCCTCGGTGTTCTTGCGACACCGCCCTCCTATGGCGCTGATATTGTATGTGGAGACTTACAACCCCTCGGTATCCACATGAATTACGGCGGAGGTCAGTCCGGCTTCATGGCAACCAGAGACGAGGAAAAGTTTGTAATGGAATTCCCGTCCCGTCTGTTTGGTATTGCGCCCACTTCTGAGCCGGGCGAGTATGGCTTTGGCGACGTAGCTTATGACAGAACTTCTTTTGGCCATCACAGAGAGCATGGGAAAGAATATGTAGGAACCCAGTCCGCGCTTTGGGGCATCACAGCAGGCGTATACCTGGCAACCATGGGCCCGCAGGGCATGGAAGAAGTTGGTAAGATCATCATGACTAACGCACAGTATGCAGCCAAGAAATTAAGTCAGATTCCGGGTGTAAAGGTTAATCCATTCGGTTCCGTATTCTTTAAGGAGTTCGTAGTGGATTTCACAGCCACAGGCAAGTCTGTTGCAGAGATCAACAAGGCTCTGCTTGCAAAGGGCATTTTCGGCGGAAAAGATTTGTCCAAAGATTTTCCGGCTCTGAACCAATCCGCTCTTTACTGTGTAACTGAGATCCACACAAAGGAAGACATCGACACTCTGGCAGCAGCTCTTACAGAAGTGCTCAAATAGATGCAGAAAGGAATGATATTGTGAAAAGAATAGACAGATCATCAAAGGTTAGAACAGGCTTCCATCAGGCAAAATGGGATGAGCCGATCATTTATGAGCTCAGCACTCCCGGCGAGCGCGGAATTCTCGTTGGCCAGCCAGAAAGGGCCGTGGCAGAAGAAGTTGAAGGCGTATCAGCAATTCCCGCAGGTATGGCCAGAAATACAAAATTAAATCTACCGGAGATGTCCCAGAGCCGTGTGCTTCGCCATTATTCCAGACTGGCGCAACAGACACTGGGCGCTGATGTGAATATCGAGATCGGACAAGGTACCTGTACCGTTAAATACAGCCCGAAGGTAAATGATCAGCTTGCAAACCTGATTCGTGAATATCATCCCCTTCAGGATGAGAGCACTGTACAGGGCATTCTCCAGATCTTCCATGAGACAGATAAATATATGTGCGAGATTTCCGGTATGGATCGTTTCTCCCTCCAGCCCAGCGGCGGCTCCCAGGGTATTATGACTATGGCCTCCGTAATCCGTGCATACTTTAAGGATAAAGGAGAAGACAGAGATGAGATCATTACGACCATCTACTCCCATCCATCCGATGCGGCGGCTCCGGCCGTAGCTGGCTTTAAGATCATTTATTTACAGCCCGATCCCAAGACCGGAGTTCCGGAGCTTGAACAGTTAAAGGCAGTTTCGGGCCCCAGAACGGCGGGATATATCGTTGCTAACCCGGAGGATACCGGCGTTTACAACAGCCATGTAAAAGAGTTTGTTGACCATATCCATTCCATCGGCGGTCTCTGCGCGTATGATCAGGCCAATGCCAACGGTCTCTTAGGTGTAACAAGGGCAAGAGATGCAGGATTTGATATGTGCTTCTTCAATCTCCATAAGACATTCTCCACACCTCACGGCTGCGGCGGGCCTGCATGCGGCGCTACCGGTGTACAGAAAGACCTTGTGAAATACCTTCCGGCCCCGCTTGTTGGTTTCGATGGCGAGAAATACTTCCTCGATTATGAGACCGTAAGCAATCCCTGTGCAGTAGGCAAGGTAAGAGAGTGGTATGGCGTTGCCCCTGTTGTATTAAAGGCATACTGCTGGATCCGCAGCCTCGGTCCCAACGGCTTATATCAGGTTGCGAAGACGGCCGTTTTAAACAACAACTACATGTTTAAGAAATTAATGGAACTTCCTGAAGTATCTGCCTATTATGAGGACGGAAATAACCAGAGAGTAGAGCAGGCCCGCTATTCCTTAGAGAATCTGACAAAGGAAACCGGAATCGGTACTTTAGATATTCAAAGAAGAATGATGGATTTCGGTATGCATTACTGGACTTCTCACCATCCGTTCTACCTGCCTGAGCCGATGACCCTGGAGCCCACAGAGACTCCGTCCAAGAAGGACATCGACGAATATATTGAAACCCTGAAATATGTCTTCAAGGAAGCACATGAGAATCCGGAGATCATCAAGACCGCACCGCACAGAAGCGTTACCCATCAGGTTGATGAGTCCGGTATGGATGATCAGGCAACATGGGCTCTTAGCTGGAAGACTTATCTGAAGAAATATGCGGAGTAATGAAAAAAATTGGACTAATTGTAAATCCGATTGCAGGAATGGGCGGAAGCGTCGGATTGAAAGGGACTGATAACATCGCGGCGGAAGCTTTTCGCCGCGGTGCGATTCCGAGAGCAGAGGACCGTGCAAAGTCCGCCCTTTCAGAGCTTCTCTCGATAAAAGAGGAGCTTTTTATCTATACATGCCCGGGAAACATGGGCGGGAATATTGCAAAAGAACTGGGATTTCGGACCGTGATAAAGCCGGAAACTTTGGACGGCGCCGCTAAGGCAGCGCCTGTGGATGCGGGAGCTCTTCCGGATCCGCTCTCCAAAACCAGCGCCACTGATACAAAAAACCTTGCAGAATGGCTCCTTGAAAACAAGGTGGATTTGATTCTCTTTGCCGGCGGAGATGGTACAGCAAGGGATGTGTACCAGGCCGTGGAGCTTTCTGCGTGCTGTGTGGGAATACCTGCCGGTGTAAAAATACATTCCCCCGTATACGCCAAAAACCCGAAGGCCGCCGGACGGCTGGCGCTTCTTTGGCTTATGGGAAAAATTTCCATGGCTCAGGAAGAAGAGGTGCTGGATATTGATGAAGAGCAATATCGGAAAGAACAGATTAACACTAGACTTTATGGGTATCTGAAGGTTCCGAAAGAACGGTCCTTTACTCAGAACCGGAAAGCTCCGACACCCCTCTCTGATGCGGCCGCCATTGATTCCATTGCCTATGAGACAGTGCGCCAGATGGAACCGGATACCTTCTATATTATAGGAGCCGGAACTACCACAAGGGGAGTGATGGAAATCCTGGGACTTAAAAATACTTTGATTGGCGTGGATCTTGTTTACAATAAAAAACTGGTGGCCAATGATCTTGGCGGGAGCGAGCTTTTGTCTTTGATTAAAGGAAAAAGGACGAAACTGGTTGTCACCATAACAGGAGGACAGGGGTATCTGTTTGGCCGCGGAAACCAACAGCTGACTCCTGACGTGATTCGGGAGGTGGGAAAGGAAAACATCATTATCCTGGCCACGAAGACAAAGCTGGCCGTATTGTCAGGCCAACCGCTTTTGGTGGATACTTACGACGAGGGACTGAATCATTCCCTTTGTGGGTATTACCGGGCTATAGCCGGATGCGGGGAAACGATTGTATGTAAGGTATCGGATAATTAAAGAAAAAACGGAAACGTAATCAGAAAAATTATATATCATAGGTTATAAGAAAAAAGCGTGTTACTTCCAGAATCGTGGGAGCGGCATGCTTTTTCTTTTACCAAAAACCGGACGGAGAAGCCAGACATTGACCGAAAGGCGTGTCTGTTTTTTGGAATGCCGCCTCTGTGTTGTTCGCAGAATACTTAATTCTATGAAAATAAAAAACACAAAAATTCACAGATTCATCCTACTCTCCCACTATTTATATCGGCATTATTTCAAATTATGTAAGTGGATTATGTCTGGAAGCTAAACTTTCATGATTCCGAAAATTTTTTTTTGCCACAGGCAGCCGTTGAAGTTATGAATCCTGTCTGAAAACATAGAAAATCCGGCCTTTTGTGGTCAGTTTTGTGGTAGGAAAATTCGCCGTATCATTTATGGCGCAGACATAAGTGGAAAGGAATGTGGCAAGGAAAAGCTTTTTGGCTGTATTTACGACGGATTGTATCCATTTGGGGGCTCGGTCCTTTCATGCCTGCACACGGGGCTGAGGCTGGGGGAGTTATGATACACTGGAATGGGCACGGAAACCTGACTTTGGTGGTGAACCGGACGACAAAGCTTCTTTCCGTGAAAGGATACAGGGAAAAAACAATCCTCATGGAAACAGAAACAAATGGATTTCCTTCCGGATTTTTATGGTCAGATTTATGGTCGGGCGGCTTAAGAAATTGCCGGATTTTCGGGATTTTTTCGGGATTTTCATAGAATTAAGTATTCTACGAAATCCACCAGCGGTATTGCCAGGAACAGAATTTACAGAGAATTATGCTAAATATAAACAAGACAGTACGCTAGAGCATGTGTTTTAAAGCGATATAACGGGCCGACTATAGCACTATTTTTGTCAGT
>CAJUDN010000090.1:0-3229 GCA_910585355.1 uncultured Lachnospiraceae bacterium
CTTAACACTCTTTCCCTACACGACGCTCTTCCGATCTAATAATGGAACTAAATTTCTGTAAAAATTCACAAAAAATGAGAGTTACCCATTTATAATAAGTAACTCTCATTTTTATACATAGATAATGTATATTATACAATGCTATTAACAGCAACCGCCATCTTAAAAAGGGATTATTTTAATATCACATCCCGGTAGGAAATCCGGTTCCCCTTTCTGTCCTTTGGGTAGATCTCCACAAAATCTCCCCTGGCTTTCCTGGCAAAGCGGATGATTTCAGGAAACTCCAGTCCCGTGTTTGAAAAAACTGCCGGCACCCGGTCTCCCAGATACTGCCGTATCATATGGAGCAGCACCGTGCTGTCCAGTCCGCCGGAGTAGCTTAGATAAACATCCCCGCCCCAGTTCTCATACCATTCCTCAATCCGCTGTCTTGACAGCTTCAATTTGATTTCATACGGCAGGAATTTCCGCTGGGAATACTGCCAGTCATTAAGTTTTAAATCCTCTTTTAGAATATACATATCATCCGCCTTTATTCTCCTTCTTCCCGCTTCCTGAGATTCATCATTCTGTTCTCCTGCTTTACTCCCATCTGACAGAATAATATACCTCATTATACTGATAACTTGTTTCAACTTTATATCCCAGTTCCTCCAGTCGCTGTACGGTTAACTCATGCAACCTTCCAGCATAACAGATAGAAAATTTTCCCTTATTGCTTGCTTCAGAAATCAGCACATTTATCATAGACAATTCTTTTTCTATACGGCTTCCCATATAATTTTCTGCCTTCTTTTTTGCTTCATTTGCACGAATCATGTTTCTCCTTTCCGTCCTGTAGTATTCATCACTGAATACCATTCCTTATTCATCAACCAATTTTCCACAGTTCATCCGCTAAATACAGTTCCTATTTCCATTTCTTAAACATCATCTCCATGTTATCACCCATCTTCTGCTTAAATGTGCCAGTAGTAGCCCATATCTGCACCCTCCGGTACTCGCCCACCATCCCAATATTTTGATGGAATAACCTCACGGTCGCTGTAATCATCAGTCAGAATAATATTCCCCTTCTCTACCTCATCTTCCACCTTTAATATTGCTTCATCCAGATCCTCGGCCTCCACGATAACGGTTCTTTTCAAAATCTCTATCACACTGATCCCATATTTAGACACAGTAATCCCTCCTCATTGACGATACCAATAGCCACTACATGCTTCGGCTTTGGCTCCAGCCTCAGCATCCTGTCGGAACACCTCAAAATCTTTCCCGGCGATTGTAACGTATTCCCTTCATAGAAATTCACCGGATACGAATCCTCTGTCAGTTCATCATATTCCGCGCCGCAGCAGATACAGGTAAATGGTCCGTAAGGCTTTTCGGAATCATAGATGTGTCCCTCCAGTCCTCCGGAAAGATTGCCCGCAAATTCACCGTCTCCATCTACCAATACATCCGCCCGTATGATCTGGTGCCCGATGAACTGGTTTTTACCACATATTTTGCATATCATCCGTTCTCTCCTTTTTCTCAAATTTCTTTATTGCTCTGAGAAATTATGGGAACAGAACATAGACAGCAGAAAATTTATGGTTGCAGCACAGGCTCATCAAAAAAGAGCCGCACCTTGTCAGCCCTTTTTTAAGGAAAATATGGTTCATGAAATTCTTGATCGTTTTTCTTCAGAGATTAAAAATCCGTTGGTTTCCTGTTTCAGAGTTTCCCCTTCCTTTTCACCCATTCCTTTACATCATCTTCCCCCACATACTCAAGGAATTCATCAAAAATTGTATCAAGGAAATAGACTGGCGTTTCCCTGTCTAATTCTTCAAACTCATCCTTCATACAATCAAACACAATTACAAGCTTAAATCCCTTTTCTTCCGCCTGTGATTGCCACTCCTTCCCCCATCCGTCTCAGCTCCCTCAGATGGACCTGTACAGGTATGAAAAACACATCTTTTTTCTCCGGGTGAAGGCGGAGTTCTTCCACTACCCTCATATTTTCTTTATACCAATCTGTTTCCACAATCTTGAAACGGTCGTGTACCAGAATTACCAGTTCTGATTCCGGGTCATGCTTTTCCATAGAATCCAAAAAAACTGCCGCTTCCTCATACTGGTCAAAGAACTCATGATAAAACCGAGCAATAATCGGGGCTCCTTTATATACGGCATAGAACTGTTCCTCCGGAATATAGCACACATTCTCTTTGGCAATATTCTCAACCGTATATTCCATTTCATAGAAAACCTGACCGAAGGCATAGGTTTCTGAGACTTTATAGCCAAAGATATCCGCCTGATCTGACCACCGGCCCTCATATTCCTCTCCATAGATCAATTTTCCATCTTTCATGGTGGCAATGGGAAAAGAATACGTTTCCTCTCCTCTCAATGCGGCCTGAATCCTCTCTCCGTCCGCGTATGGAAAACGTTCCATAAGATCAGCGAAAACGCAGTCTTTCACCTTATCCTCCGGGACATCATAGTTATCGTCCCATTTCAACTGCCAGGCTCTTTCTTTGGCGTCATGATAATCCACTCCCCCATACTGAAACTTTTTTATGTACATCTTTCTCGCTCTCCATTTTCTGTTAATTTCAAGAACTCTTTTTACCGAATCCTATTTCCATCATCCAATCACTCTGCGTTTCTCAGGCGAATACAGCATAAGTCAGCCGCCCTAAATGACTGTCCCAGTCAAAGTCCTCCGGCAGATACCGCTGCGCTTTTTCTATAAATTCATTTCTAAATTCCTCATAGCTTGCATAAGGTTTCTCCTCAAAAGCCTGGACACTGTCAAATTCCTTGTCAGACCATATTACATAAAGATCCTCTCCACGCCTGTCGCAGGAACTATAATCCGGGTTCAGCGTCCCATCTCTCATACAGAGATTCTTTTCTTCCCGGTTCATATAGGGGATAAAACGCATACCGTCACATTCTTCCTGCAGTACAGCCTCGATTCCAAAACTATCCTCCGGTTTTACTTCGCTGCCAGAAAAATACTCCCCTGCATGGATAGAACGGATAAATGAAAATTCGCTTATCGGTTCCTCTCTGAAAAGGTCTTTATCCCCATCAATATGGTTCCATTCTTTATATGCTACCAGGAATCCGTCAAATTCCCCCTGATTTAAAACCAGGCCGCTTCCATAGTATCCTCCCCACCAGCTGCTCATAAAGATTTCCTCCTGCACACTGCCGTGTTGCCTGC
>CAJUDN010000090.1:3239-7951 GCA_910585355.1 uncultured Lachnospiraceae bacterium
AGACAAGCGACTCGTTTTCTCCCATAACTGTTTCATGAATAATCTCCTCTCTGGTTCCTATATGTTGTTTCATGATAACTATGGGGCCGGATAGATAGCCACAATTTCATATTTTTACAAAAGAATCTGTCCCCATGATCGATACTGCCCCACTTCGTCGGGTATTTTAAGACTGCCTAATATCTCAACACAAACAAAAAAGGCTGGAAAAAAGTTCATCCCGCGGTGTTGAAAACAACGGTTTTCTGTAGCATTCTGTTGCTTCCCCGCAAAAATGATAACTTTTTTCACAGCCTCAATAACAGTAAATGATAATATTTGCAATTCCGCCTTTAATGATACACAACAATATCATTCATTGGAACGCCGAATAACACGCTCATTGCCACCATATTGTCCAGGGACGGCAGGGACTCCCCATGGAGCCACTTATAAATGGCATTGGTGGTGGCAAATCCAAAATATTCCTTCAGGTAAGCCACGCTGAATCCCAGCTCCTTCCTCAATGTATTGATCCTGTCGCCGGTGGCCACCGGGTCTATCACAGGGTAACTCATTTCATGCTCTCCTTTCTGAATAAAACATCCCCTCCATTATGGGCGGATACTCAGACGGAGGCCATTTAAGGGCTTTATATTCCAGAGCTCAGGCACCATAAGGACAACGCAAACAAACGCTTCTGATAAGCGCTTTTCTGTTTCAGCTTCCTTTGGTGTTTTCGCCTATGTGTTCCTGGCATCTTTCCTTCCTCCTACCATTTCTTTAATAATCATAACAATTTAAAGCAGGGATAAACCGGCTCGAACGGTTCCAGCGAGAGTCAAATTCCCGTGCGCTGCCATCTACGCTATATCCCCTCTATTCGTCTAAGGACAATGAACTTAGGCCAATCTGCCTGACCTCGGTGACTGTCCCGAACTCCAATCTCTATCGCCTGCCGCATATACGGGCTTCTTTAGAAACTGCGGATAAAGGAATCGAACCTCTGCCTGCCGGGTCAGAGCCGGCCGCGCTCCCTCTACGCCAATCCGCATTCTTAAATTTCATATCCAGGACACCTCCGTCCATCCGTACATCGGCGCATGCGTGTGGTGGGGCTCGAACCCACGGCTTACCGGTTAAAAGCCGGTTACTCTTCCCACTGAGTTACACACGCCCAGTGCGCATACAGGGAGTCGAACCCTGAACCTGCCGGTTAAGAGCCGGCTGCTCTGCCAGTTAAGCTATATGCGCATATCGGAACTAAATCCGTTCTTATAAAGCTGTTTCACTTTGATAGAAATCCATTCCTGCCACACCCTCGGCGTACTTTTCCGCACGAAAAAAACCGCCTACCCATCACGGATAAGCGGTCTGCGGTTCCATAAAATTCAAATTCCGGTATGTCTAATCCCGGAATACGAATCTGCCTGCCCTGTTTTCCTGCTTATCCATGAGCCCATCACAAATGCACGCTTCCCACAAGCGCGTTTCTGCTGCTTTTTGCATTTGCTGGTCATGAACATGGCTGTCATCGTTTTTTCTTCCTTTCTCTCCTGATGTCAACATTATAGCGCATCCCTCCCAGTTTGTAAATCTACCAGCAGTAGATAATTTTTGCCACTATTATTCCATTCTCTTTTACGTGGGGACTCCTATTGCTCGCTTAACAGCCTGCTCATTTCGATTCTGCATGTTCTGCACAGCCTCACTTCCCTTATGTTTCCGCCGACCCTGAACATTTTTCCGTTTCTGTTTACAGTCTGAAAAATGAAAATCGATTTCATGTCATCTCCATGGCTTCCGCAGCTTTCACAGTTGACCAATTCTTTTGGAATTTCGGTATCCCTTATTTGAATCATTCCTATCCTCCATCCTTCTACCTAAATCAATTATCCCAGCTTCTAATCCCAATACGCATTCACGTCCTCCCATTCAGGATAATGCTCATCCAAAAAATCCCTCGCTGTTTTTCTGAATTTATCATCCAGCGCAAAGTATTCTTTTTTCGTATTCACCGTCACTTCCGCCAGTTTTTCTATCATCTCGCCTCTGTCCATGAGAAACAGTCTCCACGGCTTAAATACCCGTTCCTCATACTCCACATCTGACTCAAAATTATCAAAAGGCATGATACAAAAAGAATACCGGCAGATAAAATTGCTGAAAGCGTCTCTGTCCCACAGAGAATCTTTATGAAAAAACGAAAGACGTTTCCGTCCTTTGCTGTCCAGCAGGTCACTCCACACAGGGCTGCTGGTTGTCTGAATCCTCCAGTCAGCAGGAAGCTCCACGGAATAAAACAACTCATCATACTCTCCTAGCACCTTGATTCCCATCTTCTCATACTGGCTCCTGGTATACGCTTCATTGTTTTGATTGATCCGTTTCTCCTTTTCTTCCCATCCCATATCACCCGTTATTCCCTGAAGCCTGTATTCGTTGGGAACAGAATTTTTATTCGTCTTTTTAGGAAGCTGGGAGCTTCTCTCTTCTTTTTGCTGTCCAGGCTGTCTCCCATCGTCAATCCCTTGCGAAATACTGCATTCTCCCATAGCCTTCCTCACTAATTTTTTATCCATGGCATTTTTCTCCTTCCGCTTTCATTACAACTGTGTTTTACCAAATCCCTGTTATTCTCAGATTCATGATCCAATGAAGATCTCCTGATATCATCCAGCGCGTTTTTCATTCCCATATCATCACAACCATAACCAGCCATTTCAAATGGCCTATCCATATTTTGTACCCATCCCTTCTTTCCTCCCATGCCTTTATCTATCTGCCGTTAGAATTATGCTTTGGAATCCCTACAGATAAATTGGATTTCCATCCAATCCAGGCCGCCTTATCCTGACTCCCCTTTTTCCTCTCCATAATTCTTCCGAAAAATATACAGAAATAGAGAGGTATCTTAATTATGGAAAAAAATTCAGCCCAGGATGAAGCGGTCCGCACCCACAAAGGTCAGGTCCTTTTAATCAGCTGCCCCGGTTCCGGCAAAACCACAACCATGATCCGCCGGTTCCATTCCATGACAGAGGCCGGTATTCCCGCCTCATCCATTGTCATGGTAACTTTTACGGAAGCCGCCGCCAAGGAAATGAAAGGCCGTTATCGTAAAAGTTATGGGGAATGCGGTGCCTTATTCTGTACCATCCACTCCCTCTGCCTGAAAATTCTGTTCCAGGTATTGGGTAAGCCGCCCAGAATCCTGTCCCCCCAAGACCAGGCGTCCCTGATCCGCAGTTTCATGAAGGATGCCAAAATACCTGCGGCCACTGCTCTCAAAGAGATCGTAAATGACATCAGTGTATTTAAAAACAGAACGCCTGAACATGATACGTTCTTTCCCTCACTTCTCTCTTCAGAGGAATTCTTACGATTATATTCCGTCTATGAAGAAAAGAAAAGTGAGGCAGATGTTATGGACTTTGACGACCTTCTTTTGCGCTGCCTGGACGTCTTAACGAAAAATATCAGGCTTCTGAAAAAATGCCGGCAGGCATACCAATACGTTATCTGCGATGAGAACCAGGACACGAACCATATCCAGAAAGAGATTCTTTACCTGCTTGCGGGAAAACAGGGAAATCTGTGTGTAGTTGGTGATGATGACCAGTCCATCTATACCTTATCGCACGGAGTGCGCCGGCCCGAAGGGCGTGCATTGCGGTATGCCCCGTGGGTATGGTTTCCGCGGCGCCAGTCCTGACATCATGCTGGACTTTAAAAAGGATTTTCCCGATGCCCATGAAATCCGCATGGATATCAACTACCGCTCCCGCCTGGAAATCATTACTGCTGCGAAAAACCTGATTGAACATAACACACAACGGTTTTATAAAGATATCCGTGCAGCCAGAGACGGAAACGGCCAGGTTATCTTTCATTCTTCCGCTGACAGACTGAAAGAAATTGAGTATCTGGCCAGGGAAATCTCACAGCTAAAAGCTTCCGGAATCCCGCTTTCATCCATTGCGGTACTGTCACGGACAAATCAGGAACTGGAGGACGTGGCCGCTGTGCTGGAAAGCAGCCATCTGGAATACCGTTCCCCTGAGCCTATCCAAGACATCTATGAACACTTTATCTTTACGGATATCATGGCATATTTAAACCTGATTGACGGGAATTTCCGGTCCGACTATCTGCTTCGGATTTTAAACAGGCCTGGACGCTATTTAAAGGAATCCGCGTTCCGGAATGTACAGAAATTTACAGAAACGGCATTGACAGACGCTGCTCTGTCATGTACTTCCCAGTATCATTCCCCGGTTGACCATATCCTGAAGCTCTACAAAGATTTATGCAGTCTGAAAGGAAAAATCTTGCAGGAAAAAGTGTCCGGCATTGCTAAACAGATTGGGTATCAAAAATATCTGACCGAATACGCCGGGTTTACCGGTCAGGATTCCTCCACTCTTCTGGAAAAATTGCATTACTATGTATCCGACTCGGAACGTTTCGCGGATCGTGACACATGGTATTTGGCCGCAGTATCACATATCCGCTGTCACCGCAGCCAAATGAGGGAGCAGACTGATCAGGGCGTAACCCTGTCTACTATGCACCGTTCCAAAGGACTTGAATGGGATATCGTGTTTATCATCAACTGCTGTGAAGGATATGCCCCTATCGCAAAAGCAGAAAAGAAGTCTGAACTGGAAGAAGAACGCAGGTTATTCTACGTGGCCATGACACGGGCACGGGAGAGACTGTATCTACTGAAT
>CAJUDN010000091.1 GCA_910585355.1 uncultured Lachnospiraceae bacterium
TATACCGCAAAGTGGGGCGTGCAGATGACGGGAATGAATGTTCAGACACGCTCTAATTATTTTCTTCCAAAAGCATGGCTCCGCGCATTTCAATGCGTGGACCGCCGCGCTTTTCCAGATATGCCCGCGTGATGGTCACAGAGCCGATATTGGGATCTTTGGGGATCTCATACATAATATCCAGCATGAACTCCTCTAAAATCGCCCGCAGGGCCCGGGCTCCTGTCTCCTTCTTAAGCGCCTCCTCGGCGATCTGCTCCAGAGCATCCTCCTCAAACCGAAGCTCTACCTCATCCATCTCCAAAAGTTTTTGGTACTGCTTCAGGATAGCGTTCTTTGGTTCCTTTAAAATCCGTATCAGGAATTCCCTTGTGAGCCCCTGAAGGGTCACAGTCACAGGAAGACGGCCCAAAAACTCCGGAATCATTCCAAAATTTCTTAAATCCTTATTGGTCACTTTGCTCAGGATATTGGGATCCTTATCAAACTTATCCTTGAGATCAGCGCCAAAACCAATGGAAGCCTGCTCCATCAGACGTTCCTTAATAATATTTTCCAGGTCCGGAAAGGCCCCGCCGCAGATAAACAGAATGTTATCTGTATTGATGGTCTCCATAGGCGTCATGGCATTTTTTTGGTTGGTTCCCACCGGGACCTCCACAGATGCCCCCTCTAAAAGCTTCAAAAGCTCCTGCTGTACAGATTCTCCACTTACATCCCTGGTGTTTGTGGACTTTTTCTTAGCAATTTTATCAATCTCGTCGATGAATACAATTCCCATTTCCGCCCGGTCCACATCGTTTTCGGCAGCGGATAAAAGCTTGGAAATCACGCTCTCAATATCATCTCCAATGTATCCGGCTTCCGTGAGAGATGTAGCATCCGCAATAGCTAAGGGAACATTCAAAAGTTTTGCCAGCGTCTTTACCAGATAGGTTTTTCCGCTTCCCGTAGGACCGATCATAAGAATATTGGACTTTTCGATTTCCACGCCTTCCCCATATTTTTTTGCATCCGGAGAGGTACGCTCAAAGACCCGCTTATAATGGTTGTAAACCGCTACGGATATGACCTTTTTGGCCTGTTCCTGGCCGATCACGTATTCGTCCAGCTGTTCCTTTATGATATGAGGAGCCGGGATATCTTCCAATTTAAAGAGTTCCTTTTTCTCCCCGCTCTTTTTTTTCTTCACTCGCTTTTTTCCGGTAATTGCGCCTAAGTCGATCTGGCCGATGGGAATTCCCCATCCCATGTTCCCCCATGGAAAACCGCCCTGAGAGGAGTCCTGCTCTTCTTCCTCATCCCCCTCCCCGTCGGGTTCATTTTCCGTCTCGGCTTCCTGCCGTATAATGCTCTCCGCCCCGGTTTCCTGCCAAACTTCCTTCTCCTCACCGGCCTCTTTGGGAACTTTCTCCGCCTCACCGGCTTCCTGCCGGGTCTTCTTCTCCCCCTCTGCTTCCCTTTTATTTTTCTGGGCGTCCTCCTTCGAAGCCGCTGGAGCAGTCTGCCACATGCCGAATGGCATACCGCCGTTCCAGAGCAGCTCCGGCGTCACTCCGGAGAACTTCCCGAAATCAATTCCGCTCTTTGTAACGGTATCAAAGGCCTTCTGCATACAATCCCGGCAGACATCGACCCCGCCTGGCATGGTAATCATCTTTCCGGCCTTGCTCTCCGGCCTGCGGCAGACATAACATACCTTTTCATACTCATCCTCATGGAATTCCTGTCCGTTCTTCTCTTTACGTTCCAAGTTCATTCTCCTTCTGCTTTCCCTGTATAAACTAATATAAGTAATAATTATAAAGCATTTTTCTTCTGCCCGCAAGCAAAACCGAATGCGCTTTCCTAACAGCATTTCCCCCACCGCAGAAAAGAGGCCCTTCCCCGCATAACGCGGGCAAGAGCCCCTTTTCCTCCTAATTTTCCTGTTCTTCCTGCTGCGGGCGGTTCTTTAAAGTAACCTCTACCTGCCGTTCCACATATTCTCCGTTCTCCATGGACTGTACCGTAAGAGTCACCGTGGTGCCTGCCTTATAGTAAGTTAATAACCCTGTCAGATCCGCATTGGTTCTCACGGTCTCCCCATCAAATTTCGTAATGATGTCTTTCTCCCGGAGACCGGAAGCCGCGGCTGCGGAATTTTCAGTGATTTTGTAAACATAAACCCCCTGGGGCATTCCGTACAGCTGGGCCATCATGGAATCAACATTCTGAACCTGAATTCCCAGATATCCCTGCTCTTCTTCTGCAACCTCAATCTTCGTGGTTCTCAGCTTCAACTCCTCAATAATATCCTTGGCATAGGAAATCGGGATTGCATATCCAACGCCTTCCACGCTCGCATCCGCATATTTGGCTTCATTGATGCCGATAACCTCGCCTCTGGAATTTAAAAGGGCGCCGCCGCTGTTTCCGGGATTAATGGCCGCATCTGTCTGGATTACTTTTTTATTGATGCCATCCACAGTAACCTCACGGTCCAGGGCGCTTACATGGCCTACGGTTACGCTCTGGCCGCGGCCCAGCGCATTACCGATGGCAATAACGCCCTGACCCATCTTCAGGGAATCAGAATCCCCCAGTGTGGCAGCCTTAATCTGTTCCTTTGTATCAGCGGAAATTTTTTCAAGCGGAACTGCAATGACTGCCAGATCAGACTCGGAATCCGTTCCCTTTATGGCTGCTTCCGCAACACTCTCATCGATAAAAGAGACCGCAAGGCTGGAAGAATCTTCGATTACATGGTTATTAGTCACAATCAGGACCTCTGTATCATTCTGTCCAATGATGATTCCGGAACCGCTGCTGGGCACCTCATAGGTCTGTGCCTGGCCAAACCAGGGACTGCTCTTATAAAGCGTGGTGTTGGTAATTGCAACAACCGATGGCATAACCGCGTCTACGATGGGGGAAACATCCTCAATGACCACTCCGGAGGCAGTACCGGAAGACATCTGGGGAGATGCCGGAACCACCTGCGCTTGCTCCAGGGGGGCTTCTGCGGATGCCTGCGCCTGAGTCTCAGCCGGAAACATCAATTCCGCCGCCCGGTTCACGCCAAACATAGTTCCTCCGGAAACCACTCCAAAAAGAAGCGCCGCGGCAGTGATAAGAGCCCCTGTCTTCATATATGAGCGTTTCTTCGGCGTCCTATGTTTCGGCTCCGGCGCCATGTTCCGCCCGGGGTTCTGATTCTGACCATACTGGTATGGATTCGTATATGAATTGGGGGCATGGTTTTGATTCTGACCGCCCTGGCTGTAATTATAGTATCCGTACCCGGGATGTCCCTGTGCGTACTGGTCATAAGGAGAATATCCGGCTCCATTCCGGTCGTTTTGTCCTGTCTGGCTGCCTGAAGCTGCCTGACCGCTCAATCCATATACCTGCCGTCTCTGGCCTGTCAGCGGTCTTTGTTCTTCCGTTCCCCTTTGGCTTTCTCCCGCCTCCTGGTTCATCCCTGTGCTATTTTCCATATTCATCATATCCTCGCCTTCTGTCCATTTATTTTCATGCATAAAAAAGATCTCCTCCTTTATGAAACTGTATTATTTCGTTTCGCGACCATCCATCAGGCCTTTACATTCACTGCACGGAGCAGTTACTGTGTTTTCTTACTTTCTGAAGCATAGTCTACCAGTCATTTGTGATAAAAATGTGATAACTTTCTTATCTATTTGTGAAAACTCATACCATACAGGCATCCCGCAATCCATGCCATATGGCGCTCCGAAGTCCATACGCTTCAGGCAGGCGGGCTCTACGCGGCAAAGTATATTTTAAGGGGCCATCCGCATATGCCGGACGGCCCCTTCTCATGGCTTTGGCGCTTACAGCGCTAAAAGTGCCGTAAGACTAAAATATATCAGTACAATAACGCCCAAAACAATCCGGTAATATCCAAAGAAGCGGAAGTCATGACGTTTCACATAGTTTAACAGGAATTTAATCGAATACATGGAAACCAGAAAAGCAATTATCATACCTGCAAGCATAAAGAAAATTTCCACTGCCGAAAATGCCAGGCCATAATGTATAATCTTAAGCAGGCTGGCTCCAAACATCACCGGAATCCCAAGGAAAAACGTAAACTCTGACGCTGCCGTTCTGGAACATCCGAGGAGCATGGCGCCTAAAATTGTGGCACCTGACCGGGAGGTTCCAGGAATCAGCGCCAGGAGCTGAAACAGCCCGATATAAAAAGCGTTCAAATAGCTGATCTGAGAAACTTTTTTAATTGGGAAGTCCATAAATTCATTGTGTTTTTCCAAAACAATGAACAAAATACCATAAATAATCAACATGGCAGCCACCACATAAGGATTATAAAGGTACGTATCCAGAATCTCGTCCAAAAGAATTCCCACAACTGCCGCCGGAAGGCAGGCAATAACTATTTTAAACCACAGATGCCATGTAGCCAGGCGCTGGGGCTCCTTTTTCCCCGGATCCCATGGGTTCAGCCGCCGAAAATATAAGACCAGTACAGCCAGAATGGCGCCAAGCTGAATCACCACCCGGAACACATTCATAAAGTCCGCTGATACATTCAGATGCACAATATTCTCTACCAGTATCAAATGTCCGGTGCTACTGATAGGAAGCCATTCCGTGAAGCCCTCCACCAAACCGAAAACAACGATTTTCAAAAACTCAATGAATCCGCTCATACTATTCTCCTATATTTTCAATCTGCCAGTCGATGGCTTCCAGGCCATTGGCAGTCAGATATTTATTCGCTTTACTGAATGGGCGGCTGCCGAAAAAACCGCGGTATGCCGACAGGGGACTGGGATGGGGAGCCTCTAAAATCAGATGCTTGGGATTGTTTAACATTGCTTTCTTCGTCTGAGCCGGCTTTCCCCAGAGGATAAACACCATCGGCCTGTCCTGCTCATTTAAGACCCGGATTGCGGCATTGGTAAACTCTTCCCATCCAATGTTTCTGTGAGAATTGGCGGCATGAGCCCGCACTGTCAGCACCGTATTCAAAAGCATAACGCCCTGATCGGCCCACTTTTTTAGATAACCGTTATTGGGAATGTAACAGCCGCAGTCCTCATGAAGCTCCCGGTAAATATTCACCAGTGACGGAGGAATCAGAACATCCGGCTTTACGGAGAAGCAGAGGCCATGAGCCTGCCCCGGCTCATGATAGGGATCCTGCCCCAAAATCACCACTTTCACCCTGGAAAGCGGGGTAAAAGCAAAGGCGTTAAAGATATCATCGGGCGCCGGATACACTTCTCTGGTGCTGTACTCTTCTTTTATGGTTTCATACAATTTTTTGTAATATGGCTTCTTAAATTCACCGCTCATTGGCTCCAGCCAGTCATTGCTAATTGCTGCCATGTTTCTCCTCCTTACTCCACTCTGCCATAAACAATACAGAATCCTCCTGCACGGCAGCGGCTTTTTCCTTCAGCTCATCTGTAATCTGGTAAAGCTTTTTATGAACCCGATATAAACGGGCCTTCTTATTAATGAATGCCATTTTCTCAAACGGCCACCGAATCATTGTGGGATGCAGAAAGTTCTCTCCCAGCTCCAGAAGAACCGTTTTTTTGTTTAAAGTCCCGGCCAGCCACTTCATGTAACCGTCCCACTCATCCTCTGTTAATGATACGTCAAGAGGAGCCACCATATGCGTCTTTTCAAATCCGCGTTTCAAAAGCGCCTCCGGATTCAATGTCGTAATCACGAAGTAGTCTTTTCCACCCACTGCCTCTAAGAGGAAGGAAAACGCCTCCTTCAGGATTTTCTCCTTCTCCGTTCCATCTTCCTCCCATTCTGCCCCGATTCCAATCAAAATCTTTTCGGCATCGGCCATCATTTTCTTCATTTCGCGTCTGATTTCACACACTTCCATGGTCTTCTCCTACCCCTTGTTGTTCGGTGGAAGCCGGGCGTCCGCCGCTCCGCCAGATTCAGTATAGCACAAAATGCGCCCGGATTCAACAAAAGCAGAAGGCCTTGCAATTTACCTTTTTTTCTTATATACTGGCTATATCATTCGTTGCCTTCAGGCAGAAAGGATCATCATGGATACAGCATTGGCAAAAGTTTACATAAAAAAAGGAGAGGCCCGCGCGTTAAAAGCCGGGGGCCTCTGGATTTACAGCAATGAGATTGACCGGATCGAGGGGAAATTTGAAAACGGCGGCATGGTACAAGTGTTTGATTTTGACGGCTATCCTCTGGGAAGCGGCTTTATCAATACAAACTCCAAAATCATGATCCGAATGATGTCCAGAAAAAAGGATTCGAACGTGGACGAGACCTTTATTGAAATGCGGGTTCGAAATGCCTGGGAATATCGAAAAGCGACTGTGGATACAGGAAGTTGTCGTCTGGTCTTCGGGGAAGCCGATTTTCTGCCGGGAATTGTCATCGACAAATTTTCCGATGTGCTGGTGGTAGAATCCCTGGCGCTGGGAATTGACAAGTGGAAACCGGTGATTCTTGAAAAGCTCAAACAGGTATTGGCCGAAGATCATGTTACGATCCGCGGCATCTATGAAAGAAGCGATGCCAAAGTCCGCCTTCAGGAAGGTATGGAACGCTTCAAAGGTTTCATCGGGGATCCTTTTGACACAAAGGTGGAAATTGTGGAAAATGGTGTCAGATATATGGTGGATGTACAAGACGGTCAGAAAACCGGGTTTTTCCTTGACCAGAAATACAACCGCCTCGCTATCCGGAGCCTCTGCCGGGGAAAACGGGTGCTGGACTGCTTTACCCACACAGGTTCCTTCGCTTTAAACGCCGGAATTGCCGGAGCCAGTGAGGTTCTTGGTGTGGATGCCTCTGAGCCGGGCATTGCCCAGGCCACAGAAAACGCTGCCCTAAACGGCCTTTCCGACCGTGTGAAATTTATCGCCGCCGATGTCTTCGACCTGCTTCCAGAGCTGGAAAAGAAAGGAGAAAAATTCGATGTGGTAATCCTGGATCCGCCTGCCTTCACAAAATCCAGGAATTCCGTTAAAAATGCCATAAAAGGTTACCGGGAAATCAATCTGCGGGGCATGAAACTGGTAAAGGACGGAGGCTATCTGGCCACCTGCTCCTGTTCCCACTTCATGACGCCTGACCTTTTTGCCAGAACTGTTCGTGAAGCCGCTAAAAACGTCCGCAAGCGCCTCCGCCAGGTGGAATACCGCACCCAGGCCGCCGACCATCCCATCCTCTGGGGAAATGAGGAATCCTCCTATTTAAAATTCTTCATTTTCCAGGTGTGTGATGAAAAATAATAATCCCAACAACACTTATTGTCCATGAACCCGCACCAGAAAGGAGAATGCCATGGCCACCAAATTCTTTAGGTTAGAATCGATGATGGGGTAAACGAAAAAGCAGTTTTGGCA
>CAJUDN010000092.1 GCA_910585355.1 uncultured Lachnospiraceae bacterium
CTCATCTTTTCATACACATCCGCTCCCATCTTAAGAACCGGAAGGAACGCTACAGCGCCGCTCCCCTCTCCAAGATGCATGCCGCAGTCCAAAGGACCATGGAGTCCTATCATATCCATGATCATCCGTCCGGCAGGTTCCGACGACACATGGGAGGCCAGAATGAAATCCCGGACTCTGCCGCAGATACACACGGCCAAAAGAGCGGCCACGGAAGAAATATACCCGTCAATAACCACCGGGATCCTGTGGACCGCCGCCCCCAGAAACAGACCCGTCATCCCCGCAATGTCAAAGCCGCCAAGCTCCGAAAGAAGGGTAAGGGCCTCCTCCGGAAGGTCCTCCCCTCCCCACCGGCAGGATTCCCACTGCGGGTATGCCTTGAGAACCCGCTCCACAGCCAGGCGAACCGCTCTCTTTTTCCTTAAAAGGCCTTCGTCCGAAAGCCCGGCTCCTCGCCCGGTGACCGCCTCCGCTTTTGATCTTGTGAGGATGGCCGTGAGGGCGCTGCTGGGAGTGGTATTTCCAATCCCCATCTCTCCTGTGGCGATAATCTCATACCCCATGGCCTTCAAATCCCCCGCCAGACGGATTCCCGAAAGGACGGCCGCCTCACAGTCATTTCTGTCCATGGCCGCCTCACGGACAAGATTCCTGCTGCCGCAGACAGTTTTTCTGTTTAAGAGAACAAAAGGCTTAAGAGATTCCTCTTTCGGAGTCTCTCCTGCCATTCCTATATCCACCGGAAACACATCCGTTCCGGAAGCCTTGCACATGATGGTCACGGAGGTCTGGTTTTTTGTAAAATTTTCCGCCACGATTCTGGTCACATCCCGGCTGGTCTGGGTCACGCCTTCCTCCACAACGCCGTGGTCGGCACACATGACCACCAGAGCCGATTTCTCCACGGAGACCGGAAAGTCCCGCCCCGTAATTCCCGCAATTTTTATAATGTCCTCTTCCAGAATTCCCAGACTTCCGATGGGTTTTGCCACCGAATTCCACCTTTTTTTCGCCAGCTCCTTTGCTCTTTCATCGGCAGGACCAATGTTTAAAATATCGTGAAACAGCTCTTTCTGTATCATCGTTTATTCGCCTCGTTTTTCTCCTGATTTGTTCTTTCATAACCATTCCGTTACCTTATGAGCTGCTGCGTCTCTTCCTTCCACCGGGCGGCACACCATAAAAAACGGGAAGGATAATGGCCGTAAAAATAAAGATGCGAAAAGCCCGCATACAGGCTATCTGTCATATATCCGCAGTCCCATCCCCTGTTTCCTGACGGCTTTCTAAAATAACATGCGGCCCCGTTTTCCTTACAGTCCCAGTGGTGAAATTCATGAACCGGAAATTTTTCGCCCGCCAAGCCTAAAAGTCCATCCTCTTTGATGGTCATAATCCCATAGCCGAACCGGGAAAGCTTCCCGGAATCTTCACTTCCCCCGGGAAGGACGCCGCACATGGGCCACCTTCTGTTTTCCTCGTCAACAAGCCACTCCTTTAAATAGAGGTATCCGCCGCATTCCGCAATACAGGGCATCCCCCGCCCGATGCATTCCCTCATACTCTCTCTCATCGTATCGTTTTCAGAAAGGGGCCCTCCGTAAAGCTCCGGATATCCGCCTCCCAGGTAGAGGCCGTCCGCTCCAGATGGGATCTGTCTGTCTTTCATGGGAGAAAAATAACAAAGCTCCGCCCCCATGGCCTTTAAGGTATCCAGATTGTCCTCATAGTAAAAACAGAAGGCCTGGTCCATGGCGACGGCAATTACCGGCTTCTGTCCATTTTTCTTTCTCACGCAGGGAATGTTTTCTCCCTGCATGGAAAGCGGGCCCGCCGTTTTTGCTAGGGACAGCAGGGCAGAAAAGTCAATACCCGGGCGGATCCGGTCAGCCAGCGCTTTTATCTTCTCTTTAAATTCAGGAATCTCCTCCGGCATAATAAGCCCCAGATGGCGGCTCTCAAAGGTAACATCCTCTAAAACGGGAACATATCCGATGACGGAAATTCCAAGCTCCCGCTCTGCCGCCTCCTTAAGTCCCGGATACAGCACGGGGGATAAACGGTTAAAGATCACGCCGCCAATCCGGCTGTCCGGGCGGTACGTGAGAAAACCGCGGATAGCCGCCAGAACAGAATAGCTGCGCCCCGACGCGTCCACAATGAGAACCACAGGGGTTTTTGTAAGTCTGGCTACCTCGTAAGCGCTGGCACGGTCTGTGATTCCTCCAAGACCGTCATAATACCCCATAACGCCCTCTATGACCCCCAGGCTCTTCCTGTTTCTTCCGTGCCGTCCCAAAAGATAACAGAGTTCATCTTCACTGGAAAAAAAACTGTCCAGATTGTAGGAAGGGATTCCCAGCACTCTCCGGTGAAACATTGGATCAATATAGTCCGGGCCGCATTTAAAGGCATGGACTGCATACTCCGCCGCAGGTCCCTGCGTATCGGAAAGCAGCGAAAGCAGCCCGCAGGTGATCATAGTCTTTCCCTGTCCGCTCTTTTCCGCTGCAATCATGAATCTTGGGAACTCACAGATTTTCTGTTCCGCCATGGCCTTCCTCCTTAAGGGGAGCTTTCTTTGCTCCCGTAAACGACACGATCCATACTGGATTCTGCCCCGTCATCAAGTGGCTGCCACCCGCCTTTTTCGCTCGGGCCGCAGAAAGCTGCACGATCTCTTCCTCCTCCGCCAGTCCGGTTTTTAAAACTTCCGTCAGCGCCGCCATGGATTCCAGGGTAATCACATTGGCCACAAACCGGGCCGACGGATTCTTTGAAAGGGCGACTTTTATGATATCTTCCATGCTGCCGCCGCTGCCGCCGATAAAAACATGGGTGGGAGCCGGAAGACCCGCCATGACCTCCGGCGCCTCTCCCTCCACAATCTCTAAATTAGAAAGGCCGAATTTCTCTCTGTTTTTCCTTATGAGTTCCACAGCATCACGGTTTCTTTCAATGGCAAAGACCTTTATGGTCCCGGAAAGCCTGGCGCATTCCACGGATACGGACCCTGTCCCGGCCCCCACGTCGTACACCACAGCCCCGGCCGTAAGCTTAAGCTTTGACAAAGAAACGGCGCGGACCTCCATCTTGGTCATGGGAACCTTATCTCTTAAAAAGGCCTCATCGTCAAGCCCATAGGACAGCGCCCGCCCCCCGTGTGGTTCCGCCTCCGGATTTTTTATGAGGAATACCGCAAGGGATTCTGTCCTACCATCCTTAAATGTTTCGGGACTCCCCGTCCGGATACGTTCTCCCGGCAGGGAAAGGTTTTCTCCCACCGTAAGCGTCACACCGGAAAGTCCCGCGTCCAGAAGTCTCCCGCAGACATCTTTTAAGGTATCCGGACCGCCTGCAAGCAGGAATACCTTCGGAAATCTCCTTACCTCCGGAATAAAATCCGCTTCCCGGCCATGAAGACTCAAGAATCTTACGTCTTCCCATGACTCCCCTGTCCTTGCGAAAAAAAAGTTTGCCGAAGAGATTCCCGGAAGAACGGATACCTCCGTATCCGGTTCTTTTTCAAAGGCCTGTATCAGTTTTCTGGCGCCGCTGTAAAAGCCCACGTCTCCGGAAAGGGCAACGCAGACCCTCTTACACTCCTCATGGGCTCTCAGATATTCCAAAATCCGCTCCGGCTGATACTCCAAAAGCTCCGGTTTTCCAAATTCCCGGAGACCTTCCACAATCCGTTTTGCCCCCGCAATCAGGTCGCAGTCCACAAGGCGCTGCGCGGCCTCTCTTGTGAGAAGGCCGCTTCCTCCGGGGCCTGCCCCCAAAAGATACACATTTCGCGGCTTTCCTGGCTTTTCTGGCTTTTTAATCTCCCCTGACTCCAGAAATTCCTCCCGGCAGGAAATAATCCCCGGCTCCCTTTCCAGCATGTCCATAGCTTCCTGTAAGGAAATCCCGTCTTCTTCCGGCCGCCCAATCACAATAAGGCCTGCCCCGGCTCTTCGGGCGGCCTCCGCTTTTTCCTCAAAGCCCCCGGCCCTTCCGGATTCCTTTGTCACCATCCACTTTGCATCAATACTCTTAAGAAGAGCCAGATTCATTTCGATAGAAAAAGGACCCTGCATGGCAAACAAATGACTTCCGTAAAATCCCAGGCCCTCCGCCTGAGATACAGCTTCCGGCAGGGACAAAACCCTGGCATATACCCGTTTCCGCCACCCTGGAAGCTCCCTGTATTTATAAAGCTCTTTGCTTCCTGTAGTCACAAGAACAGCGCCTTCCCGCTCCTTCAGGGCCAAGACCGCCTCCTCCACAGAACTGACCAGAAGGTTTTCATCGGAATTCCTCACGCCCGGTTCTCTTAAAACCCTGAGATACCGGATTCCCGCATCCTCACAGGCCCTCTTCACATTCTCCGACACCAGCCTCGCATAAGGATGCGTGGCGTCAAGCACCAGGTCATAAGACTGTTCCTTTAACTTTCCCGCAATCTGCGCTTCGTCCATCCGTCCGCAGAAGATTTTTATGTTTCCCGCCGGGGAAAGCTCTTCTTTTCCATACTCCGTCGCCACGAAAATATCCAGAGACGCCTGTGTGCCCGCCAGCTTTTCTGCCAGAATACGGCCCTCGGTGGTTCCCGCAAACAGGCCGATTTTCTTTTTTTCCATCATAACCGATATCCTCTTGGAGTCACCATCCACCTGCCGCAGCCAGTGTCCATGGTCTGGCTGTTTCCCACAAAAACCGTCGTGAACATATCCGCCTCATAGTCCGCCAGCTCTTTTAACGTGAGGATTTTCTTTTCCTCACCTTCTCTCCCAATATTTTTTACCACGCCGCACACCGTGTCAGGCTCTTTATACTCCATCATAATTTCACAGGCCCGCTTCAGATATCCGGCCCTTTTTTTGCTGGAGGGATTATAAATGCACAAAGAAAAATCAGCCTGAGACGCCGCGCGGAGCCGCCCCTCGATTTTCTCCCAGGGCGTCAGGAGGTCGCTTAAGCTTACTACTGCAAAATCGTGCATGAGAGGCGCGCCTAAAACCGCCGCTCCCGAAGAAGCCGCCGTAATGCCGGGCACAATTTTCAGAAGAACTTCCGGGTACTCCTGCCCGATTTCCAACATAAGCCCGGCCATGCCGTAAATCCCCGCATCTCCGCTGCAGACCACCGCCACCGTCTTTTCCTTCACGGCCTCCTCAAAGGCCAGAACGCAGCGCTCCTTTTCCTGCCGCATGGGCGTAGTTAAAAATTCCTTTCCCGGGAAATATTCTTTTGCCAGATTCACATACACAGTATATCCGACAATCACGTCGCAGGCCTTTAAAATCCGCTCTGCCTTTATGGTCATGGAATCATATTCTCCGGGGCCAATTCCAACCACATATATTTTTTTCATGCGTCCGTCCCCTTTCTGTGGTCATGATCCCACATTCTCCGGAGCCAATCCCAACCGCATTGGCTCCTTTCATGCGTCCGTTTCTTTTCTGTGATCATGGTCTCATATTCTCCGGGGCCAATCCCAACCACATTGGCTCTTTTCATGGATTCGTCCCCCGTCTGTATTCCGTGGAAAACTCAGGCGCATAGAGTCTGGAATCGGCATATCCGTTTTTCTCTCTGGTTCCCAGGACATCTCCGATAAAAATCATGGCCGTCTTTTTTATGCCTTCCCTCTCTGCCGTCTCCGCCAGAGTGGAAACGGTGCAGCGCACCTTTTTTTCCTCCGGCCAGGTGGCCTTATAGACAATGGCCGCCGGCGTGTCCTTGGGATATCCGGCAGACAGCAACTCCTCTTCCATCTCTGTAAGTAGTCCGGCGCTCAAAAACACAGCCATGGTGGCGTGGTGGGCAGCCAGGGAACGAAAGTTTTCCTTTTCCGGCACTGTCGTTTTTCCTGCCATTCTGGTTATAATTACCGTCTGGGAAACCTCCGGCAGCGTAAGCTCCGCATGGAGGCTGGCGGCTGCGCCGCAAAAAGAGCTGACTCCGGGACACACCTCATAAGAAATCCCCTTCTTATCCAGAAAGTCCATCTGCTCCCTGACCGCGCCGAAAATCGACGGATCCCCCGTATGAAGGCGGACGGTCATTTTCCCTTCGGTCTCCGCCTGCTCCATAACCGCAGTCACTTCCGGAAGCGTCATTCCGGCGCTGTTATAAATCCTGCACCCTTTTTTTATCTCTGAAAGAAGCTCGGGATTTACCAGGGAACCCGCATAAATCACCACATCCGCCTCTTTTAACAGCCGTTCCCCCCGCACAGTGATTAAATCCTTCGCACCGCTTCCCGCGCCTACAAAATGTACCATTCCACGCCCTCCGTTTTTCCTTACGAAATCACAATTTCCATTCCCGTATAGAGCTGTTCTGCCCGGTCTCCCAGCTCGCCCTTTAAAAGCTCCATGGCTCTCTGTCCGGTGCAGTGGCCTGTATACACCTTCTCAATCCCCGTCTCTCGGATGCGCCTGGCCAGCCCAAGCACTTCCTCATCGGAAGAGCGAAACAGATGGAGGCCGCCGATCAGGCCGTATATCCTCTTTCCCGGAAATGTTTTTTCCACTTCCCGGATGATATTATCGGCGCCGCCGTGGGAACAGCTGTTGAAAATTACCAGCCCTTTTTTCGTGTCAATCACAAGACTCTGTTCATGGGCAAAGGAATCCGGCTTCCATGTATGCCCCTCCTTTACATACATGCCAGCCCTTTTTCCGACTTTTTCAAGGCCCGGGGTTTTGTGGGGCAGCAGCGTCACTCCGGGTACCGCCTCATAATCTCCCTCCACGTACACAATCCGGTCGGCAAAGGTTTTAAGGCTCCCCTCACGGATTCCAATATATTTTTTAAACAGAAAGTTTTTCTTTCTGTAACAGTTTTCTTTTGTTCCTGCCCGCAGATAAAATTTCGCGGTCCGGTTTCTCGAGAAAAACTCCTCCAGTCCGTCTGCATGGTCATAATGGGCGTGGGACAGAACGCCAAATTCCACATCGGCCAGGGAAATTCCCATGCTGTCCGCGTTCTCTGCAAACACGCCTGTGGTTCCCGTATCCAGAAGAATTTTGCGGCCGTCATATTCAATATATACAGCCAACCCCCACTCGGCTTTCCATTCATTTTTCGTGATATTGTCCACCAGAATTCTTGCAATCATACAATTTCCTTCCTCTGTTCTTTCAGTCCCTGCGGCCATCTTCTGACATAGGTAAAGCAGACAGCTCCGTCACAATCTGGTCGTAGGTCTTTCTCCCCATAATGACCGTATCCACGTTCCGGGCAAAGGCCTCGTATCCGTAATCTCCCGGATAGCCAGCATCCCCACCGAGAAGCCAGCCTACCTTTCCTTGCTCATCTGCAATAAAT
>CAJUDN010000093.1 GCA_910585355.1 uncultured Lachnospiraceae bacterium
TGCCAAAACTGCTTTTTCGTTTACCCCATCATCGATTCTAACCTAAAGAATTTAATTAAAACTTAAGAATGTCGGCTAAACTTCGGTGAAATTGCGGCAAAGCCGCGTCCGCAAGCCTTCTTCCGAAATCAAAATTGAAAACCCATCTTGGCAAAATAATTTTCTATAAAACAGGCAACAGCGTTTCAGGCTGCTGTCTGTCTAAAAGAATTATAAAATCTCAAAATCTTCAGAATGAAAGTTACTGTAATATCTTCCTTTTATGGCGGAAAATTTCAACACACAATAATCTGGATCGGTTACGCCCTTGGGATAATACATGGTATCACCCTCCTGCCAGATCATCTGTTTGCTTTCGGCATCTTCTAACACCTCCATCGTACCAAGCAGCATAACGCCCCTGAAAAAACGTTTATCATAAAAATAGATACTGGCATTTGGATTTTTCCGATATTGAGCCGTTCTCATAGAAGAAGTATTGGTACTAAACCAAAACTCTTTTATTCCTCTCCTTTTCCTTGGGGGGAGCATGGCTTTCATATTGGGAAATCCATCTTCGGAGATTGAGGCAATGAAAGAGACACCCTGCTTGTCGATCAGGTTTCCTATTGTCTGCTCTGGGTTTTTCATCATGATAAAACTCCTCCTGCTTTTCTTTAAGCTCTGTATCTCTCTTTATTATAACATATCGCGGTCACCCTTCAATAACAACTTCTGAGCTTCCTCCCTGTCTCCTCCGCCCTCTTTCCCCGCGCCCCTTAAAGCTCTTCGGGCATTTGCACACTATAGGTATAGACGATATGGCCTCTGGAGTTCTCAATTAACAGCGTCTGTATTTCCCTCTCCCATCTTCCATTCAACACAAAAAGACCCAAACCCCTGATTTCTCAAGAATTTAGGTCTCTCATGCAGAAGTCGAACCATCAGGATGTGTCCACCACACAAACCTGAATCACCGCGATTCGATTTCACGTTTTAAGATGCGGAAGATGGGACTTGAACCCACACGAGAATACACCCACAAGATCCTTAGTCTTGCTCGTCTGCCAGTTCCGACACTTCCGCGCATCGGGTACTCCATGCATTCAGCATTTCTTACCGACAGGTGATAATATACCACAGTTCTTCAAAATTAGCAACACTTTTTTCTATATTTTTGCAAAAATTTTTAAATAAAAAAATTTCCAAAAATTATTGACAAATAAACAGCCTTGTATTATAATGCATCTTGTCGTTGGAAAACGACAGATGGAATGCAGAAGTGGCGGAATTGGCAGACGCGCACGGTTCAGGTCCGTGTGGTAGCAATACCGTGAGAGTTCAAGTCTCTTCTTCTGCATTAAGAAGAGGCAAACTTATTTTGATATTGGTTTGCCTCTTCTTATTTTCAAATAGGTTAAACAGAGAATTATAGCTTAGATCATGGCTTGATTTTGATGAAAATCAGGTCGTTTTTATTTTATTCACTTTTATTTAAATTCCCGGTTGATGGGGCCAAAGCATATGCCCAGTAATATTTTTCGCGTGCCTCTTATCCGCAGTATGCGGGCAAGAGGCACGGCTGAACCGTTATGAATATTTTTACTGTGACTGAAAAAATTATAACGGTTGGCATTCCTTGTAAACTGTGATACATTAAAAACAGAACTATAAAAAACCGAATGGCAATATCGTGATGTTAGGGACAAAAGATCTTTTGACCCCGGCATCATAGCATTTACAAAGGAGATCAGCATGATTAACCAAATTTTTGCAATTGTTTCAACAAGCATTTCTCTGATTGCTCTATTCTTAAGTATATTTAGTCTCTGGCAGTCACGCGCGTCAATAGTCAAAGATTTCTTCGCACAGGGAGACAGCAAGGAAATGAAGGAATACCGGAAAATAATTTATGACATATATAACCAGAAAACGAACGAAAGTGATATACCTGATAAATTAAAACAATATTCCGTTGAAGTGTCACATGTTGTTTCATTTTATGATTGTTGGGCATTGATGGTTAAGAAACATTATTTACCAAAATGGGCTTTTCAGGCATCGGCAAAGTATACGGCAGAGAATATTTATAACAAAATAAAACCTTATATTGAATTCCGAAGAGAAACGCAGTGTGAATATGCCAGTCATTTCGAATGGCTTATAAAGAAAATACAATAATTGACCGCATCGGCGGTTCATCTGTAAATGTCCTCACGGTGGTTCATTCCCACAAAAAGGAAAATGTCACGGCTTGCAGTCCGCCGCAGGCGGAGAGGCTGTTGCAAAATAGAAAATTTTATCAAGATATTATATACTGTTCTCAAACAGAATCCTATATCTTGTACGATAAACTCATTTTGCGACAGCCCCTTTTTGATTTCACAGACAAGACCTTGTTACGTGAATACACACACTTTTTGATTGCACGGAGATGCTATTCCGGGCGAATCCTTCGAAAGACCGCGGAAACATCCCCCATCTCCGTAAGCGCCACGGTGCCGGCATCACTGATCCCGCAACGGCGCATCAGCCGTTGGCTGCGGGGCAGATCAAGCACCCCTCTCTCGCGTGCGAGGGACAGCTCATTCTCTTGCACCGCATACTCCAGCGCAACATGGGTGGACGAAGTCTCCTTGGGCGTTAAACCATTGCTGTATAAATAGACTGTAATCACCGCATGGAAACCCGGCTCCAAAACGCACTGTCCGCAATAGATATCATCATCATTAATGATCTTGGTACGCGCCATGCCAATTTTCCGCCCCTGCGAATCCGTCATACTGCATGTAAGCTCCGCTTCCCATCCTGCCATATCATGGGAGTAAAAAAACAGGTGGTATTTGCTGGGTTTTGTCAGTGTCTTGGCTGCACTGATAACCGTCCGGTAAGAGCCATTATACCCCGGGTCGGTGTCGATGATCTGAATGTTCCTCTGTGCATACATTAAATTTGTTTTTATCAGCGTGCTCATATCAATGGGGTGTTCCACCGGCGGGATAGGATTGGGGGTCTCCTCTGTCGTGAGCCGCCCGATATAGCAGTAATGCCCGTTAGTATCCGGGGCTTTTGGTTTATTCCAGATAAACGGGCGCTCCACAACGCCGATTTCCCCCGGCGGAATGTCCGGAATATCATTTAACGTATCCTGTTTAAAATCTACCGTCATAGGCGTCCACATATCCGGCCAGAGAACAAGACCCGCCTGGGTATAAAAAAGCTGCGCCTTCGCGGAAATCACCTTGTCGGTGTTGTTTTTGCAGCGCAGATAACAATAATTATCCCGCAGAATTGTACTTTTATCTTCCGGCAGAGTTTTGTAACTTTCGGATGTACTTAGTACTGTCCGGAAATTAGCCAGCGGTTCAATGCCGGAACTGAACATATCAGGGGAGCCGGCATGGAACCCCGGTTCCGGGATCGTACCGTCACAATCCAAATTACATCTGATATAAACATTTTCAAACTTTTTTCCCATACTTATACCCTCCTACATAAAATTTTCATTTCTATATCACACCGCACACCAGAACCGCGGCCGCGGTAAGCCCGTCGGTCCCGCAGACCGGCCACACGCACCAGGAAGCCGCCTCGCTGCGGGTCATATCCAGATCAACCAAAAACTTTACCATCTCTGTCACACTGCCAAAGAAATCCGGGATACATGCCTTTGCTTCAGGCTTCTCCTGTACCGTGATTCCAAGAATCAAGCAGAAATGGAAAAACCCGTACAGGGATGTGCAAAGTCTTCCCTTCCACCCCGCTTTGTCGATGTGTGTCGCTTTAAAAAGAAAAGCCGTGTCAATGATAGTACCCAAGGCAAAACAGCCCCACAGCGCTATGCTGTATTCTTTTACCGGTTCGGTTTCACTCTCAAACAGCCACGGAACGCTGACGGCAAGCCATGCTGTCTCCAGGCCCCAGATGATATAATCAAGTACTCCCGGCCTGGGATACGGATCACCTGGACGATATTGCGAATGGCAGGTCCCATAATCCGAAACGCCAGAAAGGCCATTGTATAGAACCCCAAAAGCAACGCCACTGTAAGAAAGGAAATCCTGAACGCCCTTGCTTATTTTTTCCAGGTCATCCCTCTCTTTGTCGTTCGGCCTGAGCAGACGGCGGTAATCCGCAAGCAGGCCTTCCACCTCTTCGCTGCTTTCAAAAGGAGCCTTCTGACAAAACAGCTTATATAGCGTCACAATCGGGACAGAAACGACGAAGGTAATCAGATTCAAGAGAGTCAGTTCTTCCCCCACCATCAGATGGTACAGCCCGGAGAAAAAGGGAAGCTGAATAGGCTTTGTTACCAGAGCCAGCATCGCGCCGCACAATGCTCCAACGGCATCGAAAAGAACACTGGTTAATGCAGCGGCCCCCCTGAGCATGAAATGCAGGACTCCCTTAATTGTATATAACAGAGAAACCATCAGGTTTTGGAACAGGCTGTCGATGGACGTAAAGGATTGCTTGAAATAATGGAAAGCTGCTTTAAACTCTTCTGTTTCTGAAATGCTTTCCGCAAAATTTTCCATCTGTGTCAGGATATCGGAGAGCGTATCCTGATACCCCTGAATATCCGCTCCGGCCAGGAAAGCCCCGTCCTCAGGCGTAATCCGCATCAGGCGCCCGGTTAAATAGTCGTTGCTCATGGCCTCCTCAACAACAGCGTTGGAGGGAAGCTGACTGCTGGCATATGTAAGCAGCGGCTGACCGGGGAGGAGCTCCTGACAGATGGCATCGATTTTCACATCCAGTTCTACCTCAAACTTTGAAAGGAAAGCAGTGACACAGCCGCTGTATTTTTGAGAAAAAGCCGGCATCTCCTCCAGAAAGATCCGGAACATCCCTCCCAATGCCTTCTGTGTTCGTTTAACGTCCTCCCACTGAAACAAGGCGGCCAGCCAGGCAAACAGTCCCGCAAAGAATACCGCCACCGCAGTAAAAATAGTTTCCACAAAGTCTAAAATTTCGCCGATTGTTCCGATGATGCACTCAAATACCAGGGCGATACCGTCCAGAATACACTTTACAGTAGCCTTGATGCCGTTAAATACCACTTCCACCAGGTTCGCAATCTTCTTTGTTATGCTGCGAAAAAAATCCGCAATGGAGGAAAAAATACCGTCGGGCGCAGGCCCCCTCAAAATGACTGCTCCTTCCCGCAGTTTTGCCGCCCGGCTTTTCGCCTCACTTTTCGTGAGAGTCTCATAGAGGAGCTGGTCTCCCTGGACCCGGAATGACCACGCAGGCAGATCATCCGCCGGCGACACACGCCCAAAGGCGCCGATTTCGTCCGCAGAGATCAAATAAGCCCCGCCGCGGCCAAAACCGCGCATAGTACGGCTGTGCATCTCCATCAGCTGCTTCAGAGCACCGGAAATGGCTTCTGCGTTTTTCTGATTGCGGAATTTCTCCGGCAGCAGATCCCCCTGCCCCTCTCCCATAGAATCCGTAGTTTTTGCGTCAAGTACCTGCTGGGGCGTAATATCCTTCAGCTGACGCATAACAAAGTCGGATTGACATAGGGCTAATGTCTGATCATTCCCCAGCAGTTCCACCGGCAGGGACGCATAGATAACGGGCACGTCTATTTTGTCGACATACTGTGCGAAGGAGACCTTCCCCCGCACATCTGTTTTCAAGCGAAGCTTATGATTTTCATCGCAGAGCCAAAAGCCGTCGGCTGTCTTGATATAGGCCTGCTGTTTTGTCCAGATCTCCACCTCCCGGTCCATATAGGGTACTTTTGTCTTCGGGTTTCCCAGGGTCATCTCTGTAGAGTAACAAGAATTTCTCTGGATGGCCCCAGGGTCCGGGATATTCATGATTGTTTCATTCCAGTTCTTCTGTTCCGGGTCATAAAAGAGGCGGACAAGACTGGCGGTTTGGCGGCTGTAATAGTATAACACCGTATCCTCCCTGCTCTGGCAGAAAGAAACAGCGCCAATATTTTTGTCGATGGGAAACGGTACTGTAGAAAGATATGCCGTTCCCTGCTTCTGCATTTCAAAGTGAATCAGACGTCCGGATTCATCCGCCGCCGCGGCATGTACCGTCTCCCGGCCCCAATGAAGGGAAATGTTTTTCGCCGTCCCGGCTTCTCCCACCCCCGTCAGAACAGCGCGTTCGTCCGACACGGAAAGCCCCCACATCTGCTTGTTCCCACTGAGGAGAAACACCTGGCTGTCAAGCAGCGCCAGATCGGACACAACGGTATCTGAATTAAATTCCAATTCATAAATACGAAGCTTTTTCTCTTTCATCGTACAGGATGCGTAAAAAGACCGTCTTTGTTTTGCATAAATCTGATGGATGCGGACAGTTTCTTTTGTATCCCCAGAAAAAGCAAATATTCCGCGGCTGAATTCGACCGGTACCAAGTAATCATATGTATCGCCAATCATACGGCTGCTCACGTAGGCTTCGCCTTTTTCTGTTTCACACACCGCAAACAGCGCCAGGCCTTCCCGTAACGGAAGCGTTTCCAGCTGTGAAATGCCGGTAAAGTCCTTTGGTACCGTGACAGGCAGCTCCTCCTCGGGGCCAAAGGAACCGCTGTGCGGCCGCTTTTCCCTGACGCAGTACACCCGTCCGCGTCGTAGGACAAAAATATATGCATGGCCGGTCGCGTCGATGCCCGCCGTCATTTTCTCACCGTACAGCGGGACAAACGTCCCCTGCCCCGGCGATATTCCGCTCCCAAAATAGTAGAAAACGATCCCTTTTCCTGGCGCGTTGGCAAAAACCAGATCACAGCCGTCGTTGTCGCTGCATACTTTAATTTCTGTGATGTCCGCACCAGCCCTTTGCATTTGAACTGTATCGCCGCCTGAAGCCGTATCCAGATGTTCCATCAGTTTTGTGTAGAGCGTAACCTCAAGCTGATCGTTTAGTTTTTTCATGTCAATAGCCTTCATTTACCGGCCCACCTCCTAAATAAGTTATCATTTCTCCTTAGTACCAATTCACTTAACGTAATCCACTACGCCGCGTTCATTTGGGCAAAATTTCGACGGCGACGTGGGGCCATCGACTAGAAATTTTAACGACGCAATGGTACGTGACAGGCAGTTCACAACTACGATTTCTGTCTGGATGGAGCACTAGAGTGTGTCTGAAAATTATTTGGATTTGGTTATTTTAACCAAATCAGGATG
>CAJUDN010000094.1 GCA_910585355.1 uncultured Lachnospiraceae bacterium
AAGCCTTCTCCTTTTTGCCTTTTGGACGAGATTGAGGCGGCGCTTGATGATTCCAATGTGGACCGATATGCCAGATACCTGCATAAGCTCACAAAGCATACCCAGTTTATCGTCATTACCCACCGGAAAGGAACCATGGTGGCGGCTGACAGGCTGTACGGTATTACCATGCAGGAAAAGGGGATATCCACCTTAGTATCTGTTAATTTGATTGAAGACGATTTAGATAAGTAGGAGGAGTTCCATGGAAGAGAAGAAAAAAGGCTTTTTCTCCCGGCTTGTGGCCGGACTCACAAAAACCAGGGAAAATATAGTATCCGGCATGGATTCCATATTTTCCGGTTTTTCAGCCATTGACGAAGACTTTTATGAGGAGCTGGAGGAGACCCTTATTATGGGGGACATGGGAATCCAGACTACAATGGAAGTCATTGAGGAACTGAAGGAGACCGTAAAGGAGCAGCATATTAAGGATCCGTCCCAGTGCCGCCAGGTGTTGGTGGACAGCATCCGAAAAAAAATGGATCTGGGTGAAAACGCCTATGAATTTGAAAACAAAAAGTCCGTTGTATTAGTGATCGGCGTCAACGGTGTCGGTAAAACCACTTCCATTGGAAAACTGGCGGATCAGCTGAAGGACGGGGGAAAGCGCGTGATTTTAGCGGCGGCTGACACCTTCAGGGCCGCCGCCATCGATCAGCTTTCCGAGTGGGCCGGACGGGCCGGGGTGGAGTTAATCGCGCAGGAAGAGGGAGCTGATCCGGCGGCTGTGATTTACGATGCCATTTCCGCTGCAAAATCCAGAAATGCGGATGTGCTGATCTGCGACACTGCCGGCAGACTTCACAACAAGAAAAACCTGATGGAAGAGCTGAAAAAAATCAACAGGATCATTGATAAAGAATATCCTGAGGCCTATCGGGAAACCCTGGTGGTCCTGGACGGGACCACGGGGCAGAACGCCCTTGTACAGGCAAGACAGTTTATGGAAGCCGCAGAGATCACCGGCATTATCCTCACAAAACTTGACGGAACCGCCAAAGGCGGCATTGCCGTGGCCATTCAGTCAGAGCTTGGTATTCCCGTTAAATATGTGGGAGTGGGAGAGAAGATAGACGATCTCCAGAAATTCAACTCGAAAGACTTCGTAAACGCGCTGTTTCAGACAGAATCCAGAGACAAAGGAGAAGACTAATTATGGAAATGCAGGAATTGACACTGGAAAAATTTGAGGACGCTTCCGAGATCGTAAGGAAAGTAACCCAGGAGACGAAGTTAATTTACAGCGAATATTTTTCTGAGAAATACGGAAACAAAATTTACTTTAAACCAGAAAACATGCAGCGCACAGGCGCTTACAAGGTCCGCGGCGCCTACTATAAAATCAGCCAGCTTTCTGAAGAAGAAAGAGAACACGGCTTAATTACCGCTTCCGCCGGAAACCACGCGCAGGGTGTGGCTTACGCGGCAAAGCTGGCAAATGTGAAGGCGACAGTGGTAATGCCGGTACAGACCCCCTTAATCAAGGTGAACCGGACCAGGAGCTATGGCGCCAACGTGGTTTTATTCGGCGATGTGTTTGACGAGGCCTGTTCGCATGCCTATGAACTGGCCAGAGAAAACGGATATACCTTCGTCCACCCCTTTAATGATCTGCAGATCGCCACAGGACAGGGCAGCATCGCCATGGAAATCATAAAAGAACTTCCCACGGTGGATTACATTCTGGTTCCCGTGGGCGGCGGCGGGCTCTGTACAGGCGTTTCCACCCTGGCGAAGCTTTTGAACCCGAAGATTAAGGTGATCGCCGTGGAACCAGCAGGCGCCGCCTGCCTAAAGGCGTCTCTGGAAGCGGGAGAGGTGGTGACCCTTCCTGAAATCAGCACCATCGCCGACGGTACGGCCGTGCAGACTCCGGGCGACAAGCTGTTTCCCTATCTTCAGGCCAACGTGGATGAGGTTCTGACCATTGATGATTCGGAGCTTACATTTTCCTTCCTGGATATGGCGGAAAACCACAAGATGATCGTTGAGAACTCCGGTCTTCTGACCGTCTCCGCTTTAAAGCATCTGGAATTCAAGAACAAAAAGGTGGTTTCCGTACTGAGCGGCGGAAACATGGATGTTCTGACTATGGCCACCATGGTCCAGAACGGACTGATGCAGCGTGATCGTATCTTTACGGTATCCGTAATGCTTCCCGATAAACCGGGCCAGCTTGCCGCCGTATCTGCGTTAATTGCAAAGCTTCAGGGCAATGTCATAAAGCTTGACCACAACGTGTTTGCCAATGTGAACCGTGCTGTTGGCGTTCAGCTCACCATTACCATGGAGTCTTTTGGCACCGACCATAAAAACCAGATTGTGCAGGCGCTAAAAGACGCGGGCTACCCGACGGAAGTGGCGCGTACCTCAAGAATTTATATGTAAAATCCGGGGGGCGGACATCCCCTGCGGGCATACGGTTTGTCGGGAGGCGGCCTGACGGGAAGCGGTCTGTCAGCATACAGTCTGTTGGGAATCTGCTTGCCAACAAGCGGTTTGTCAGCAAGCAGCCTGTCAGGAAGCGCTTCTGATCGGCTGTATGCTATAGCGGTTCAGGGCGGGCCTGAACGGTTACGAAAATTAGAAGAGAGGTCGAAGCGTATGTATAATAAAACTACCCGTTCGGTTCTGACATCCAATCTTTTGCATTTTATCCGCTGGACCTGCATCTCTGTTGTTATGGGGATTCTCTGCGGCCTGGTGGGGACGGCATTCGGGCATAGTGTGGCCTTTTCCCAGAGATATTTTAAAACGCACGGATATATGCTGTATTTGATGCCCGTATCCGGCATTCTGATTGCGCTGATCCATAAAGCTTTTCATCAGGTGGGAAACAAGGGAACCAACCTGATTCTGGAATCCATCTCTTCCAGGGAAACCATTCATTTTTCCACTTTGCCCTGTATTTTCAGCTCTACTGTTTTAAGCCATCTGGTGGGCGCCTCCGCCGGAAAAGAAGGGGCGGCCTTACAGATTGGCGGCTGTATCGGAAATCTTTTGGGCGATATTCTGAAAATGGATGAGAGGGATAAGAAAGTGGCCATCATGAGCGGCATGAGCGGCTGCTTCGGCGCCATTTTTGGAACTCCTCTGGCGGCCGCCATGTTTGGGATGGAGGTCATAAGCGTCGGCGTAGCGTATTATGCCGCCCTCGTACCCTGTGTATTTTCTTCCTTTATCGGCGCTTATATGTCCCGCCGGCTTGGACTCCCCCCGGAGGCCTTTACCATACTGGAAGTTCCTGATTTCCATTGGAATACAGCCTCCTATGTCATTTTACTGGGACTTTTGGCCGCCCTGGCGAGCGTCTGCTTCTGTATCCTGCTCCATGAAAGCCAGAAGCTGTACAAGAAGAAAATTGAAAATATTTATCTCCGTATTCTTACTGCATCGGGTCTCTTTATTATCCTCACGCTGATTTTCGGAAGAGACTACTGCGGGGCCGGATTTAACCTGGTGGAGGAGGCCATGGAGGGCAAGGTTCCCTATGAGGCTTTTCTCCTTAAGATGCTGTTTACAGCCGTGGCCTTGGGAGGCGGCTTTAAGGGCGGGGAAATTGTGCCGACCCTGGCAGTGGGAGCAGCTTTAGGAGCGGCTTTTGGAAATCTTTTCGGCTTTGCTCCGTCCCTATGCGCCGCCTGCGGCATGCTTTCTTTGTTTGTGGGCGTCACAAACTGCCCCGTTGCCACCATGTTCATGGGCTTCGAACTTTTTGGCTTTGAAGCTATGCCGTATTTTGCCATCATCGTAGCCATAAGTTTTACTCTTTCCGGCTATTACGGTCTGTACAGCAGTCAGAGGTTTACATACTCAAAGACCAGAACAGAATTTATTAACCGAAAAGCTCATTAAAACAACTTGACAAATGAAAATACGGTGATATACTGGTTCATAAGTGAAAATGCAACACGTTGACAGGAAGAGTAAGCTGTCTGAAAGGTCCAGAGAGGGGCGTATCTGGTGGAAGCGCCTTACTGAATAAAACGGCTGAAGACCACCCTGGAGCGTCCCTTAACCGGGAACGGTGATTCCGTTATCATCATAATGAAGTGGTATGAATTTCATTGAAGTTCATGCAAATGCAGGGTGGAACCGCGAGTAAACTCGTCCCTCATTATACAGATTTTCTGTACAATGAGGGATTTTTTTGCTTTATTTGACATAAAAAACGCTCCGTGAGGTTTGTGCCTATACGGATATACTGAAAAAAGGAGAATATGCCATGAAAATCACATTAAAGGACGGCTCTGTGAAAGAGTATGCAAAGCCTATGTCTGTCATTGACATCGCAAAAGATATTAGCGAAGGACTTGCAAGAATGGCCTGTGCGGCTGAAATAAACGGAGAAACGGCGGATTTAAGAACCATTTTGGATTCTGACTGCCAATTAAATATCCTGACTGCAAAAGATGCAGAGGGACTTTCTGCGCTGCGCCACACTGCAAGCCACGTAATGGCCCAGGCCATGAAACGGCTGTGGCCCGATACCAAACTTGCTATCGGCCCGTCCATTGCCGATGGGTTCTATTATGACGTAGATGCAAAAGAGCCAATCACCGCCGATGATCTGGAAAAGATTGAAGCGGAAATGAAGAAGATTATCAAGGAAGCGCTTCCCTTAGAGCGTTTTGAGCTGCCGAGAGAAGAGGCCATTGCCCTTATGAAGGAAAAGGGGGAGCCCTATAAGGTAGAGCTGATTGAAGACCTGCCGGAGGATGCTGTCATCAGCTTCTATAAACAGGGAGAATTTACCGATCTCTGCGCCGGGCCTCACCTTATGACCACGAAGGAAGTAGGAAAGGCATTTAAGCTTATGAATATTGCCGGGGCATACTGGCGCGGGAGCGAAAAAAATAAAATGCTCACAAGAATCTACGCCACCGCTTTTGCAAAGAAAGAAGAACTGGATGCCTATATCACCATGATGGAAGAGGCGAAAAAGCGCGATCACAGAAAGCTTGGAAAGGAACTGGGCTTATTCATGATGCATGACGCGGGACCCGGCTTCCCGTTCTTCCTTCCCAAGGGAATGGTTTTAAAGAATACATTGCTTGACTATTGGCGTGAAATCCATAAGAAAGCAGGCTATGTGGAGGTTTCCACTCCCATCATTTTAAACAGAAGTCTTTGGGAGACTTCCGGCCACTGGGATCATTATAAGAACAATATGTATACCACGGTAATTGACGAGGAAGATTATGCCATCAAGCCCATGAACTGTCCGGGCGGCGTTCTGATATACACCTCAGAGCCGCGCTCCTACCGTGATCTTCCCTTACGCGTCGGAGAGCTTGGGATTGTCCACCGTCATGAAAAATCCGGCCAGCTTCACGGCCTTATGCGCGTACGGTGCTTTACCCAGGACGACGCCCATATCTTCATGACGCCGGAGCAGATCCGCGATGAGATTAAAGGCGTTGCAAGGTTAATTAACGAGATCTACTCCCTGTTTGGTTTTAAGTATCACGTGGAGCTTTCCACAAAACCGGAAAATTCCATGGGAAGCGACGAAGACTGGGAGATGGCGACAAGCTCTTTACAGGGAGCCCTGGATGATCTGGGACTGGATTATGTGATCAATGAAGGGGACGGAGCTTTCTACGGCCCGAAGATCGATTTTCATCTGGTGGATGCCATCGGAAGAACCTGGCAGTGCGGCACCATCCAGCTGGATTTCCAGCTTCCCCAGAGATTCGAGCTGGAATATATCGGAGCGGACGGTGAGAAGCACAGGCCCATTATGATTCACCGTGTCGCCTTCGGCTCCATTGAGCGCTTCATCGGCATTTTAGTGGAGCATTTTGCAGGAGCGTTCCCCACCTGGCTGGCTCCGGTCCAGGTAAAAGTACTGCCGATTTCTGAAAAATACGAGGCATATGCCCAGTCCGTAAAGAATACTCTGGATAAGGCCGGAATCCGCGCGGAGATTGATCTCCGTTCCGAAAAAATCGGCTATAAGATCCGTGAGGCTCAGACTCAGAAGATCCCGTATATGCTGGTGGTTGGCCAGAAAGAAGAAACGGAGCGCTGCGTTTCCGTAAGAAGCCGCTTTAAAGGGGACGAGGGACCGACTTCCCTTTCTACATTTATTGACGGCATAAAAGAAGAAATTGCTTCCAGAACTGCCAAAAAGGTAGAAGTGGAAGTTAAATAAAAAAAATATACCAGGAGGTAACGTATGAAAAAACTATTGATTGGAATCTTATGTGCAGGAATGGTCCTGTCTTCCGCCGCATGCGGCGGAAACTCTTCCTCTGATTCTTCTTCCGGCACAACTGCTGCCGCGCAGACAGAGGCAGCGAAGCTTGACCCCAAAGAGGTCTACACCGAAGCCATGGAGAAAAACGCAGAACTCAAATCTATGGATTTCTCTATGGACATAAATATGGATATGAAAATGGGCGAAGAAGCCATGGACATGGCCATGAAGATGGACATGAAGGCTGACGGCTACAAGACCGACGACATCAAATGCCTGATTACCACTACCACCTCCGCCCAGGGAGAATCCATGGACATGACCATGTTCTACACCGACGGCTACTATTACATGGATGTCATGGGACAGAAGGTTAAATATGCCATGGATGCCGACGAGATGTCTGCACAGGCGGCAGATTCCACAGGCATGGGAGTGGATGTTGCGTGGATGAGCGATATCTCGCTTGAAGAGAAAGGCGGGGATAAACATATCACATTTACCGGAGATCCCTCCAAGATGAATTCCTTTGTAGAGGAGATTCTTGCTAATTCCGGTTCTGGCATGGAAGGTATGGAAATGACTTTAAAGAGCGTTTCCGGCGAATGCCTGGTTGGCTCAGACGGGTACTTAAAGAGTGAAACTCTGTCCATGGAAATTGAGCTTTCCGCCCAGGGACAGACGGCATCCATGGTAATGGATATGGAAGTTGTCTACAACAATCCGGGACAGCCTGTAACCGTTGAACTTCCGTCCACTGACGGATACACAGAAGTGGATGCAAGCGCTTTCCAGCAGTAAATCCAAGGCAAAAATATATTTGACACTTTTTCACGGACGAACTATGAGAAACACGCTTTGCGAGTTTCTCAAGTTATCGCGGCAGTCGCCAAG
>CAJUDN010000095.1 GCA_910585355.1 uncultured Lachnospiraceae bacterium
ATACGAGATAGCTTCAGGTGACTGGAGTTCAGACGTGTGCTCTTCCGATCTACTGATAAGCGGAATTGTCCTGGTAATTCTGGCGGCGTTTCTTTTGATTCAGGGAGGAGCATTTTTATTTCTGGCATCCTTAGTGATTTCCCTGGTGGGGCTATTTGAGCTTTACCGGGTCATGAAAATTGAAAAGGAGCTTCCGGGAATTCTGGGCTATCTGTCGGTTCTGGCCTACTATTATATGCTGTGGACCGACAGCGAAAACTATATGACCTTTTTAACCATTGCCGTTCTGATGGCTCTTATGACGGTGTATGTGGTTACTTTCCCAAAATTCGGAACAGAACAGGTAACAGTGGCTTTTTTTGGAATCTTTTATGTAGGCCTAATGTTTTCCTACCTGTACCAGGTGCGGAGCATGCCGGATGGGAAATATCTGGTGTGGCTCATCGTCTTAAGCTCCTGGGGCTGCGACACATGCGCCTACTGTGTGGGAATGCTGCTTGGAAAGCACAAAATGGCGCCGAAGCTGAGTCCGAAAAAATCCGTTGAGGGAGCTGTCGGAGGCGTTTTGGGGGCGGCCATTCTGGGCTTTTTATACGGCGCGTATTTTGAACAGAGCATGGTGGATGTGATGCAGCCCGGCATGATAAGCGCAGTCGCCTGCGCCATTGCCGCGGTGATTTCCCAGATCGGAGATCTGGCGGCGTCCGCCATCAAAAGAAACCATGGAGTGAAAGATTACGGCCGTCTGATTCCCGGACACGGAGGGATTTTGGACCGGTTTGACAGCATGATTTTTACGGCCCCGGCCATTTACTTTGCGGTAATGTTTCTGGGCTTTCGATAAGACGAAAGGTGTATGACATATGAAACGGATTGCAGTGTTAGGGTCCACAGGTTCCATTGGAACCCAGACTCTGGAGGTGGCGCGGGCCAATGGAGATATTAAGGTGGCCGCCATTGCAGCAGGATCCAATATCGGACTTCTGGAAAAACAGATCAGGGAATTTTCTCCTGAAATCTGCGGTGTGTGGGACGAAAAAAAAGCAAAAGAGCTCTCCCTTCTTGTGAGGGATACCGGTACAAAAGTCGTAAGCGGCATGGACGGCCTCCTGGAAATCGCCGTGATGGAGGCGTATGAAATTTTAGTGACTGCGGTGGTCGGCATGATCGGAATCCGTCCCACCATGGCGGCTATCGGGGCAGGAAAGGACATCGCCCTGGCCAATAAGGAAACCCTGGTGACTGCGGGCCATCTGATTATGCCGCTTATAAAGGAAAAAAAGGTACGGCTTCTCCCGGTGGACAGCGAGCACAGCGCAATTTTCCAGTGCTTAAACGGGGAGAAGGGGAATAAAATTGAAAAGATTCTCCTGACAGCGTCCGGAGGCCCGTTCCGTGGATGGACCAGAGAACAGATGGGACATGTGACTCTGGAAGATGCCCTAAAACACCCCAACTGGTCTATGGGAAAGAAAATTACCATTGACAGCTCCACGATGGTCAATAAAGGACTGGAGGTCATGGAGGCCAGATGGCTGTTTGAAGTGCCCATGGACGACGTGAAAGTGGTGGTGCAGCCAAAGAGCATCATTCACTCCATGGTGCAGTTTACGGACGGAGCCGTCATGGCCCAGCTTGGAACGCCCGATATGAAACTGCCCATCCAGTATGCCTTATACTATCCGGAGCGAAGGCCCATGGGAGGAGAACGTCTGGATTTCTGGAAATTAAAGGAAATTACCTTTGAGGAGCCGGATTTTAAGAACTTCCCTGGCCTTTCCCTGGCCTATGAGGCGGGGAAGGCCGGAGGTTCCCTGCCAGTGGTGTTTAACGCGGCCAATGAGATGGCTGTCGCCAAGTTTTTAAACAGGGAGATTTCTTACCTGGAAATTACAGATATCATTGGGGCGGCTTTGGGACATCATAAAAAGAAGGAACATCCGTCCTTGGACGAGGTACTTTCAGCGGAGCAGGAGACGTATGAATTTATTAAGAGCGGTTGGGGGAGATAACCCGGCGGCCGAAAAGAAAGCAGGTGGATGAGGAAGTGATACTGGCACTTCTTGTACTTAGCATAATTGTACTGTTCCATGAATTCGGTCATTTTCTTCTGGCCAGATTAAATGGAATCGCGGTGGTGGAATTTTCTCTGGGCTTTGGCCCAAGGCTTTTTTCTCATGTAAGTAAAAAAAGCAATACCAGATATTCCATAAAACTGTTCCCCTTAGGGGGGTCCTGTGCCATGATGGGGGAATTTGACGAGGAAGAGGAGGGAGATTTGGAGCCATCCAAAACCTTTTACTCAAAATCACCACTGGCCAGAATGTCGGTCATTGCGGCAGGGCCTGCATTTAATTTTATTTTGGCCTTTGTGTTTGCCGCCGTGATTGTAGCCTGGGCCGGTTATGACCCGCCGGTGGTAAAAAGCGTTACCGAGGGTCAGGCGGCGGAGGCCGCCGGGATTTTGCCGGGGGATGTGATTACAAAAATCGGGAACCGCCGGGTGGTCATCTCCAGGGATATGATCCTTTATATGGCTGTCCATGGAAAAGAGGATGCCATTCTTCAGTATAAGCGGTACGACGCGGCCACAGATTCCTGGAAAAAGTATGAGACTTTTCTGGATTCGGACCAGTTCGCAAGTCAGGGGGGCCGGTATCTGATCGGAATCGGTTTCTCCGGTTATCGTTCCCCGGGAGGGTCACTTCCGGAGATTATAAAATATGGAGCCGCCGAAGTGCGCTATGGGATTCTTTCGGTGATTGACAGCTTAAAGGAGCTTTTTCGGGGCCGTGTGGGGGCCGATGACATTGCCGGGCCCATCCGCATCGTCAGCATGATCGACGATACGGTGGAGGAGGTAAGCCAGTATGGAGCCGTTACGGTTATCATGAACCTTTTGAATCTGATGGTGTTGTTTTCGGCAAACCTGGGCGTAATGAACCTGCTTCCCTTCCCGGCCCTGGACGGAGGCCGCCTGGTGTTTCTTCTCTGGGAGTTTCTGACAAGGAAGCCGGTGGACCAGAGGATTGAAGGAGCAGTGACCATGGCGGGGATGTTTCTTCTTATGACTTTTATGGTTTTCGTACTTTTTAACGACTTAAGATTCCTATTTTAACGGGAGGTTTCATATGTACAGGGAAAACACAAAGGTAATCCAGATTGGGGATAAAAAAATCGGCGGCGGGAATCCGGTGTTAATTCAGTCCATGTGCAATACAAAAACCGAAGATGTAAAGGCGACTGTAGAGCAGATTTTAAGACTGGAGGCGGCCGGATGCGATATCATCCGTGTGGCGGTTCCCACCATGGAAGCGGCGGCGGCCATCCGCCAGATAAAAAAGCAGATTCATATTCCGTTAGTGGCTGATATCCACTTTGATTACCGTCTGGCCATCGCCGCGATGGAGAGCGGCGCCGATAAAATCCGCATAAATCCCGGAAATATCGGCTCCAGAGAGCGGGTACAGATGGTGGTGGACACTGCGAAAAAGTACGGCATCCCCATTCGCGTGGGCGTCAACAGCGGCTCCCTGGAGAAGGAACTGCTGGAAAAGTACGGCGGCGTGACAGCCGAGGCTATTGTGGAGAGCGCGAGAAAACAGGTGGCGGTCATTGAGGAGATGGGGTACGATAACCTGGTGGTCAGCATCAAGTCCTCCGATGTGCTCATGTGCGTGAAGGCCCATGAGCTTCTGGCTAAGGAATGCAGATATCCGCTCCATGTGGGAATTACCGAAGCCGGAACCCTGCTGTCGGGAAACATCAAGTCATCCGTGGGTCTTGGCATTATTTTATATGAGGGAATCGGCGATACCATCCGGGTTTCCTTAACGGGGGATCCACTGGAGGAAATAAAGAGCGCGAAGCTGATTTTAAAGGCCTTAAATCTAAGGGCCGGAGGTGTGGAAGTGGTGTCGTGTCCCACCTGCGGACGGACCCAGATTGACCTTATCGGCCTGGCAAACCAGGTGGAGAACATGGTGGCTGACATCGACATGGATGTAAAGGTAGCCGTTATGGGCTGCGTGGTCAACGGTCCGGGAGAGGCTAGGGAAGCGGACATCGGAATTGCCGGAGGAATTGGCGAAGGCCTTCTTATTAAAAAAGGAGAAGTCCTTAAAAAGGTACCGGAGGGAGAATTACTGGAGGCTCTTAAGGCAGAGCTTCTTGCAATGCAGAAAGAACAGGGATAAGATGGAAAAACCGTTTCTGGAAGTATTTCCGGGCTTACATATCGGTGAGGAGCTTAAAGAGCTTCTGAAACTTGTCATGGTGGAAAAAGTCGCCATGCCAAAGGACAGAAGCTCTCTTCGTATTTATATTGTAAGTCCCAGGCTGATACATAAAAAAAATATTTACAGCATGGAGGAAGGCATTGCAAAACAGCTGTTTCCCGGCCGCTCCATTCGTGTGAAGATCCAGGAAAAATACCGCCTTTCGGCCCAGTATACGCCCCAAAAGCTGTACGAGGTCTATAAGGACAGTATTCTTATGGAATTTAAACAATTTGGTATGATTGAGTTTAATATCCTCAGAAAAGCTCAGGCAGAATTTACGGCTGAGGATACCATGGTCATGACCATTGAAGACAATATGATTTACAGGGAGCGCTCCAGAGAAGTAGTCCGTGTTCTGGAAAAGATTTTTACGGAGCGGTGCGGCCTCCCGGCGGAGGTAAAATTTCATTTCTTTGAGAAAAAGAGGGAAGAACGTGAAACAGAGGTCATGGAGATGCCGAAGGCGGCGCCGGATTTTATAGACGAGCCGCTTCCTGCGGCCCGGCCTGTACAGCAAAAAAACGCGGCCGGGGGAAAACCTTCCGCTCAGGCGGCCCAGGCAGGGCCGTCAAAGGAAAAGAAGCAGGAATTTTCTAAAAAAACATTTGGGGACAAGGGGAATGCCTTTGGACAGGCTCCAAAAAACGGAAGTTTTGGCTTTCATGGCGGCGGCCGGGAGGGCGGCAGAATGCCCTATCGGAAATCGGAAAATCCGGATGTACTGTTTGGCCGTGATTTTGACGGGGAAATCACAGAAATTCATGAAATTGCCGGGGAGATTGGCGAGGTGATTCTCCGCGGAAAGATTCTCCGTGTGGAAAAGAGAGAATTAAAGAGCGGAAAGAAGCTTTTGATTTTTGATTTAACGGACTTTACCGACAGCATCACTGCTAAAATGTTTTTAAGGGAAGACCAGGAAGCCGATGCAGACGGAGCCGTGAAAGAGGGAAGCTTCATCCGCGTAAAAGGGATTACCACCATTGACCGCTTTGACGGTGAGCTGACTATCGGGTCCGTTGCAGGAATCAAAAGGTGCGAAGATTTCACCTCCAGACGGGAGGACAATGCTCCGGTGAAGCGGGTGGAACTCCACTGTCATACCAAGATGAGCGATATGGACGGCGTTTCCGAGGTGAAGGACATCGTGAAGCGGGCAAAAAAATGGGGGATGCCCGCCCTTGCCGTTACAGACCATGGCTGCGTCCAGGCCTTCCCCGACGCAAACCACGCCTTAGAGAAGGGAGATACCTTTAAGGTGATTTACGGCGTGGAGGGGTATCTGGTGGACGATATGAAAGAAATCGTTGAGAACTCCAAGAATCAGAGTCTGGACGGGACGTTTGTGGTCTTTGATATCGAGACCACGGGATTTTCCCCCACGAAAAACAAAATCATCGAAATCGGCGCCGTTAAGGTGACGGGCGGCCGGATTGTGGATCGGATGGACGAGTTTGTGAATCCTGAGGTTCCCATTCCTTTTGAAATTGAGAGGCTGACAGGAATTAACGACGCCATGGTCATGGATGCGCCGTGTATTGACGTGGTTCTGCCGAAATTCCTGGAGTTTTGTGGAGACGCCGTTCTGGTGGCCCATAACGCCTCCTTTGATGTGAGCTTCATAAGCCATAATGCATCTTTGATGGGGTATGTCTTTGCCCCCACAGTCATGGACACGGTGACTCTGGCCAGGGCCCTTCTTCCAAACTTAAACCGTTATAAGCTGGATACAGTGGCCAAGGCCCTCGGGGTGTCCCTAGAGAACCATCACCGGGCTGTGGATGACGCGGAGGCCACGGCCGGAATCTTTTTAAAGTTTGTGGAGATGTTAAAAACCCAGCATGACATGAAGACTCTGGATGATTTGAATGTCTTTCAGAAGGCGGATGACGCCGCCATTATGAAAATGCCTACCCATCACGTGATACTTCTGGCAAAAAATGATCTGGGGCGGGTCAATCTGTACCGTCTGGTGTCCTGGTCTCATGTGCGTTTTTTCCAGAGGCGTCCAAGAATCCCAAAGAGTCTCTTAAGCCAGTACCGGGAGGGGTTAATCATCGGCTCTGCCTGCGAGGCCGGAGAGCTCTACCAGGCCGTTTTAAGAGGGGGGACCGACGCAGAGCTCCAGCGGCTCGTGCGGTTTTATGACTATCTGGAAATCCAGCCCCTGGGAAATGACATGTTCATGCTGAGGGACGAGAAGAGCACGGTAAAATCCGTGGAGGACTTAAAAAATATAAACAGAAAAATCGTAAGTCTCGGAGAGCAGTTCGGAAAACCGGTCTGCGCCACCTGCGACGTCCATTTCCTAGACCCGGAGGACGAGATTTATCGGCGGATTTTAATGGCGGGCCAGGGCTTTAAAGACAGCGATGAACAGGCTCCGTTATTTCTTCGGACGACGGAGGAGATGCTTTCGGAGTTTGAATATCTTGGAAGCGATAAGGCCTACGAGGTAGTAGTCACAAACACCAGGAAGATCGCGGATATGTGCGAGCCCATTGCCCCGGTGCGGCCTGACAAATGTCCTCCGGTCATTGAAAACTCCGATGAGACCTTAAGAAATATCTGCTATAACCGGGCGCATGAGATGTACGGGGAAAATCTTCCGAAAATTGTTGTCGACCGCCTGGAAAAGGAGCTTCATTCCATTATTTCCAACGGCTTTGCAGTGATGTATATCATTGCACAGAAGCTGGTGTGGAAGTCGAATGAGGACGGATATCTGGTGGGCTCCCGGGGCTCGGTGGG
>CAJUDN010000096.1:0-2691 GCA_910585355.1 uncultured Lachnospiraceae bacterium
GATCTACACTAATCTTAACACTCTTTCCCTACACGACGCTCTTCCGATCTTCATATTTTGGAGCTTCTTTCCGGGCGGCTGAGAAATAATCTGGATTCCCGCCTCTAAAATATCTTCCTCTTCCATAAGCTCCAGGGTTCCGTGGCCGCCGCCGAACAGTTCTTTGAATACCCGGTCAAATTCCACCCGGATCTGCGAGAATTTTTCCGTAAACTGCTTTCTCATTCCCGCATCCAGCTCTTCAATAATCTTAAAGAGGGCTTCCTGAGCCGTTACCAGGTCATCGTGCTGGACTTTCATGAATTCATACCGCCCGGAAATCTCCTTATAGTCTTCGATGGCATTTACATTGACATTACCCAGAGCACGGATGGAATTTTTTCGTTCCAGAATCTGCTTTCTCATCTCAGGAACCGAAGTGAGGGCATCGTCTTTAAGAGCTTCGGCGGTGGTATATGTGAGCTCGTATTCATTCCACATGTATTCCACAAAGGAATCCCTCTTTTCCTCCTGCTTCTCCTTCTGATTTTGCAAACGGAAAAGCTCCTTATCCAGGGAGGAAATTCGCTCGGAAATCTCCTCCCGCTTTGCAAAAAATCCCTTCTGTCCGTTTGTCTTAACCTCTTTTTCAGCCTGACAGAGCTGTGCCTCCTCTTTTTGCCGATCGGCTTCTTCCCGGACATTTTTAATTTGCTCTTTTAACGCTTCAATTTCTGAAAGCCGTTCTCTGATCGCGTGCTCACTGACTCCGGTTCCATCTCCCAGAGTCTCCTTTTCCCGGAAAAGCTTTTTCATCTCTTCCGAAAGACGGGACAGGTTCTGATCCAGAAAGGACATCTTTTGCTTTAAGCCGGCCGTCAGAAGCTGTGTGTCAGAAAGAGCCTTTGATGCCTGATCTCTCTGTTCTTTTGCGGCTTCCAGGTTCATTCCATCGGAAGACAGTTTTTTGTTTCTCTCTTCATTTAAAGCCTCCAGGGCTTCCATATCCTTCGTCAGAGTTATAATGTTCTCCCTGATGTCCTGTATCTGCTCCTCCAGCTGTCTGTTTTCTAACGCCATGTCCCGGGAAGACTCGAACAGCTCTTTCTTTTTTTCCTGTAGCTGCTCAAGAGAAAGCTTTGCCGTATTCTCCTCTAAATATTTTCCCTGTATTTTTTCTTTTACCCCGGAAAGAGCGCTGTTTTTTTCTTCCAGATCTTTCTCCCTTGAAACCAGTTCTTTCTGGATTTTGTCCACCCGTACGAGCGCTTTCTGACACGTGCCCTCAAGTTCTTCCATTTCCCGTTTTCTTCCCAGAAGATTACTGGAATTTTTATAGGCGCCGCCGCTTAAGGAACCGCCGGGATTCAAAAGCTCGCCCTCTAACGTCACAATTCGGATAGAATGGCGGTATTTTCTGGCAATGGCGATGGCATGGTCAATGTGGTCGGCCACCAGAACGCGGCCTAACAGATACTGAAGGAGTCCACGGTACTCTTCCTTTGCATTTACCAGGTCCGCCGCCACGCCGATGGCGCCCGGCTCCTTTAAGGCCCGCGTTTCCTCAAAACCTCCCCGGCCGGAAATACTGGTCAGGGGAAGGAAAGTAGCCCGTCCGTATTTATTTTTCTTTAAATATTCGATTAAAGCCTTGGCGGTTTCCTCAGAATCGGTAACCACATTCTGAATACTGCCCCCTAGAGCCGTCTCGATGGCGGTTTCATATTCCTTCGGAACGTCAATCAAATCTGCAACCACGCCATGGATTCCATGGACGCGGTCCCGGCATTCCATAACCCGACGGATGCTGTTGCCGTATCCTTCATACCGTTCCGCCAGATTCCTCAGGGATTCCAGCTTTGTATATGCCGTGTGGTATTCCTGCTGGGTATTGTTTAAATTCCTGTTGAGACGGCGTATCTCCTCATCGGCCGTTTTCGCCCCGGCCTCCAGAGAATCCGCCTCGTCTAAAAGTTCCTTAAGCGATTGCCCCAGAGCCTTTAAAACTTCTTCCTGCCCTTTTATCTGGACATTCCAGGATTCTTCATCTGTCTTCACCTTTAAAAGCTTCTGGGCCACCTCGGATCTACGCACCTGTACCTGTTCGAGAAGGGTATCGTACCGCTGTTTTTTTACGGAAATGGAAGATCTTTCGTTGAGGGCCTCAATGAGGGAGGATTTCCCTTCTTCCATAGACTGCTCCAGGGCTGCCACACGGTTTCCGGCGTCGGACAGATTCTTTTCCGCCTGCTCTAAGGCCTGGTTCATTTCCCGTTCCTGGCCCAAAAGAGCGTCCTTTTCCTGCTGTTCCTTCTTTCTCTCCTCTTCCTTTGCGGCAATTTCACTGTCGATGGCAGTCATTCTGTTTTTCATGTGCTCCGCATTCATCTCTTCGGTGCGGATCTGCTCATTTAAAACATTGATTCTGCCCTCCAGATTTTTTGCATTCATCATGGCTTCGTTTCCGGCCGCCTGTTTTGTTGCGATACTCTGATCCAGTTTCTGTATTTCTTCAGAAAGCCTGTCGTACTCTTCCTTCATCTGTCCGGCTTTCATCCTGGATTCCTCCATGTCTCCGGAGACCATGGCTTCCTTTTCTGAAAGCTCCTTTAATACGGTCTGGACGGCCCTGGTTTCCGCCAGAAACAAATTGACATCATAATGCTTTAACTCCTCCCGGAGTCTTAAATATTCCTTTGCAGTGGCGGCCTG
>CAJUDN010000096.1:2701-6782 GCA_910585355.1 uncultured Lachnospiraceae bacterium
TCCCTACACGACGCTCTTCCGATCTGGCCTGACGCTCTAACGGTCCCACCTGTTTTTCCAGCTCGCTTAAAATATCGCTTACGCGGACCAGATTCTGCTTTTCATCCTCCAGTTTTTTCTGAGCCACGGCTTTTCTTCGTTTGAATTTTACAATTCCCGCGGCTTCGTCAAAAAGCTCCCTGCGTTCCTCCGGACGGCCGCTTAAGATTTTATCAATCTGGCCCTGCCCGATAATAGAATACCCCTCTTTTCCGATTCCGGTATCATAAAACAGCTCATTGATGTCCTTTAACCGGCAGGGACTTCCGTTCATCAGATACTCGCTCTCGCCAGAGCGGTAAATCCGTCTGGAAACGGTCACCTCATCAAAGTCAATGGCTAACTGGTGGTCGGAGTTATCCAGAGTGATGGCCACATAGGCAAATCCCTGGGGCTTTCTTGTTTCCGTTCCTGCAAAGATAACGTCCTGCATGCTGGAGCTTCGCAGCTGCTTCACCTTCTGTTCCCCAAGGACCCAGCGGACCGCATCGGCCACATTGCTTTTTCCGCTTCCGTTGGGACCTACGATACCCGTGATTCCATTGTGAAATTCAAACAGGATTTTATTGGCGAAAGATTTAAATCCCTGTACCTCAATACTTTTTAAATACATTCTGCACCTTTTCTACATGTTGTAACTGTTTTTTTGGCAAATGCCGCGAAAGTGAAGTTGCCGCACATCCAGGCTATGATGCTACGCAGACTGCTGTGGAGTATATTACTCCTTCAGTTCACAGAGTCCATGGTAGGCCGCAAGCTGCTCCGCCGCTTTTTTTGTCCGCCCAAGGCCGCGGCCTATTTCCTTCTCTCCCAGCATTACGCGGACTTCAAAGCTCTTATCGTGGTCCGGTCCCTCTTCCTTTATGAGCTCGTAGGTCAGCTCCTCCTTATAATCCGCCTGCACCAGCTCCTGCAGGATAGTTTTGCTATCATAAAAGAGCCGTTTATGTTCGATATCATTTAAAATAAAATGGAAAATAAACTCTTTTGCATTAGCAAGACCACCATCCAGATAAATGGCTCCAATTATCGCTTCCATGGCGTCGGAAGTCACCGACGGCCGTTTCCTTCCTCCTGTCATATCCTCTCCCTTTCCAAGAAGCAGATATTTTCCAAGGGAGATGGCCTCCGCACAATAGGCAAGCGTGGGTTCACACACCAGGCTGGCCCGCAGCTTTGTCATTTCTCCCTCCGGCATGGCCGGATAATTTCGGAATAAAAATTCGCTGGCAACTACCTCAAGTACCGCATCTCCTAAAAATTCCAGCCGCTCGTTGCATTTTATTTTGGCCCAGTGCCTTTCATTGGCGTAGGAACTGTGGGTCAGGGCATGGGACAAGAGCTCCGGATTTTTAAAGGCATATCCAATTACTGTTTCCAGTTCTCTGTTTTTTCCAGTCACTTTGAGCCTCTTTTCTCTGAACGGAAAATAAGGTGCCGCCGGAAGGAGACACCTTTTTTCCATTTCATTCCATTAATTTAAAGCATTCTTAATCTGTTCAACGGCATCGCCGACACTTACAATTTTCTCAGCAGCCTCTGTTGGGATTTCAATGTCGAATTCCTCTTCGATTCCCATGATAATCTGGAATACATCCAGGGAGTCAGCACCAAGATCATCCACAAATGTAGTATTCATTGTGATATCATCCGGCGCGATGTTAAGCACCTCTGCAATGATCTCCTGTAATTTCTCAAACTCCATAATTTCCATCCTCTCTGAATTTTTGTGCAGGGATTATTCCTGCTTATTTATATTTTCCTTTACGGCCAGACATTCACTTATTTTCTCATTGATTGCCTGCTCCTTGAAGGAAATACACTGAATAATAGAATTTTTTATCTCATTGGCTTTGGAGTTCCCATGGGTTTTTACCACAAGACCCTTTAAGCCAAGAAGAGGCGCTCCACCATACTGGCTGGCATCAAAGCTTTTTAATGTACTTTTTAAGGCGGGCTTTATGAGCAGCGCCCCGATTTTGCTTCGAAGAGAGGTCACTAAACCCTGTTTCACCATAGAAATCATGGTGGCACCCACTCCCTCATAAAGCTTTAAAATTACATTTCCCACAAAGGCCTCGCAGACGATTACATCCGCACCGCCGTGTGGAATTTCTCGGGCCTCAATGCTGCCGATAAAATTGATTCCCGGACATTCCTTAAGCAAGGGGTAAGTTTCCTTTACAAGAGCGTTTCCCTTTTCTTCTTCCGCGCCGATATTTACAATGGCAACCCGCGGATTTTTAATCCCCATCACATGCTCCATGTAAATGGAACCAAGCTGTGCAAACTGCACCAGATGGGACGGCCTGGCATCCACGTTGGCGCCGCAGTCAATTAAAAGGGAAACTCCTTTTTCCGTAGGAATAAGAGGCGCCAGAGGCGGGCGTTCCACTCCCTTTAACCGGCCCACAAGGACCTGTCCGCCCACAAGGACGGCCCCGGAGCTTCCGGCGGACACGAATCCGTCCGCCTCGCCGCTCTTTACCAGATTTAACCCAACCACTATAGAAGAATCCTTTTTCTTCCGGATCGCATGGACCGGCGGCTCCCCTGTTTCAATGATCTCGCTGGCATTTACAATTTCAATTTGTTCCTTTTTATAAGTATATTTTTCCAGCTCTCTCTTTATGGCCTCTTCCCGGCCTGTGAGGCAGACCAAGAGCTCGCTTCGCTCATTAACGGCCTCCACGGCGCCTTTGACAATTTCTGCCGGAGCATTGTCGCCGCCCATGGCGTCTACTGCAATTTTTATCATGTCGTTTACTCCCTGTCTAAATCTACCAATAATATACTAGATACTTTTTAATAAATCAATATGTTTTTTTCGAAAGTTCCGGCAGTAGTTTCCACAAAGCAGTACTGGCTCCCGGTCATTCAGTGGAGTGATTGACCGGGGAGGGAACAATAACTCCGAATTGTTTCGTCAACCTGGGCCGGGGCGGCCTTTCCCTTTAATTCCCTCATGACCTGGCCCATCAGAAAGCCCATGACCTTTTCTTTTCCTTCTTTAAGCTCGGCTGCGGCCTTTGGATTGGCGGCCAGAACTTTTTTTACTGTTTCCGTCAGAAGACCGGAATCGCTTTCCGTTTTCAACCCGTGCTCTTCCACATACCGCTCCGGGTCCACATTGGTTTCGAACATGACAGCGAATACTTTTCTTGCAGTCTGGCCGTTAATGCTCCCCTTTTCCAAAAGTTTGATGAGCGCGGCCAGATGCGCGGCCGTAAAGGGAATGTGGGATGCTTCCATATTATTATCCTTTAAAAGCCGTCTTGTTTCTCCGGTCAGCCAGTTGGAGGCCTTTTTCGGCGGCGCCCCGTTTTCTATGACAGCCTCAAACAGCTCCGCCAGAGCCCGGTCTCCGGTGAGGACAGCCGCGTCGTATTCACTTAAGCCGTACTGTGTCTGATACCGTTTGGACTTTTCTTCTTTAAGCTCCGGCTGCGCTCTTTTAACGGCTTCGATCCACAAATCGGAAATATGCACCAGAGGCAGGTCCGGGTCGGGAAAATACCGGTAGTCCCTGGCATCCTCTTTGGAGCGCATAGAATAGGAAGTCTCCTTATTATCGTCCCACCGTCTGGTTTCCTGAATCACCTTCTTTCCGCTTTCCAAAAGCTCAATCTGACGCTCCCTCTCCCCCTCAATGGCATGGGAAATGGCTTTAAAGGAGTTTAAGTTCTTCATTTCCGTTCTGGTGCCGAAGTTCGGATTTCCCGTCTCTCGGACGGAAAGGTTTACATCAGCGCGCATGGAGCCTTCCTGAAGTCGGCAGTCGGAAACTCCAAGATACCGCATGGTGGACTGCAAATGTTCCAGATATGCAATCACATCATCGGCGCTTCGCATATCTGGTTCTGAAACGATCTCTATGAGGGGCACCCCGCTCCGGTTATAATCTACCAGAGAGCTGTCGGTCCATTGATCGTGAACCAGCTTCCCCGCATCCTCTTCCATGTGGATTTCGTGAATTCCGATTTTTTTCGCTCCTCCGGCCGTTTCGATCTCTACAAAGCCGTCGTAACAGATGGGAAGATAT
>CAJUDN010000097.1 GCA_910585355.1 uncultured Lachnospiraceae bacterium
TTTGGGGCAAAACATATGTTTTGTGCATTTTTTAATTTTCAGACACACTCTAGAGTGTGTCTGAAAATTCATTCCCATCATCTACACACCCCACTTTGCGGTATATTTGCCCTAAATTCACTTAACATAGCCCGCTACGCCGCATTCATTTGGACCAAATCTCCCACGAAGTGGAACGCACAGCCATTAAAAAGCAATTTTCAAAACACTCTAGCGCCCTTACAAGCCCCATCTCCTTTCCTGCCCTCCCCTCCCCCACTCTCTCCTGCCCCCTTCCATGTCCCCCACAGTATTCCAGGCAATTTTCAATCTGTCATCAGAATATCCTTGCACCATTAATACCTTTTGTCCGCTATCTTTGTCATATAAACATTCAGATATTTCACCCAAATGCTCTCCGGACGGTCACCCAATCGCATTTTTGACGCCTCTACGCTTCCCCCCTTTTCTTTGTCCATCTTTCATACTCCATCTCCAACATTTTTATCAGCTGCCTGTCCTTCCCATCAAAATCTTCTCTATCCAGATCCACCATCCCCCTGTCTTCTATGACGCTCCTCTTCTTCGTCTTCCACAAATTCATCTGCCGCATCAGCTCCATCACTTCCTCCTCCGACCGTTTTTCGACAATCCATGCACATTTCTCAGCCCGCTCTTCATCCAGCAGGCGCGGTCCCGGATAATGGCAGACTTCAATGGCCTGATCGAAATATTCCCATTCCATCGTATAATCCGCCCATACTGTATCAAATACAATCCCCTGCTTATCCCCTTTCATATGCGAAAAATCTGCAAGCTCCCCGTCCATCTCCGAGAATAGCTCATAAAAAAATATAAACCCCTGAATCTTTGCGTGGGACTTATACTCCTCTGCGTGTTTCTCCTTCAGCCATCCGCTTAATTTCATCTTTCTTCTGTTTGCCTTTAACATTGGATTCCTCCCTAAAATTATTTATTTTCTAAAACTGCTTATGGCAGTATCAGAATCACATATCCGTTTGGTTCCGCAAAGCGGCCATTCTAAAACGCATCCACGGACACCAAGCCACGCAGAATCCCCTCTCTGTTTCTCACTCCTCCGTAAGAATTACTCATAAGACATAAATATACGTTATGCGACAAAAACGGCCTGGACTTCCAGGATTTTACTCCCTTCGGTCCAGGCCGTTTTTCAATTCTTTTCTATTTTTTCTCGAACATTTCCGGTGTATAATGGATAACCCGTGTTCCGCTGTTCTCAAACTTAAATGGGACATACAAAAGCTCTTCCATCGCCTTATGCACGGCGCCCTGTTTATCTTCTTCCACATAAAACAACAAGAAGCCGCCTCCCCCGGCGCCCAACAGCTTTCCTCCCAATGCACCGGCCTTCATGCCCTTCGCATACAGACCGTCGATGGAATCTGTGGAAATGCCTCCGGAGATGCCTCTCTTTAACCTCCACGTATAGTCCAAAAGCCGTCCAAATTCATTTAAATCGCCTCCGGAAGTCAGTACCTTCTCAGCCTCATCCACCAGCGAAAGCATCTCCAGAAGCTGCTTTTTCTTATCCACAAGCGCTTTCTGAGTCGTCTGTTGAATATCGGATGAAAAGCGGGAAAATCCGGTAAAAAACAACATCAGGTTTTTATTGAGCTGCTGCTTTCTATCCGGAGAGATAATTATGGGATTCACCTCATATCCCTCCGCGCTAAAACAAATTCTGTTCAATCCCCCAAATGATGCCGCAATCTGATCCTGAACACCACCGCTTTCATTGCAGAGGATCCGCTCCAAATAAATAGCATCATCCGCCAGCCTCCCTTTATCCGCATATTTTCCCTTCAGCGAATAGAACGCATTCAGCATTCCCACTGCAAAAGAACTGCTGGTTCCTAACCCGGATCTGGCCGGAAGATCCGCCTCATAAGTCAGGCGAATTTCATGCATATCCAGAAACTTCATGGCTTCCCGAATAGCCGGATGCTTGATTTCCTCCACATCCGTCACTCGCTCTATCCTGGAATATGACAGTTCCGTAGAATAATCAAAAAATCTGGGCAGATGCCGGACATTCACATAACAATATTTGTCAAATGTTGTAGAAATCACCGCTCCTCCGTGTTCCTTATAAAAATCCGGGAAATCTGTACCGCCCCCGAAAAACGACATACGAAAAGGCGTTTGTGTAATAATCATATATGGCCTCCTCCCTGCATTCCTAGAGTGTGTTTGAAAATTGCTTTCTGGTAGCTGTGCGTTCCACTTCGTGGGAGATTTGGCCCAAATGAACGCGGCGTAGTGGGCTACGTTAAGTGAATTTGGGTCAAATATACCGCAAAGTGGGGCGTGCAGATGACGGGAATGAATTTTCAGACACGCTCTAGTACTACAGCGTACATTTAATATCATACTCACTTTTTGCAAAGGAATTTGCGTATAATTAGTAGTAATTACAACCGAATACCGCAGTTTCACACAAGCTGATTTCGAAATGTACGCTGTAGTACTAGCGTACTGTCTACATTATATCTGGCTAATCTCAGCAGGACAACGTGCCCCGCTTCATCGGGTATAGTCGTTCATCTGCTGCGTTGGTCTACGCTCCGCTTCGGTCCGTGCTAAACGTGTGCCACCGGCACACAGCACCGTCAGTCAACGATGCCACCGCATCGCCTCCTTCCTCCGCCTTGCAGACTGAAAATTCATTCTGCGTCATTTGGCTGAAAGTAATCGAGCCAGTACATTAGTTTCGCAGACGTGCAGATAACACAGGTAACGGGTGATACCTACTCATGAATTCGTACAAGGGTGTACTAATATCTTTTCCACAGCCTCCAGAAGGTCGCAGCAGACCAAATCCGGCTGTACATCATATTTCATGTCTCTTCCGGCCTCTCCCGTCAGCACCAGTGCCGTGTGCATCCCCGCGTTCTTACCGGTCTGAATATCCATAGTGGTGTCCCCCACTATCCACGACTCCTTGAGATCAATATTGTACCTCTCCGCCGCCTTTTCAATCATCCCTGTTTTGGGCTTTCTGCATCCGCACGGTATCTTATAGAGCGGATTCTCCTCCGGATATCCTTTATCCGGGTGATGCGGGCAAAATAAAATATCATCCAGGAACACGCCCCCGCGCCCTAACAGCGTTGCCATCTTCCTGTGGATGTTCTCCACATCCTCAATTTCACAGAGCCCTCTGGCCACCACCGGCTGATTGGTCACAACAATCCCCAGTCTTCCGGACAAATTAATCTTTCTTATGGCCTCCATGGCGCATGACTCCAGTTCAAAATCCTCTTCCTTATAAACCAGTCCCCGATATTGGTTAACGGTTCCATCCCTGTCCAGAAAAATACATTTTTGCTTCTGTCTCAGACATTTACCCGAAATAAATCCCCGCTCAATATCCGCAAGCGCCTGTCCCACCCGCTCCACCGTACCGACGTCCTTCACATACTCCGGCGAACGGTATCCGTAAACAGGCTCCCCATCGTCAATCATACCCTTAATAATATCATTCTCCAGATTCCTCTTAACGGGCTCCTGCACTCTGTCGCAGATTTTCCTGTTGAATACAAAAATCCCGGCATTGACACAATTATCATACCAGTAATCACGGGTATTATGCTTCGAATCGAACTTCACAGCCCTCCCGTCCTCAGAAAGCACCAGAAGGTCTGAATCAAAGGGATGTCCGTTTGGATGTACGAACAGCGTTGCTACTGCCTTTTTTTCCCTGTGAAACTCAATCATCCGCTTAAAATCAATGTCAAAAAACAAATCTCCCGACATCATGACAAAGGTATCATCACGCAAAATATCTTTCAGATAATAAAACGAACCGGCTGTTCCTAACGGCGTCTTCTCCTCAAAATACTGAATCCGCACGCCAAATCTTAGGCCGTCCCCGAAAAAATCCTTGATTTTATCCCCCAGATGGCCAACGACCATAATAATATCTGTAATTCCATTCTCCTTAAGCTTCTCAACCTGCCACAAGAGCAGAGGCTTTCCCGCCACCAAAACCATGGGCTTTGGTATTTCATCTCTCGTAAGGGCCGCCAGCCGCGTTCCCTTTCCTCCAGCCATAATCACTGCCTGCATGTCAATAAACTCCTCACAAGCCCCTTCCAGGGCCCTATTTTACTACCCCAAATGTGTTTTACTTCCCAACCACTTTTTATAATTCCAGTCGCTTTTTACTATCCCGGCCATTTTTATAATTTCGTCCGCTTCCTGCCATCCCAGCCACGTTTTGCTATCCCGGCCGTATTTTCACCATTCCAATTACTTATTACCTCTACGGCCGTATTTCCCCATCCATATCATATTCATCTTCTATGTTGGATTTTCCAGCTGCACCCCCCTTATCTCATCGAAAATCCTCCTTTCCTGAAAACGAATATACCCGATAAAGCGGAGTACGCTGTCCTGCGGTATTACGCCAGATATCATGCAGACAAAATACTGGTCAACACTGCTCCCCTATGCCTTCCCAGCCGGCCCCTTACTGAGGCCCATGGCAAGAAGATGAAGGATGATCGGCATGGCGATCGGAAGATTCAAATTAACCACCGCCTGCACCATGTAAGCGGCAATCACAAACAGGCAGGCGGCCACCTCCGGCCTGCCGCTCAGATTCCGTGCCATCCTGACAACAGAAGAAACCATTAACGCAATGTAAGAAACCATGCCCACAATTCCGATGGTGAGGAGATAATGCAGATACTCATTATGTGCATTATCAAAAATCACTGTTTTCATATCACTGCTGTAATAATACTGCATTAAAATCTTAAACGTTTCCGGCCCATATCCAAAAATTTTCTGAAGCGGCGTGAGCTTATCCTGAAACACTTTTATGGCGCGAATCCACACAAACCCTCTATGAGTTCCCCATGCCTCGTTAAAAACAACATAATTACTGATGGCGTTGTACTTCTCCGCGTTGCCGGCCACATTAGCATCATACAGCACATATACCGCCGCGCCGACCACAGCTGCAATTACCACTGCCCAGAGCAGTCTGAGCCAGACGCCGATCTTATCAGCATCCTCCTTTTGTTTCACAGTCAAAACTACAGCCACAGCTGCGGAAATCCAGAGGCCAATCACAAGATGAGGAAGCCTATCGTAATTAACAATCAAATTGAATGCGCTCTTAATCCCAAGAACGCGGTCCGCATATTTCACATTCAGCCAATCCACAATTTGAATTACAGTGAAAAACGTTGCCAGGGAAATCAAATACCTTCTCACCCCGGTCTTCGTCCGGAACAGGTATAACGGTGCAAACCCAAACAGAGCCGCAATTGTCAGATAGGCGTTATCACTGGTGCCAATGATTAAAGCCGTACTGGATAACACCATATTTCCAAAATACCAGAGCATCCTCTTTTGATTCTTCTCCAATGCAAACAAAATCATTGAAATAACTGCAACCGCACCCACATAAACCGTATACGTATTAATATTTCCAAGGGTTGAAGTATACATGGCTATCTGTTCCTTCACCATATTTACTTTAAATCCCAAAATATCCATTTGAAAATAATCCGTAATACCAAACACACAAACAAAAATACCCACTGCCAGCAGTGCGTCCAGATACCACTGCCGGAAACAGAAGAACCTGGTCACCATAAAATACACGATCATATAAATAGTCATAAGGAAAACGCCATTGTAGCGACCAAATGTCCCCCAAAAAGCATCCCAGCGCCAGTCTGAGCAAAGAAGCCACGAAATCACATTGCTGAGCCAAAAAGCAATCATGGCCCAGTCCACATAGTTCAGGCTCTTACATACACTCTTAAAATTAAAATCCTTAAAGAAAGCGGCTATCCGTCCGCCTGCCAGTCCATATCCCGCCATAGCCGCCATGGCAATTAATGATACCGCGCAGTAAAACTGATATTTTGTCTCCAGAATATCAAAGTAATAATGATGATACACCACCGGAAAAATGCACAAAACAACCAACGTAAAAATTCCCATAATCAATGCTGCATTTTCCTGAAAACTATTCCTCGTTTGTTCTTTCTTCTTTATATGGTTAGACATATTTCTCTCCTTCATCTGCATGACATAAAAAAACAATTATAGTATATCACCAATGCCCTTTTTCCGCAACTTTCGTCCTGTGGCAAATTCTCTCCATTTCTTAATATTTTATTAATTTAAAGTCAGTAATTATTCCTGCTTCAATACCAATAATTTCTCTTATAGGAAGTATAATGACCCCGTGATGCAATTAGGAATTTCAAA
>CAJUDN010000098.1 GCA_910585355.1 uncultured Lachnospiraceae bacterium
CTGTCACGCATCAGACAGTCCACAACTTCACTTTCTGTCTGGATGGAGCACTAGCTCCCGGTCAATAAACGGAGTGACTGACCGGGGGAGTGGACAGCAACGGGAAAAGATCCCTTCCGCTCAATTTTCGCAATTTGTAATTGCATTTTCCACCGGCATTGGGTATAATCATAGAATGCCTATGGAAAGAAACGGTAAAATACAGGAAGAGGAGCAGGACAGTATGAAGAAATCTTATGAAATGGATATGTGCAGCGGGCCGGTTCTTGGAAAAATTCTGATATTTTCCATTCCTTTAATGCTTTCAGGAATTCTCCAGCTTCTTTTTAACGCTGCGGATGTGATTGTGGTCGGGCGCTATGCCGGAAGCCAGTCCCTTGCTGCGGTAGGTTCCACAACGGCCCTCATTAACCTCCTAATCAATATTTTTGTAGGTCTTTCGGTGGGAGTGAATGTGCTGGTGGCCCAGTATTACGGGGCAAAAAGCGACGAGGACGTGAGTGAGACCATCCATACGGCCATAACCCTGGGGCTGGTATCAGGCCTCCTTTTGGTGGCGGTGGGAATTGCAGCCGCAAGACCCCTTCTGGAGCTGATGGGAACTCCGGATGATGTCATTAATAAATCTACCATATACATGCAGATTTATTTTGCGGGAATGCCGGTGACCATGCTTTACAATTTCGGCAGCGCTGTTTTAAGGGCTGTGGGGGATACCAGACGTCCGCTTTATTTCCTTACGGCAGCCGGAGTGGTCAATGTGCTTTTAAATCTGGTTTTTGTAATTTATTTTAATCTGGATGTGGCCGGGGTGGCTCTTGCCACTGTGATTGCTCAGGCAATCTCCGCCGCATTGGTGTTAAAAAGCCTGTTATCCGCCGAAGGATGCCTGAAACTGAAAATACATGAGCTGAAAATCAGTAAGGTAAAATTAAAACGGATTGCCAGGGTGGGACTTCCCGCCGGGATGCAGGGTGCCATCTTCTCCATTTCCAATGTGTTAATCCAGTCCTCCGTAAACTCTTTTGGTTCCATTGCTATGGCAGGAAATACTGCCGCTCAGAATATTGAAGGCTTCATCTATGCGGCCATGAATGCCGTTTACCAGACCAATTTAAGCTTTACCAGTCAGAACTACGGCGGCAGAAAATATAAGAGAATCGGGAAAATTACCTTTACCTGTCTGGTAGTGGTGACTGTTGTGGGCCTGGCGCTGGGCGTTTCCTTTTACGGAATGGGAGAGACGCTCCTTGGAATCTATTCTTCCGACCCTCAGGTCATTCAGTACGGCATGCGCCGTCTGGGAATCATCGGCCTTCTTTATTTTATATGCGGAATCATGGATACCATGGTGGGAAGCATCCGCGGCATTGGATATTCGGTTCTCCCCATGTGCGTTTCTCTGGCAGGGGCCTGCGGCCTGCGGGTGATATGGATATTTACTGTTTTCCAGTGGAGCCGTAACCTGACTACTTTATATATTTCCTATCCCTTTACCTGGATTGTCACAGGAACGGCCCATATCATCTGCTTCCTTTTGATTCGCAGAAAAATGCCAAAAGAAGACTGGGAGTAAGAAGGAAAACTTGCTATTGTTCACAGTTATTTCACAAATATCCCTCTTGCGGAAATGGGCGGGAGGGATTATAATACGCCATATGATTAACTAGTTAATGATTAGCGCGCTAATGATTGGCGCGCTGACGGTTAACGAACGAATGATTCTGAATGGTTGCTGACAAACGAATCATTTAAGATAGAGAGAAAGGAGAAGCCATGAACCCAAAGGGAAAACTCCAGGGGATCAATCATGCGATTGTGGAAGCCTTTATCAATACTGAAAAGCTTCACCGGGCGCTTTTGGAACGCCGCCTCAATAAAAACGGCATGTTCCGGGCGCAGCACCAGATTCTCATGTGTATTTCCTGGAATCAGGATGTGTCTCAGAAGGAGCTGGCAAAACAATATCATGCGTCCGCCGCCTCCATAGCCGTCTCATTAAAAAAACTGGAAAAAGGCGGTTATATCAGCCGGCTGGTTGACAGAGATGACAACCGCTACAATAAGATCCGTCTCACAGAAAAAGGAAAAGAAGAGGTCGAACGGAGTATCAGCTTTTTTGAAAAAACAGAAGAAGGGATGTTGTCCGGTTTTTCCGAGGAGGAGAAAAAAATATTTTATCAGTGCATTCAGAAGTTATCAGGGAATTTAGAACAGATGCTTCAAAGAACAGAATAGTAGGAGGGACAAAAAATGAAGCGATATGAGAAATATATAAAGCCATATCTTGGCGCATTCATCCTGGGCCCCATGATGATGTTAACAGAGGTGGCAGGCGAGGTAATGCTGCCGAAGCTCATGTCTTTGATCATCAATAACGGCGTGAGCCAGAGGGACGTGGGCTATATTATCCGGACAGGGCTTTTGATGGTATTTGCCGTTCTTGTGATGGCGGTGGGCGGTACCCTTGGCGCATATTTTGCGGCAAAGGCATCCATCTGCTTCACCAGCGATCTGAGAAGGGATGTGTTTAAAAAGGTTCAGCAGTTTTCCTTTTCCAACATTGATACGTTCAGTACAGGCTCCCTTGTTACAAGACTGACTAACGATATTCAGCAGGTCCAGAATGTATTAACCATGGGACTTAAAATGGCCCTTCGGGCGCCGGGCATGTTCGCGGGAGCTTTGATTATGGCCTTTATGATGAATTACAGGCTGGCGGTGATCGTTCTCATTGTGATTCCTGTTCTGCTGTGCGCCATCATCCTGATTCTGAAAACGGCGTTCCCGCGGTTTGAGGTCATGCAGAAAAAGCTGGACCGCTTAAACTCAGGCATTCAGGAAACCTTAACCAACGTGCGGGTGGTAAAGTCCTTTGTGAGGGAGGACCATGAAATTAAAAAATTTTCATATCTAAATACGGATTTAAAGGACAGCAGCCTGCGGGCTATGAAAATCGTCATCGTTACGATGCCGGTGATGATGCTTGCCATGAATTTCACCACGCTAGCGGTGGTGTGGTACGGCGGAAATATCATCATTGCGGGGAATATGCCGGTGGGGGACCTGACTGCCTTTATCACTTACATCATACAGATTCTCATGTCCCTTATGATGCTTTCCATGGTGTTTTTACAGAGCTCCCGCTCCAGAGCCTCGTTAAAGCGTATCAATGAGGTGATGGACACAGAAGTGGATTTAAACGATGTCCGTGCAGGTTTTCCGGAAAGGAAAGTGGAGCAGGGCCGTGTGGAATTTGAGGACGTCTGTTTCGGATACACTCATAAGGGAATGTCCGGCGAGCTGGTGTTAAATCATATAAGCTTTACGGCAAAGGCCGGCCAGACCATCGGTATTATCGGCTCCACCGGAAGCGGAAAAACCACTCTGGTTCAGTTAATCCCAAGACTTTATGACGTTTTTTCCGGCCGTGTGCTGGTGGACGGTGTGGACGTGAGGGACTATTCCTTGAAAAATTTACGAAACGGCGTTGGAATGGTGCTCCAAAAAAACGTACTGTTCTCCGGAACCATAGAGGAAAACTTGCGGTGGGGAGATGAGGAAGCGGCCATGGACGAGGTGAAAACGGCGGCGCAAAGCGCGCAGGCGGACGGCTTTGTTACGGCTTTCTCCCATGGCTACCAGACGGAAATCGGACAGGGCGGAGCAGGGGTTTCAGGCGGACAAAAGCAGAGACTCTGCATTGCAAGGGCCCTCTTAAAGAAACCGAAAATCCTGATTCTGGACGATTCCACAAGCGCCGTGGATACGGCTACCGAGGCCGGAATCCGGGAAAGTTTTCGCAGAGAATTAAAGGATACCACAAAGTTCATTATTGCCCAGAGAATTTCATCGGTTCAGGAGGCAGATCTGATTCTGGTTATGGAGGAGGGGACCATCATCGGGCGCGGAACCCATGATGAGCTTCTTAAGACCTGTAAAACCTATGAAGAAATTTACAGAACTCAGACGGGAAGTGAAGAAACGGATGGACTGACAAAGGCATTCCAGGGACAGGAGGTGACGGCATGAACAGAAGCGAGAGAGAGAAAAGCTTAAAAAGGCGTTACGGCAGCCGGGTAGCCCAGGTAAGGCGGGGCGGCGGCCCTGGAGGTCCAGGTGGACCGGGCGGCCCCAGGCGTCACGGGGCCATGGCAAGAGGAGGAGGCCTGCCGAAAAACAGCGCCGTCACCATCAGGAGGCTATTGTCTTATCTGGAACAGGATAGGTTTAAAATGGGCCTGGCCTTCTTTTGCGTCATTGTAAATACTGTGGCGAGCCTGGCCGGGTCTTATATGTTAAGACCCATCATAAATCAATTTATAGCCCCGGCCGACGGAGGTCCCGGAAGCGTATCGGGACTGGCGGGAGGGATTGTCCTTCTGGCGGCGGTCTATCTGGCGGGGGTGGCGGCCAACTATTTACAGTCCGTCATTATGCTTAAGGTGGCCCAGGGAGCTTTGCTGCGGCTCCGTATGGACCTGTTTACAAAGATGCAGAAGCTTCCGGTACGGTTTTATGACACCAACGCAAACGGCGATCTGATGAGCCGGTTTACCAATGATGTGGATACCATCGGCAATATGTTAAGCAGTACTCTGGTCCAGCTGTTCTCCGGGGCTCTCAGCATTGTGGGAACTCTGGCCCTGATGATTTACACAAATCTGTACCTGACTGTGATTACCCTGGTTTTAATCCCCCTGATTCTTAAGGCAGGCGGGGCCGTGGCCGGAAGAAGCCAGAAATATTTCCAGGCCCAGCAGTCCGCCCTGGGCGCTTTAAACGGCTATATTGAGGAGACGATAACCGGACAGAAGGTTGTGAAGGTGTTCTGCCATGAGGACGTGGCAGAAGAGGAATTTGAAATTTTAAATGATGATCTTAAGAAGAAGCAGATCATGGCCCAATTCCTGGGAGGCCTCATGGGCCCGGTCATGAACAGCTTAAGCCAGATCAACTACGCGGTTACGGCCTGTGTCGGCGGTCTGCTTTGCGTGCTTAAGGGATTTGACGTGGGCGGTCTTACTGTGTTCTTAAGTTTCTCCAGACAGTTTTCCCGTCCCATCAATGAAATCTCCATGCAGGTATCCAATGTTTTTTCGGCTCTGGCAGGCGCGGAGCGGGTGTTTGCCATAATGGATGAGGAGCCGGAAGCTTCCGATGACGCGGATGCCGTTTCCATGGAAGGCATGAGAGGGGAAGTGGTACTTGAGAACGTGACCTTTGGCTATGACCCGGGTAAAGTGATATTAAAGAACATAAGCCTCTATGCAAAGCCGGGACAGAAAATCGCCTTTGTGGGTTCCACCGGAGCCGGAAAAACTACCATAACAAATTTAATCAACCGGTTTTACGATATTCAGGAAGGGTCCATCACCATAGACGGCGTGGACATCCGCCATATTCGCCGGGATGAGTTAAGGAAAAATATCGCCATGGTCCTTCAGGATACTCACCTGTTTACCGGAACTGTTATGGAAAATATCCGGTATGGACGGCTTTCCGCCACTGATGAGGAGGTCATAAGGGCGGCGAAAACCGCTTCCGCCCATTCCTTTATCATGCGGCTTCCCAAAGGCTACGACACGGTTCTGGAAAGCGACGGCGCCAATTTGAGCCAGGGGCAGAGGCAGCTTATTAACATTGCCCGCGCCGCTGTTTCAAAGGCTCCTATTCTGATTCTTGACGAGGCCACCAGCTCCGTGGATACGAGAACGGAAAAACACATTGAGCACGGCATGGACCGTCTGATGGCGGACAGAACTACCTTTGTGATCGCGCACAGACTTTCCACCGTAAGGAATGCCAACGCCATTATGGTTCTGGAAAACGGCGAGATTATTGAACGAGGCGACCATGATGATCTTCTTGAAAAGAAGGGAAGATATTACAACCTTTACACAGGCTTGACTGAGCTTGACTGATTTTTCATCGTGTTTTTTTTTAAATACAATAACGAAAACCTTACTTTTTTGTTAATTTGCAAACGGTTTCCTAATTGTACAAAAGTTCTAAATATGCTATACTACACCTTGATGGGTGCTTATGATACTGTGACAGTTCAGTCTCATGTCTTCCCGCCTGTTTTCCCAATTGCACAGGCCAGGAAACCTCAGCGCAGCCCCGCTACGCCGTCGGAATTTTGCCTGGATGGAGCACTAGAGTGTGTCTGAAAATTGCTTTCTGGTAGCTGTGCGTTCCACTTCGTGGGAG
>CAJUDN010000099.1 GCA_910585355.1 uncultured Lachnospiraceae bacterium
ACTTCCTCTAAAATCTGAGAAAAAGTCAAAGAATCCCAGCCTAACAGTTTTGTCAGCCGGATTCTGTGTTGATCCAGACCACGGAGTTTCAAAATACTGGCTTGTTCCTTTTTCATAAACCCTTCTAAAAGCTCATGACGTTTCAGAGACACAGCCACAGTCTTCTCTTCCTCTATCTGTGCAATTTTATGTGCTATATCAGTTAAATCCCTGATAATATTTAAAAAGCCTTCATATAAAATCTGTCGATCTTTATTCATAAAGCTGCTGTTCTCATCTGCTTCTGAACCCCTGTCTTTTTCTGTCTCATTCCTTTTCTCCCTATCTTTTTCCATATTCGGTACAGGCATTTTATCAATCCACTTCATTGGCTTTCTTTCCTTTCATCTTTTTTCAGCCATTTTCAAATTCCTTCTGCATTAACACTCTCCTAAGCATCTCTCTATCTTGACCAGCAATTTCCCCACGTAGTTCTCCCAAGTAAAAGCCCCTGCCCTTTTATATCCAGTTCTGGCAATTCCTTCCGCCCGTCCCATGCTCTGTCTCATAACCTTCATAAATTTTTCCGGCCTAATATATGTGCCGCAAAAAAGCAGATCTATGGCTTTCTCTTTCCAGGGAATCGGCCTTCCTTCCACCGGAGTCCCTCCATGGGCCATGAATTCCACATGTTTCACTTGAGGAAAATAACGCTTCACGTATTCCACATGATTCTCATCCGGGCAGAGTACCAGATACTGTTCTATACATGGATTTTCCATATAGGAGCACAGATCGATATGAAAAGGAGGATCCATGAGAATATTAACCACCAGAGCTCCCAATCGGTTCCAACACTCCCACAGTTCCTTCTTTGCTATTGCCTCCCCATTAAAGGTCACTACCACATCCACCCCTGCTGCCTTATAGGCTGCCAACATGCCTGTGTCATGGAAAATTTTTTAATTCAACACGATTCCATAAACTGCCTCTGCCAGATTCATCACATCTGAGCGGGGCACCAGCGAAACCGGCTCCCCATCAATTACTGCAAGACAGCTATTTCCATCATACCGATACAATTCAATGCAAACTTCCGGATCATTTTCATTATCCAGATACACGGTCACGCCAATCTCTTCCTTTTGTGCCGGCTGCTCCGTTGTAAAACTGTCTGCCCTTACATTTCCCAAAGCATTTACAAAATCAAAAATATCCACCTGCCCATCCTGATAATAATAAGTACGCTCCCCCTTTGATTCTTTGGAAGTCATCTGATAAACCTGGCCATCCAGGGAAATATCCACCTGCCTGATCTCCCCGGCATCCGCCCAAAAAACTTCTTTATGCCGCAGGGAATCATAGGAAGCCCTCATCAGCTCTCTATACTCCTCCGAAGAAATCCGATATACAATCCGGGACTCTCCCACCCTTGCATACGCTGTAACTTCCTCCTCTGTCTCTTCCAGTCCGTCTTCCGTCTGATTTTGTGTATCCTTTTTCTCCTTTGGATCACGGCTCACACGGAGAACAAACTGCTTTGATTCTTCCTCCTCGTCCTCCTTTAAACTGTATTCCACCGTCACCTTAAGCTCCGGCTCCATGAGCCCGTATGTTTCCAATTCCTCATCGGAAGCATAATAAGTCACATAATCCGTCAAGCTCAGACCACTCATATCCCTTAGATAACCGTTCACCCTGGACGTATCAAGAGGAAGTGTATTGCCCTCTCGCTGTGTAAAATAAACATCCTCAGCACTATAGGTACGGCTGCTGTCTTCCTCATATTCAACACTGTAGTTTTCCGTACCCTCAAACTGAATCCTTGCTGCCTTCTCAAACTGCGGAATCTCGTCATGATCAATCATGTCCCTTAAAGTCACATCAAAAACATTCAACGGGTCATGTTTCACCAGATAAGCATTTCCGTCTCCCACAGAAACATACCGCTGGGAATCCATGCTGCTGTAACTCCCCAAAAAGATATCAAAGGTTTCTTCCTCCGTACCCAGATGTATGGCACACACCGGATCATCCAGTCCATATTGACTATAATCCTCCACATCTTTAATGACAAAAGATACTCCAAACTCCTGAAACTGCTCCAGAAGTTCACCAATCTTTTCCTCATCCACCGGGAATGCCTCATCTTCATCATAAAACCATTTTTCATCCTTATGAAAAGCAAGTTTTACCGATTCATATTCCCAGGATAATGTTTGTATCTGGTCACCGGATAACGCCAAAATAATCTCGTCACTGTTTTTAATTTTTTCCTTTTCCTCTTCCCACTTCATAACGCCCAACGTGGCCATACAAGATACGGCCAGGACTCCAAGCAGAATATAAATTCGTTTAGACCGCTTCACTCTGCATCCTCCTTCTTCTGAGAATCACGCCAATTCCGATTCCAAGATAGCACAATGGAAATACGCCAATCATCATCACTTTCAGCAGAGAAGATGTGGAATCACTGATTGTCAGGTAATTGTAATTCAGTGATTTGCTGCGGATTGCCACAGCCTCGCTCTCCCCGATCAAAAAAGACAGAGCATTCATCCCCAAATCAGAGTTGGCCCCTGAAGAATAGGCATTATACATATCATCCAGGAATCCTGACGAGGTAAACCATACCAGCCTTCCGCCGCCGTGATCCTCTACAGAAACTGCCACCGCGAAAGGGCCGTCTGTATCCCCCTCTTCTTTCTCATAAGTAGAAATATCATATCCGGCCCTCTTGCTGAAGGCCAACTCAGAGGTAGACAGCAGTTCCGTCACAGTTCCCTTCCCCGATGTCCCGCCGATCACCATTCCCTGGGCCAGAGGAATAATGGGATAATAATTCTCCTCAATAAGAGAATCTGTTATTTCACTGGCAGCCATATCAGGAAGCAGCATATAAGGAGCCTGAAATACATAGTGCTCCCTGTCTTTCTCCACCACAATCCCCTCACAGACCTCTACCCCATAGTCCGACACCAGGCTGTACAGATTTTCCAAAAGTCCCCCCTCTGTGGGACCGGCCATGACCAGAAGCTTCCCCCCTGCTGTCACATAATCCGCCAGCATTTCCTTTTCCTCATCAGAAATATCACTGGTGGGCCCGTAAATAACAATACAGTCCGCCTCCTCCGGTATGGTATCCACATTCAGCAGAGAAAAATCCGTCACCTCCATATTCTCCTTTTCAATCTGTTCACGAAACGAAGGCGGAAGCTCCGATTCCCCATGGCCTTCCAGAACGTAAACCTTTGGAAGCTCCTCCCTGACTACATAGTCAATGGCAGAAGTAATGGCTCCCTCCCCGTCAAAAGATGTATTATAGGAATAGGAGTATATACTGCCCTCCTGCACATAGATGTCACTGTAGCCGATAAAGCGGCTTCTTTCCCCACATTCCACGATCAAACTGTTATTCTGGACTGTTTCATCCGTATACTGCCGCGCAAAAGCAGGAAATACATCCGGATTCTTTTTTACTACCTGAATATGGTCAGAAAGACTTTCATACTTGCTCAATAGATGTTCAATCACATCATCCTCTTTTTCCGACTGCACAATCCAGTAAATCGTTACATCCTCTTTCAGCCCGTTGACCACTACTTTCGTATTGCTGGTAATGGAGTACAGCTTTGCGGAACTGATGTCATACTTTGTCAGGGAAGCCGGAAGGGCAGAGACAAACACATTGGCCACAATTAAGATTGCCAGTACCACAGCTGTAATCATCAGGGAATAGGAACCACCGTGAAAGGCAGCCGAACGGCCTTCCCCTTTCTCCCACGGACAGACCGGTTTTATTTTTTTCATCAGTTGTACCTCCGTTTCTCAAGGGACTGGACAGAGAGGAACAGGAAAAAAACAATCACCGTCAAATAGTACACAATCCCAGTCATATCAAAAATACCGTTTACAAACACGTAAAATCTTTCGAAGAGAGACAGCTTCCTCATCAGATCCGGCAGCAGTCCTTCAAACATCCCCCCATCTATCCAGCATACAGCCGAAATACAGGCAATCAACAGGAAACAGACCCCATAAGCCAGACTCTCATTTTTCGTCATATGACGAATCACCGCCCCTAAGGCAAGCACCAAAAGACATAATGTAACAACCGTTCCCATCATGGTAGACGAGACATACTCAGAAAGGCTGACACTGTAATAGTTAAGCAAAATCGCCCCAATGCCTATGCCTGCCGCGAACCCCTGATTATCCGTCAGGGATGAAATAAAAATACCAAATGCAATCAGCGCGGCGCCCATGATAAAGAAAGCGGCAATGGCTCCGTAAGACGTAAGGAGATAAACCTGGCCAAACCGGGAAAATATCAGCGGATACAGACTGATCAGACATAAAGGAATCAGATAGACAGCCAGCAACGCCAGATATTTCCCCAGAATCACCTGGGTAGTTGTGAGAGGCAGAGCATACAAAAGCTGATCTGTTTTCTGCTTCCGTTCTTCCGCGATTACCCGCATGGTCAAAATCGGAACAATCACCACGAAGACCATAGAGCCAAAACTGAGTACAAACTCGAAATTACTGACTGCCGCCTGAAGATTATAGAGCATAGAACCTATTCCCACAAAGGCCAGCAGAAACGCCCCAAACACATAGGCAGTCAATGAATGAAAATACAGCCTCATCTCATGTTTCCATACCGCGCTCATTCTCCAAACACCACCTCCTCCCCAACATCCATTCCTTCTGTCAGTTCAATAAAGACATCCTCCAGATTTGCCTTTTTCAAGGTCATTTCCAGCAATACCTTTCCCTTTTCTGCAAACGCCGAAAAAACAGAACCAGATACCTGATACATATCATCATGGTCTGTTTTCAGATGAACCTTAAGAAGACTCCCATCCGTTTCCTCCATACTCATTTCCGAAACACCATAAATACTCCCTAAAATCTCCCTGATTTCCTCTGCCGCCGCATCCACGGTAATCACAATTTCATTTGATGTCATGAACTGCTTTCCCAGATGATCCGGCTCGCCAAACGCAATCAGTTTTCCTCCGGCAATCATCAGAATCTGGTCGCAGATCGCCTGAACCTCCGAAAGAATATGGGAACTAAAAATAACCGTATGCATTTGCCCCAGTTCCTTAATTAATGAACGGATCTCAATAATCTGAATCGGGTCAAGGCCAACCGTAGGCTCATCCAGAATAATCACCCTGGGATCTCCCAGAAGCGCCTGTGCAATTCCCACCCTCTGCTTATAGCCCTTTGAAAGATCTGAGATACGCCGGTTTTTTATATGGGTAATTTTTGTCTGTTCCATCACTTCCTCTATCTTTTTCCTGAGTATATTCCCACGCAGTCCTTTCGCCTCTCCCACAAAACGCAGATATTCCTCAGGTGTTTCCGCCATGTACAATGGGGGCTGTTCCGGAAGATACCCTATAAGTCTTTTAGCCTTTAGGGAATCTTCAAAAATATCATAGCCGTCAATTTTTACATGACCTGACGTAGCCGACAAACACCCTGTCATAATATTCATAGTGGTAGACTTTCCGGCGCCGTTAGGCCCCAAGAAGCCGTATACATGACCCTCGTCGATTTCAAATGAAAGATCATTGACAGCCATGAAATCACCATAGCATTTTGTTACATGTTCAACTGCTATCATCATAATCCTCCTCGTTTTTTCTTCCATTATAAGCACCAAAGCTGAAACAATGCTGAAAGCCATGGGAGAATCTTCCCTTTTCAGCTTCATTTCAGCATTGAAATGTATTATAATATGAAAAGGATTGAAGGGGAAAATGCCTATGAAAATACTGATCATCGAAGACGAAAAACTCCTCGCAGACTCTATAGGAACTTTATTGGAAAAGAAAGGATTTGAAGTCGAAATCGTTTATGACGGAGAAACAGGGAAAAACTATGCTCAATCAGGAATCTACGACCTTTTGATCCTGGACGTGATGATACCCGGAATGAACGGCTACGAAGTGGCCAGAAAGATCCGCTCCGGCAAATGCGGAACTCCGATTTTAATGCTGACGGCAAAATCCGATCTGGAAGACCGCATTACCGGCTTAAATTCCGGGGCTGATTATTATCTGACCAAACCCTTTGACTCCAGAGAACTGCTGGCCTGCATAAACGCGCTGCTGCGCCGCCATGGAACGCAGGTAGATGAAGTCACC
>CAJUDN010000100.1:0-792 GCA_910585355.1 uncultured Lachnospiraceae bacterium
GTAGGACATTTCATCAAGGCCCGCAATCCGCACTCCGTTCCGGTCGGGCTCCATGCGCTTGGCTACAATATCCATAGCAATCTTTGCCAGATAAAGATTGGTCCCGATTCCAGCTGTGGCTGTGATGCCGGTGGCAGAAAGAACCTCCCGGATCATCTTCATGGCCAGCTCCCCGGCTGTAAGTCCATAAGTATCCAGATAACCTGTCACATCCATCAGTACTTCGTCAATGGAGTACACATGGATGTCCTCCGGGGCAATAAATTGTAAATAAATCTGGTACACCTTTGTACTTAGCTCAATATAATGGGCCATACGGGGCGGCGCCACCATATAATCGATGGCAAGGGCCGGATTGGCCTTCAGCACGCTATCATCCGACGACGTCCCGAGAAACCGTCCCCCCGGCGCCTTTTTCTTCCGTATGAGGTTAGCCTCCCGGACCTTCTCTATCACTTCAAAAAGCCTCGACCGACCGGATATCCCGTATGCCTTTAAGGATGGGCTTACTGCAAGGCAGATGGTTTTTTCGGTTCTGCTAAGATCTGCCACCACCAGATTTGTAGTCAGCGGATCCAACCCCCGGTCCATACACTCCACAGAGGCGTAAAAGGATTTTAAGTCAATGGCAATGTAGCTCCTCTCTTTTGCATCCACGGTTCTCCCCTCCTTTTTCCTTTGCGCCTGCCTTTTGAGCGGACTTCTTTGCCTTTCATTTTAACATGGTTTATTCGTCAAGGCAACCATATGTTCGATTCTTCATCCTTACCCTTCTCTCCATGCCTCTTCTTG
>CAJUDN010000100.1:892-5314 GCA_910585355.1 uncultured Lachnospiraceae bacterium
CCCGCTTTCCGCGGACAAGAAGCTTCGGGCGTTCTCCCTATGGAGATTCAGGCAGGAAAACGCTTTTGAAAACCAGTTTTCAACGCGCTTAACACTGATACTTTCCTCTCCTGTTCCCCCATGCCTCTTCTTGCCCGCTTTCCGCGGACAAGAAGCTTCGGGCGTTCTCCCTATGGAGATTCAGGCAGAAAAGCGCTTTTGAAAACTAGTTTTCAACGCGCTTTTCTGCCTGAATCTCCGCATGGCGGAACTGTTAATAATTTTTCTTGGAATTGGGTTGATTAAATTATTTTATCATGTATAATTGGTAATAGGAACCAGTCTATCTGGTCTTCATTTCGCACCCATAACTATGAAAGAAAAGAGGTTACATGCAAAATGGCAAAGATTGATTTAAGCAAGTACGGCATTACCGGAACCACAGAAATCGTGTACAATCCTTCTTTTGAAACGTTATTTGAAGAAGAGACAAAACCCGGCCTGGAAGGTTACGAAGTAGGCCAGGTGAGTGAGCTTGGCGCTGTAAATGTAATGACCGGTATCTACACAGGCCGCTCCCCGAAAGACAAATTCATCGTAATGGACGAAAATTCCAAGGATACCGTATGGTGGACCTCCGATGAGTACAAGAACGACAACCACCCGGCTTCCATTGAAGCCTGGAACGCGCTGAAGGAGATCGCCCAGAAGGAACTCTCCAATAAGAGACTTTTTGTTGTGGACGCTTTCTGCGGCGCCAATAAGGATACCCGTATGGCGATCCGCTTCATTATGGAGGTTGCATGGCAGGCTCATTTCGTTAAGAACATGTTCATCATCCCGACCGATGAAGAGCTGGAAAACTTCGAGCCGGACTTCGTTGTATACAACGCCTCCAAAGCTAAGGTGGAAAACTATAAGGAACTGGGATTAAACTCCGAGACTGCCGCTGTCTTCAACATCACAAGCCGCGAACAGGTTATCATCAACACCTGGTACGGCGGTGAGATGAAGAAAGGTATGTTCTCCATGATGAACTACTATCTGCCCCTTAAGGGCATTGCTTCCATGCACTGCTCCGCAAACACAGATATGAACGGCGAGAATACCGCCATCTTCTTCGGCCTTTCCGGTACCGGTAAGACAACTCTTTCCACAGACCCGAAGCGTCTCTTAATCGGCGACGACGAGCACGGCTGGGACGACAACGGCGTATTCAACTTTGAGGGCGGATGCTATGCAAAGGTTATCAACCTGGACAAGGAATCCGAGCCGGATATCTACAACGCAATCAAGCGTAACGCGCTTCTTGAGAACGTAACTCTGGACGCAAACGGAAAAATCGACTTCGCAGACAAGAGCGTAACAGAGAACACCCGCGTTTCCTATCCGATTACGCACATTGAAAAAATTGTTCGTCCTGTTTCCGCCGCACCGGCTGCAAAGAACGTTATCTTCCTCTCTGCAGATGCATTCGGCGTACTTCCGCCGGTATCTGTTCTGACTCCGGAGCAGACCAAGTATTACTTCCTGTCCGGCTTCACTGCAAAGCTTGCCGGAACCGAACGCGGAATTACAGAACCCACACCGACCTTCTCCGCATGCTTCGGACAGGCCTTCCTTGAGCTTCATCCCACAAAATATGGGGAAGAGCTGGTAAAGAGAATGGAAAAGAGCGGCGCCAAGGCATATCTGGTAAATACCGGATGGAACGGAACAGGAAAACGTATCTCCATCAAAGATACCCGCGGAATTATTGACGCCATCTTAAACAGCGATATTTTAAACGCACCCACAAAGAAGATTCCGTACTTCAACCTTGAAGTGCCCACCGAGCTTCCGGGTGTGGATTCCAAAATTCTGGATCCCCGTGATACATATGCCGACGCTTCCCAGTGGGAAGAAAAGGCAAAGGATCTTGCAGGAAGATTCATTAAGAACTTCGCAAAATATGAAGGCAACGAAGCCGGAAAAGCTTTGGTTGCAGCAGGTCCTCAGTTATAATTTCGTAATCGTTCAGCCATATGAAAACTCAAAGTTGAATCGTTACATAAGTTTCAATGAAATGGACGGACGGCGGGAGCTTCCCGCCGTCCTGCTGTTATTCCTTCTGTTCTCCTCATCCAAAATATAAAATTCCGCTTTATGGCACACCTCGCACCGCAGTACCCTGACAGCCGCGGAACCTGAAATCAAGTCTGTTCAAATCACTGAAAAAGAATGTTTCTTCTCTCATCTTCCCAGAGACTTACCGCAAAGTACACATGGTCTCTCCCTAAAAAATATCCCCTCCTCTGCGCGAAACATCCGTTCAGGCATAACTTTCTATGTTTAATCCCCTAGATAGTACACGGCGGTAAAATACCCCTTTCCGTTGTGATACAGGCAGTTTCCGGACACCTCCTGCGTCTGGGGCGTAATTTCCTCCTGAAGTTCCGAGGCCGATGACAGATTCACCATTCCTCCATAAACAGCCCCTTTTAAAATAAATAAATCACCTTCATAAACCGGCTTCATGATGGTATCGTCGCTGGCCTGATACAGTTCATAGAGCCCGGTGGAGTCATTGTAATAACTCCTGATATCTGTCGGGAAATCGTCCGGAATGGCGCCTTTCATGTACATCCTGTATCCCTTCTCCCTGTCATATTCCAGGATTTGCTTTTCCCCGGTCAATTCGTTTGTACAAATCTCTGTCGCTTTGCCATTTCTCATTTCCTCCCACTGCCTGCGGGTAAAGGTCACCGGAAGGAACAAAGTCCCCCGAACCCGGTAATAAACGCCTCTGTCCTCGGCCTCTTCCATATTGACGGAAAGTCCGGTCTGCAAATTTTGCGACAGGAAAGGCAGATACGGGGCAGGTTCAAAATTTTCCAGGCGGTAAGCAGCCCCGTTTCTTTCATCACAGGGTTCGCTTTCCAGCTCTTGGAGCAAACGAATATTTTCCTTTTCCATCTTCGTCAATTCTTCATCAGAAAAGCTCTCTGCCTCTCTGCTTCCCCGGTACCAGGGCTTTTTCTCCATATATTCTGCCAGAACAGGGTCCTTAAACTTTCTCCCATGGGCGGCGTAAATGGTGTTTCGCATAAGCCGCAGCTCTTCTGCCGGACGGGCGCACAGCTCTGCACGGCACAGATACCGTTCGAATAATCCGCGGTCCTCCTGCTGCATAGGATAATACTCTCCGAAAATGGCCCGGACTTCTTCCGGAAGTTCTCCCTGGTTCTTCCTTTGGGAAATGGAAACCATGCAGTTTCCGTCCTCTTTTTGCGGCAGGGCCACGGTAACCTCACATACAGACTCAAAAATAATTTCTCCTTTTTTATATGCGTACACCATAAGCTCTGTTTCATAAACATTCTGTCCGGCCACAGTCTCAATCGCCGCGTCAGCATTAAGCTCCAGCGTATCCTCATCCTCCATTTCCATAAAAGAAGGCCGGCTTTCGATGTAAGACAGCCGCAGCACATTGGCTCGGAAACTGTCGCCGGCTTCCCCTGGCTCTGCGTATGCCCGCATACGGTAATTAACATCGCCGGCTTTATAGAAAGTTTCCGTAAAAAGCGTTTTTTCGGCATTTAAATTTTTCATAATCACAGGTTCTTCTTCTGGTTCTCTCACAGATTCCTGTACGCCCGTCGTTTCCTCTCCCGGTGAGCCTGCCACGGTCTGTGAATCCCCATTTTCGCCAGGTAATTCCCTGTCCGCCGCTTTTTCAATCAATTCAATGCTCTTTTGATGTCCAAGCTGCAAAGGATAGGTTTCCATAACGGCTCCACAGTATGTGACTCTGACCCTGTCTCCCACCCGGGCCCGGGCCGCATCTTCCTCCAGAGACACGCTGACCCTGTCTCCCGAACTGCGAATCAAAAATCCCTCATCCACCTCCACGACAGCGCCTGTGCCATGAATCTCCCTTATTGTGCCCACAAAAGACCAGCTGTTTTCACCAAATGCAACATCCCGTACGGTTTGTCCATCGCTTTCATAATATAAGATCAGGGTTTTCTCTTCATCCAGCGGGAATACCTCGCCATATACACCGAAAAACGGGTCCGTTCCCTCTCCCCAGGCCGCCTGAATTTCCTCTCTGGTGAAACCGGACAATCTCTCCTTTATCTCTTCTTCTGCCATGCTTTGAGCTTCCTCCAGCGATAATATCCCTTTTCCGCTGCCGCATCCGGAAAGCAGCGCCATGACGGATACAAGCATCAGCCATCGTTTCATTCTTTTTTCCATAAACCATTTCTCCCCTTTCCAAATTGTAACTAATGTACTGACTACATTATATCCGGCTAATCTCCGCAGGACAGCGTGCCCCGCTTCATCGGGCATAGTCGTTCATCTGCAAGGCGGATTTTTGACGGCGTAGCGGTGGCATCATTGACTGACGGCGCTGTGTGCCAGTGACACACGTTTAGCACGGACCAAAGCGGTGCGTAG
>CAJUDN010000101.1 GCA_910585355.1 uncultured Lachnospiraceae bacterium
CCCACTACGCCTCCCTCATTCGGACCTAATTTCCCACAAACTGTGACGCACATCTAACGGAAAGCAATTTTCAGACACACTCTAAGGATTAAAATGGCTTTTCGATGTTGTATTCGTTGATTTTATTAAAAATCTGCCGTGTGCTGATGGACAGCTCTCTGGCCGCCGCACTGATATTCCAGTTGGTCTGCCTTAAGGCCCACTCCAGATATTCCCGTTCACTTCTCCGCTTAAACTCCTTCCAACTGATCAGTTCATGAGTAGAATAGGAAGAAACAGGAGCCAGCCGCTTCAAATTATAAAGAATCGGAATCCCCTCTGTGGTAATCACATGGTTCTGGGACAATACCACCATCCGGTCCAGCGTGTTCTTAAGCTCTCTGATGTTTCCGGGATAGTCATAATTCATTAAAAATTCCCAGACCTTATTTTCAATCCGGTCAATACGTATGCCGTTTTCCTCCTGGGCCTTCTGCAAAAAAAAGTGAATCATTCCTTCCAGATCTTCTTTTCGGTCTCTCAGAGGGGGGATCCGGATGACAATCGTGCTAATCCGGTAGAAGAAGTCTTCACGAAAGCTGCCGTTTATGACCTCCGTGGGGAGATCCCGGCTGGTGGCCGTAATCAGACGGAAATCCAGGATTTTTTTGTTGTTTCCGCCAAGCCGTTCAATTTCCTTTGTTTCTATGGCGCGCAGAAGCTTCACCTGTGTGGTCAGGCTCACATCGCCAATGGCATCGAGAAATAAAGTTCCGTGGTCCGCCAGCTCAAATTTTCCGATCCGCCGTCGTATGGTGTCGGAAAAAATTCCAGGTTCCATGCCGAAAAGTTCCGGCTCCAGCAATGACTCAGTGTAGGCATTGCAGTTTACTGCAACAAAGGCCTTATCAGACCGGCGGCTTAAGGCGTGTATATATTGTGCCGCCACGTCCTTTCCTACACCAGATTCTCCAATCAGCAGTACATTGGCGTTGGAAACGGCCACCCGCCTGCAGTCTGAGAGGGTCCGCGCATAGGCAGCCGATTTTGTATCCATATAATAAGTTGAGGTGAAAACATTGCTGTCCATGAATTTATTCCTTTCCATGAGAGTCATTCGACGAATTTCTCTATTCTTTTTTATTCTACATGAATTTTTTTTCAAAATCAAGAATTTTTTTTCCTACCCTGATAAAAAAAGTTAAGAAAAAAGCATGAATCATCTTTTCTTTTTGTGAAAAGTATGTTAAAGTCTATATATAGAAATTATCAATATTGAGAATTTCTGTAATATAAAAATAATATGGTTGAAACAGGAATTTCCTGAATCAATAGGGGTGAACAGCATGTATCGGATTATTACCAACAACCCGATGTGCCTGGTAAAATACGGTGACCAGGTACAAATTGAATATCTGGAAGGAAAAGGCTACATGGACGTGCTTTTGACTGTACGGGATTATATTCAAAAAAAGTGGTGTCTGGAAACGCATCCGATGACGGGAAGCTTGAAGCCCAATCAGACTCCTTATAAGTCAGTGATGATATCCAACCGTCCTGTGGACAAAGAGGAATTCTACAATCAGGAGATCACTATTGAAAACGGTATTATGACATGCCGTAAATTTCAGTCCATTCGGAAAACTCCCGACTGGCCTGAGAATCTTCTGGAGGATTTCCAGGCAGTGGATCTTTCGCTGATTGAAGGGGCGATCCAAAAAATCTTGTAGTTTTTTAAGAAAGCGGGGTAACTAAACAAATGAAACTCGAATTAGGAATCATTCCGATTAACGACATTCAGTTTGGAGCAGAATCCAAGGTGGAAAACGGAACCATCTATGTGAATGCCGACGAGTTGAAAGCCCTTATTCTTGAGGACGAAACACTGAAATCCGTTGAATTCGATATCGCAAGACCGGGTGAGAGCGTTCGCATTATGCCGGTTAAGGACGTTATCGAGCCTCGTGTAAAGGTAAACGGTGAAGGTGCGATGTTCCCGGGAATGATCTCCAAAGTGGCTCCGGTGGGAAGCGGACGTACAAACGTACTTCGCGGCAGCGCCGTTGTTACAACAGGTAAGATCGTGGGCTTCCAGGAAGGTATTATCGACATGACCGGGGAAGGCTCCAAGTACACACCGTTCTCCAAGCTCAATAACCTTGTGGTTATCTGTGAGCCGGTTGACGGACTTGCAAAACATGCTCATGAAAAAGCCGTTCGTATGGCAGGCTTAAAGGCTGCTGACTACATCGGCAAGCTGGCAAAGGATATCGAAGCAGAAGAGGTTGAGACTTTCGAGACCGTTTCCGTTAAGGAAGGAATTGAAAAATGGCCGAACCTGCCGAGAGTTGCTTATGTTCTTATGCTTCAGAGCCAGGGACTTATGCATGACACATACGTTTACGGCGTAGATGCCAAGCAGTCTCTTTCCACAATCATCATGCCGACAGAGATCATGGATGGTGCAATCGTAAGCGGAAACTGCGTATCTGCATGCGATAAGAACACAACATACCATCACCTGAACAACCCGGTTATCAGAGACCTGTTTGCTCAGCATGGAAAGACTTTAAACTTTGTTGGTGTAATCATCACTAACGAGAATGTATATCTGGCAGATAAGATGCGTTCTTCCGACTGGTCCGCAAAGCTTTGCGAGTGGCTTGGTCTTGACGGCGCTATCGTATCTCAGGAAGGTTTCGGTAACCCGGATACAGACCTGATTATGAACTGCAAGAAGATTGAGGGCAAGGGCGTTAAGACTGTAATCATCACCGATGAGTACGCCGGACGCGACGGAGCTTCCCAGTCCTTGGCTGATGCAGACGCAGCAGCGAATGCAGTAGTAACAGGCGGCAATGCAAATGAAGTGATCCATCTTCCGAAGATGGACAAGGTAATCGGATATCCGGAAGTTGCGGATATCATTGCCGGTGGATTTGACGGAAGCCTTCAGGCTGACGGTTCCATCGTTGCCGAGCTTCAGGTTATTACAGGCGCCACCAACGAGATGGGCTTCAACCCGTTAAGTGCCAGATAATTTAGGAGGAAATGATGTCGAAGTTAAGAGTTGTTCATTATATTAATCAGTTCTTCGCCAACATCGGCGGCGAGGAAAAAGCTGATTACCAGCCAGAGCTTCGCGAAGGCGTAGTTGGACCTGGTATGGCTTTCAATCAGAACTTTGGCGAGGAAGCGGAGATTGTTGCTACAGTTATCTGTGGTGACTCCTACTTCAACGAGAACGTAGATTCTGCTACCGCTACAGTTCTTGATATGATCAAGAGCCAGAAACCGGACCTGGTAGTCTGCGGACCGGCTTTCAATGCCGGACGTTACGGCGTAGCCTGCGGTACTGTGGCTGCCGCCGTTAAAAAAGAAGGCATCCCGGTTATTACCGGTATGTACAAAGAGAACCCGGGCGCTGACATGTTCAAGAAAGAGGTATATGTTATCTCCACCAAGAACAGCGCTGCCGGTATGAGAGATGCCGTTAAGAAGATGGCTCCTCTGGCATTAAAGGTTGCCAAGGGCGAGGCTATTGGCGCATCTGCCGAGGAAGGCTACCTTCCCAACGGTATCCGTAAGAACTTCTTCGAGAAGAAGCGCGGTTCCGAAAGAGCAGTAGAAATGCTGGTTAAGAAGTTAAACGACAAGGAATTCGAGACTGAGTACGAGATGCCCAGCTTTGACCGTGTTGCTCCTGGTGAGGCAATCAAGGATATGAGCAAGGCTAAAATCGCACTGGTTACCTCCGGCGGTATCGTTCCGAAGGGTAACCCGGATCATATCGAGTCCTCCAGTGCTTCCAAGTACGGCCAGTATGACATTTCCGGATTCACAGATCTGACTGCTGAGACTCATGAGACGGCTCACGGCGGATACGATCCGGTATATGCAAACGAAGACGCCGACCGTGTTCTTCCGATCGACGTTATCACAGAATTTATTAAGGAAGGAAAGATCGGCAGCCTTCACAAATATTTCTACACCACTGTTGGAAACGGAACAGCTGTAGCGAATGCGAAGCGCTTTGCGACGGAGATCGGACAGAAGCTGGTTGATGACCATGTTGACGCCGTAATCCTGACCTCCACCTGAGGAACCTGTACTCGTTGCGGTGCAACGATGGTTAAGGCTATTGAGGCTTATGGTATTCCGGTTGTTCATATTGCGACTGTAGTTCCGATTTCCCAGACAGTAGGTGCAAACCGTATTGTTCCTGCTATTGCGATTCCGCATCCGTTAGGAAACCCCGCTCTTACTCATGAGGAAGAGAAGGAAATCAGAAGAAAGATCGTATCTAAGGCACTGGAAGCATTACAGACCCCGGTTGAGGATCAGACTGTTTTTGAGTGGAAATAAAGGAGATACATCTCATGGATAAGCTCTATGATGTGATTATCCTGGGTGCAGGCCCGGCAGGTTTAGCTGCCGGCCTGTACTCTGGAAGATACCGTCTGTCTACTTTGATTATTGAGAAGGCAAAAGACGGCGGACAGATTGCTATTACTGACGAGATTGAAAACTACCCGGGCCAGATGGTCGAGGGTGAGAGCGGCCCGTCTTTAATCGCAAGAATGACAGCTCAGGCCGAGAAATTCGGCGCAGAGCGTGCCAGTGACACAATTAATAAGGTTGAACTGGATGGACCGGTAAAGAAGCTTTACGGCTCCAAGGATACATACCAGTGCAAGACCCTGATTATCGCCACAGGCGCTTTCCCGCGTCCCATCGGATGTAAGAGAGAAGGCGAGTTCATGGGCAAGGGAGTTTCCTTCTGCGCTACCTGTGACGCCAACTTCTTCGAGGACTTTGAGGTATATGTTGTAGGCGGCGGCGATTCTGCCGTTGAGGAAGCTATGTACCTGACAAAGTTCGCAAGAAAGGTTACGATCATCCACAGAAGAAATGAGCTTCGTGCCGCCAAATCCATTCAGGAGAAGGCTTTCAAGAATCCGAAGATGAATTTCATGTGGGATACTGTTGTGGACGAGCTCCACGGCGACGGTATTTTAAACGGTATGACCGTTAAGAATACAAAGACCGGTGAGCTTACCAGAATCGACGCAGACCCGGATGACGGTATGTTCGGACTTTTCGGCTTTATCGGCTATAATCCGAGAAGCGAGCTGTTCGAGGGTATGCTCGATATGGAAAATGGATACATTAAGACTGACGACAATATGCCCACCAATATTCCGGG
>CAJUDN010000102.1 GCA_910585355.1 uncultured Lachnospiraceae bacterium
CCCGATAGTGGTTACACTTTCCGGTATTTTTATATTTGTCAGTCCGCTGCAGCCGAAAAACACCGAATTCCCGATAGTGGTTACACTTTCCGGTATTTTTATGCCCGTTATTCCGGCACATCCCGAAAACGCAAAATCCTTAACCTCCATGGCTCCTTCCGCAATTTGAACTTCCCCCACAATTCCTTTCTCACAGAAAAGAACCTCCTTCTTTTCATTCCCATATAAAATTCCATTTTCAAACATGTAATTGGCGTTGCCTGTTTCTATTTTTACATCTGCCAAGTTATTGCACCTAAAAAATATTCCTTCTCCGATACTTGTCACACTTTTCGGTATTGTTACGCTTATTAAATTATAGCAGTCAGAAAATGCATAGTCGCAAATGGTTGTCACCCCTGACGGAATCTTCAATCCTGTCAACTCCCTGCACCCGATAAATGCAGATTTTCCAACACCTGATACATCTTTCCCCTCAATTTTAGAAGGAAGCGTTATGTCTCCGCCCTTTCCAAAAGAGTACCCTGTGATTTCCACTGTGCCATCCTCTTTCTCCTTCCAGGAATACACATGCCGGCCATCCTGAACCGTATATACGCTGTTCCCTTCCGCAATTTTTATCTCAGTCAAATTATCACATTCAGAAAATGCGTGATATCCGATATTCGTCACACTCGCCGGTATGCTTAAGCTCACCAAATTCACACAGCCTTGAAACGCATTGCTTCCAATAGTTGTCACCCCATCTGATATCTCTGCGTCTTTTAAGCCGCTGCAATTGGAAAATGCATAATCCCCGATAGTTGTCATCCCTCCAGGTATCCTTACGCTAGCCAAGCCGCTGCAACCCCAAAATGCATATTTCCCGACAACCGCCATGCTTGCTGGCATATTCAGGCTCACAAGATTCGTACAATCTTCAAATGCATAATCCCCAATAGCCGTCACTCCCTCCGGAAGCTCTACGCTGGTCAGGCTTTCATGGCAGGAAAATGCACTATTTCCGATGCCCGTCACATTTTTACCTGAAATTCGGGAAGGAACCGTTATGTCTCCCCCATTTCCATGATAGTCTGTAATTTCAAGCGTTCCATCTTCCTTTTCTCTTGGTTCGTAAATTTCCACAGCGAGTCGGAAAATAGGCTCGTCATTGTTCTTGTATAAATCTCCATCCCGAACCGTATATACACTGTTTCCTTCTGCAACAATTATGTCGGTCAGATTTACGCAGCCAGAAAACGCATCTGTCTCGATATCCGTGACACTTGCCGGTATCTTTATGGTTGAAAGATTCCTGCAGCCGGAAAATGCATAATTTCCGATGCGCACCACGCCTTCGGGCATTTCCACTCCTACCAGCATCCCAGAAGATTTTCGGTTAGAAAACGCGTCTTCCCCTATTTCTGTCACTTTCTTTCCACTAATTTCAGCAGGAACTTTAACAGTTCCGTCACTTCCCAGAGATTTATAATTATATTTTGTAATGCGCAGCGTTCCATCGCTTAATTCTTCCCATTCATATCCTGCCTCTGACGATTCATTTTCCATCCCTTCCACATCTCCCTGCGCATTAGCCTCAACAGCCGGCGGCCCGCCAAAGGCCAGCGCAAACGCAAGGAGCAGCGCAAGCGCGCGTTTATTTACTGTGTTTCTCATAATCCATTTTCTCCTTTCCTCCATTTATCCACCATCCGCTTTGCCTGGATGATGTATTCTTCCACTTCTTCCTGTAAAGTAAAGTCCGGCTTTCTCGTAAGCCGGTACGCAATGGGGTCTGTCCGTTCCTCCGTTTCCCGGAGCAGCTCCCCCACTTCCGCCACATCCTCCAGCAGCTCCAGCGCCAAAGCGGCGTCCCCCTGCACACTGGCGGCTTCGACGCCCTGGCTTAGCATAATGATACAGCGTTCATACCCCTCCATGTAATACCGCCTGAGCCTGACGGACTCCATTTTGTTTTCCGCCATCCCCCGGAAATCCCTTTTCTGGTGCGCCACCGCGGCCAACACGTCATACGCTTCCGCAACGTAACGGTTTCGCCTCTGAATCCCTTCCGCCAGCTCCTTGGCCCTGTCGCCGTCCGTCTCCTGAATCAGCGCCTCCCTCCCTGCCTCTGTGTAAAAGGGCAGCAGCCTCACTGAAAGCTCCGGCCTCCCCAGATGCCTGGGAAGCATGGCAAGCCCCGCATAAAGGCCCCCGCAGGACAGAGCCAAAGCAAGAATTTTATAAAACGCCAGTTTTCCTCCCGCGGCTATGTTGATTTCCCTGCCCCGACGGCAGTCTGTCAGAAGAATCAGCAGAAACCAGACTGACGGGAACTCCAAGTCGAAATCCAGCAGGCAGTGCGCCACCACCACTGTAAGGGCAAGCTGGCGTTCAAAAGGGATGCCTTTTCTGAATATCTCTCTCCCAAACGCATACAGAAACAGCAAGGCGGGGAAAATCCCAATGTCCAGGGCCATCTGCAAGGCGCCGTTGTGGACAAACCGCACGCTGTAAACCCCGGTCTGGACGCCCGGCTCCAGGAAATAATACCCTAGATACCCCAGCCCGAAAGGACGCTTCAAACAGAGTCCCAACCCATCCTTCACCTGAAGGACGCGTTCCTGAAACCCACCTGACTGCAAAGACACCGTGAGGAACCGCCCCACATTCTGCACATTTCCGCTAACCGCCACATAACCGCCGGCGCATGTAAACGCCAACAGCAGCATGGCCGCCAGCGGCTTCCGCCACTGCCTTTTCCGAAATACCTGTATAATGCAGACAGCCAACGTCATCGCCAACACTGTGCGGCTCCCGGACAGAAAAACGCCGGCCAAAAGAACCGCCATCTGAAGCGCTCCCAGCCATCCTTTCCTTCTTTCCCAGTCTTTCCCGGTCAGAATTATCATCCCAATCAGACAGAACAGGGCAAACACATTCGGGTACTGGAAAAAGCCGCCCAAGCGCCCAGATATATAGAAGAACGCCAGCCCAGGCTCCCACAATCCCGCAAAGACACCGGCTGCTGTCATCACACATCCGACCGCCGGAACCAGTCCCAGCAGGGATTCCCTCTCTTTCTCTGTCGTCTGCATGGCGGCGCACAGGAAAAACAGGACGCCCAGCTTCTTAAAAAAGCCAATCCACCCCATCCCTGCATCCACCCCATAAAAGCATGCAACAGAATACAGAAAGGCCATGGCTACAATGGTCAGGCTCTGCAGGTTCAGATAAAACGCCATCCGCTTCCTGCCCATGGATATGGCGGCGCACAAAAAGCCCAACGCCCCGCAGAAAATGCACGCCATGTACTCATAGAACAGCCCGAACGCGAAAAAACTTCCTGCAAACAGCGTCTGGAATATACGGTATTCTTTTTTTGCCATTATCCTCTCCTTTCTTTTCAATATATACATATCTTATGTATACATTATATATTGTTCACATCATTTATGCAAGAATAAGTTTTCCAGTATAATAACCAAAAAATCCAGGCCTGCATATCATTTCGGGCTCTGGAGGCAGGGAGGCACGGCATGGTACGCTTGCGCATACTGGAAATATTAGAAGAACAGAACCACACCAAATACTGGCTATACAAGCAGCTGGACTTAAGCTACCAGAATTTTAACCGGATGGTGACCAACCAGACACAGTCCATCCGGTTTGAAAACCTGGACAGGCTCAGCAGTATCCTTAGCTGCCCTGTCGGCGACCTGTTTGAAAAGACCCCTGAATCTGATGATGATTAAATGCGGAAAGGGATACGCAAGATATCTGATATCTTTGCGCATCCCTCTGCTATTCTCCTGTTTCCATACAATTCTGGACAATACTATGAAAGTCTCCGACTTCCATAATAAAAATAGCCATGCGGCCCGCCGAACGGCAGGCTAAGAATGATGGACAATTACTATGTAAATCATTTCACCAGCTTTTCATTCCTGCATACACTCCGCAAACAGACGGAATGCATACCTTATCCCCATCACAAAACCATTCTCTTCCGCTGCGCAGGCCGCCAGGAGGACTTTATCCACGACTTCTTCCCCATTCCGGTTTCCTTCCCGTTCCCATTCTTCCAACAGCCTATAGATGTCCTCCTGTGTCTTTCTGCTGATTTTTTCTGTATGGCGTTCCTCACGCACCATTTCTACATAAAGGCTCCTTATCTTACCGTCCATATTATCTCCCAGGGCAGTTTTGCCCTTTCTCCTTTCCCCGGCTTTGGCCGGTTTCTTTTGCCATTTCTGGCAGCTTTCCCAAAATAGACTGCCGCTGTCAGTCCCCTATCTGTCACAGTTCCCGGTTTATAGAACTCTTTTTCGATCCCGAACTTTCTTTTCCCGCTTCCCATACAGCCGGGCAATTCCGCCCAGTTTACCTTATCCCATCCCTCTGGAAATGAAAATAGAATTTTCCAAGGCTCTGGCTTTTTTAAGCCCGGCAGGTTTTCATTGGAACTCGTTTCCGCATAATGCATTATTCTTTATTTGCGCTTCCACCCATTCTTCCCGCCTGCTGCAAAACCAGTTCTTTGCGCTCTTCTTCCAGCAGGCTGCGGATCCTGCAGCTCCATACCAGAAATTCAGGGTAATGTTTTATCTCCCTTAATCGTGACGGGCTCATCTCAAACGCTTTCCCGTCCTCATAGGATGTGCAGGTCACCGCAAAATGGATATACAGGTCGTCCGTACCCCCGTGAACGCCGAACACTGCCTGATGCCTGGGGGAGCATTCCTCCATCATCTGGTTCTTTTCCTTTTCAGGCTTGTCATCATCCTCTGTATGGGGGCTTTCTCCCGGGCGTTTACCCCGCTCCTCCCCCTTTTATAGATTGTGCCGCCCAGCATCAAATCCTTTACGCTCTGCCCATGCCTTTCTGCCATGTCATACGCCCTCTTTTTTTCTTCTTCTGTACATCGGAACTCAATTTTTACGTTCTTCATTTCAGCTTCCTCCAATCAGATTTATTTACTATTTTGTTTATTGATTATTTTTCTTTTATTAAATTTATCTGTGATTGGATGGCTTTACCCTGTTAAATCCATTTACCAGAGAATCTTTTTTAATGGTTCATCTTACGGTTCCAGTAAAACTGAAACCATTCATTTTGAGCCTTTTCTTTGAATTTTAAATTATATATTTACAGATCAGAAT
>CAJUDN010000103.1 GCA_910585355.1 uncultured Lachnospiraceae bacterium
TACTATTTCTCGCCAGATTTTGTGCAATTTTTAATTTTCAGACACACTCTAGTGCAGGATAGAGCAAAATAGTTTGTGACTCTGGAAAAAATACCTCTTTTTTGGTAAGAATCAAGATATAACAGTTCTTATCGAAAGGGAGGATTTTTTATGCCTGCAACAAAACAGCAGATATGACAGATTATTGCAGATAACAACTTAAACGGCGTAACCAATGTTTATAGCCTGCTAAAGGACAGTTTCAAGAGTACCCTGCAGGAGCTTATGGAGGCGGAATGGGATGTTTCCCTTGGTCATGAAAAGAACCAGAAGGGCGATATCCCTACATCCAATAAGAGAAACGGCCACTTGCCTAAAACCCCTAAAGAGTCAGTATGGAGAATTCTTATGGAACTTAGTTGAAAGTAGAGATGCAGATTCGGAAAGTAGAAATTGCATTTCCGGACTGGCTTTATTCCGAAAGGTGCTAAATATTATTCCTTTTAAATTGATATTGTTCCTAAAATAAAGTATAATGTTTCGGAAAGCGAGGGCTACTATTTATGTATATGACAGTAAAACAGGCGGCAGAGAAATGGGGGATTTCTGACAGGCGTGTACGCATATTATGTGCAGAAGGCAAAGTCTCTGGTGTCACCCGTGAAGGACGCAGTTGGATGATTCCGGCAGATGCAAAAAAACCAGAGGACGGACGGTTTAAAGCGACAGAAAGTTTACTGACGGCGATAGAAAAGAAAAAAAGAGAACTGGATGCCAGACGCCCGCTGACTGAGGGGGAATTGGAACGTTTGACTGAGGAATTTGTTATTGAGTATACCTATAATTCCAATGCAATGGAAGGAAATACTCTGACCTTGCGTGAAACAGATATGGTTTTGCGTGGTCTGACAATTGACAGGAAACCGTTAAAAGATCATATGGAGGCAGTTGGGCATAAAGAAGCATTTGATTTCGTGAGGGATTTGGTAAAAAATCAAACGCCTTTATCGGAGAGCGTCATCAAGCAGATTCACTATCTTGTGTTGGCAGATAAGCGGGAGGACCGGGGTGTTTACAGAAGAGTTCCAGTTAGGATTATGGGAGCCAGGCATGAGCCGGTCCAGCCATATTTGATCCAGCCTAAGATAGAACAGTTGCTGGAGGTTTATAGAAATAGTACAGAGCATACTATTCCACGGCTTGCACGGTTTCATATTGAATTCGAGGGAATCCATCCTTTTATTGACGGAAATGGAAGGACCGGTAGGCTGCTTGTGAATCTGGAATTAATGAAAGCCGGATATCCGCCAATTGACATTAAGTTTGCAGACCGGGTTTCTTACTACAATGCGTTTGATGAATACCATGTAAGACATAATCTGGCTGCAATGGAAAAGCTGTTTGCAGGTTATGTGAATGCAAGGTTGGACAATTATTTGAAAATGTTGGAGATATCGAAAATTTAGGAAAACCAGAAAATCCGGCTTGTTTTAGCAGAGGGATCCATGGTGGAGCAGGCGGCAGAATTTAAAAAAAGGAATCAGGAATTCTGGCGGCCATTTGAGCCGGACCGCGTCATAGGCAGCATTGGTTTAATCAAAGTGGTCTGGGGTGTTTTCAGTCCAGTTACCCGAGATACAAAATGGACCAGTGCCTCTGCAAAAAAGGGTATATGACAGCGGCTATCTCCATGATTACCGAATATGCATTTGGGGAGCTTACTCTGCATAGAATAGAAGCCAATGTGATGCCGGGGAACTTGGCATCCCTCCGGGTGCCGGAAAAGAATGGATTTATATGGGAAGGGTTATCCAGAAAATACTTAAAGATCAATGGCATGTGGGAGGACCATGTACATATGGTGAAGCTGAATGACGCCATAGAAAGTATAGAATAAAAGGAATTACTAAACAAAAAAGAGATTGCAGGACAAAAGGAATTGCAAAACGAAAGGCCGCGCGCCGGGGGAAGACTTCCGGGAGCGCGGCTGTGTCTGTATGCCGGCAAAGAGCTGGTTTTAAATACATTCTAGTCCTCTTTTGCCAGAACTTTCACTATTTCAGAAATGTACATGGTGTGGTAATCTTTATTGGGATACCATTTGGCGTCATTTTCTTTCGCAATGAAATTTTCAGGCGGCATCTGGTCCTCATAAAGTTTTCTGCACACGAAAATCAGCTCCGCTTCCTTGAAAGCAGCGGTACCGTCCACAAAACAGGGGGTGAGTCCTGCCTTAGCGGCCTTGTCGCAGTCGCGTCCCGATACGGTTCCGCAGATGTTTAAGGCCTCTTTATATTGGGGACCATAAAAAGAGAGCGTGAAGGTATCGTTGGCATCGACGAATTCTTTCGTGTAACGCTGAGGACGAATGTAAGTGGTAACCACATTTTTACCCCAGAGGACACCCATGCCGCCCCAGCTTGCAGTCATGGTATTAAATTTTTTCTCATTTCCGGCGGTAATTAACATCCACTGGGAACCGATTTTTGTGAAGGGATTAAACTGGAGGTCAGTCAGTTGGATTTCTTTAAAGCTCATGGGAAATTCTCCTTTCAAGTGTATTCTACATGTATTATAACTCTGGCTGTATAGAATTGCAAATAAAATGTGATGGCTGAATGCCCGGTGCTTTCTGTCCGTTGAAAACGGGCAGGGAGATGCCCCCTCCCATAAACAGTAACATTGTATGGAAATTAAAACTTGCAGATATCCCGTGAATATGTTATATTTTTAACAATAAAAGAATGCAATCCGGTAAATGCTCAGCAGGTCTGTGTGCTTACTGGATTTTATCACGATTCGATCAGGAAGGAGCAGTCATATGAGAGGTGTGGAGACAAGAATTCAGGAGATCAGGCACCGGATTTTCCGGGAGGTGGCCAGGATGGCATATCATACGGAATGGCCGGTGGATAAACGAATAGAGGAGCTGCCTTATAAGATTATTCCAGGTGAGGTAGGGAATTTCAGAAACGATGTATTTTTGGAGAGGGCCATCGTGAGTGAGAGGCTGCGCCTGGCCATGGGACTTCCCTACCGGGGCGCCGCAAATCAGGCGCCGGTTTCCGATGGCATTGAGGCGGCTGACCGGCCGGAAACCTATTACACGCCGCCGTTAATTAACGTTATTAAATTTTCATGCAATGCCTGCGCTCCGAAACGCGTTTTCGTGACGGACGGGTGCCAGGGATGCCTGGCGCACCCATGCGTGGAGGTATGCCCCAAAGACGCGGTTACGCTGGAGAGAACCAACGGAAAATCTAAAATCGATCCAGATAAGTGTATCCAGTGCGGACAGTGCGCCAATGTGTGCTCCTACCATGCCATCATCATCCAGGAGCGTCCCTGCGCGGCTGCCTGCGGCATGGATGCCATACATTCAGACGAGAACGGGAAGGCGGATATTGATTATGATAAATGCGTATCCTGCGGTCAGTGTCTGGTGAATTGTCCCTTTGGAGCCATTGCTGATAAATCCCAGATTTTCCAGGTGATTCGCGCCATTCAGACCGGAGAGAGAGTTTATGCGGCTGTGGCTCCCGCGTTTGTGGGACAGTTCGGCCCTAAAGTGACGCCGGGAAAGCTGAGGGCGGCCATGAAGGCGCTGGGCTTTGCCGATGTTTTTGAAGTGGCGATCGGCGCCGATCTCTGCGCGGTTCAGGAAGCGGAGGATTTTGTGGCGGAGGTGCCGGAAAAGCTTCCGTTTATGGCTACTTCCTGCTGTCCTGCCTGGTCCATGATGGCAAAGAAGCTGTTTCCGGATTATGCAAACTGTATTTCCATGGCGTTGACTCCCATGACCCTTACCGCCAGACTGATTAAAAAGCAGCACGAAAAGGCCAAGGTAGTGTTTATCGGCCCCTGCGCGGCGAAAAAGCTGGAGGCCATGCGGAGCGATATCCGCAGCGATGTGGATTTCGTCCTGACTTTCGAGGAGATGGCAGGAATTTTTGATGCCAGGCATGTGGACATTGAAAATATGGAAGAGGATCCGGAAGGCGTCAATGATGCATCGGAAGACGGCAGAAACTTTGCCGTGGCCGGAGGTGTGGCAAAATCTGTTGTCAATGTGATTAAGGAACGGTATCCCGACAAGGAAATCAATGTGGCCAATGCCGAAGGACTGAAAGAATGCCGGAAGCTTCTGGCTCTTGCCAGCGCCGGAAAGTACAACGGATATCTTTTGGAGGGCATGGCCTGCCCTGGCGGCTGCGTGGCCGGAGCAGGAACCATGCAGTCCATTAAAAAATCTCAGACAGCCGTTGGACTTTATGCATCCAAGGCAAATCATAAGACCTCAGACGGAACAGAATATGTAAAGGAATTGGAGAAGCTGGTGGAATAAACCTGCCGGATTTCCGGCCCTGTTTTTTCATTCCATGGATACTCTAAAGACAACGGAATCATACTAAATGCACATGACAAAATAAAAGGAGGGCAAGCTGTGAAAACATTTCAGTATGTAATAAAGGATCAGGTGGGAGTCCATGGAAGACCGGCGGCGCTTTTAGTGAAGGAAGCTCATCAGTATGAGAGCCGTATCTGGATCAAGAAAGGCGAAAAAGACGCGGAGGCCACAAAGCTGATGGCTGTCATGGGGCTTGGCATCAAGTGCGGCGATACGATAATCATTCAGGTGGAAGGCGCCGACGAGGACAGGGCCTGCCGGGAAATGAAGGAGTTTTTTGAAAAGAATCTATAACGGTTTTGCCGTGCGAGGATGCAGGGCGGAACTGTTACAATAAGCCACTGGAAAAGTCCCGGCGGCTGTGTTATACTAGAGTGTGTCTGAAAATTAACAGTTTCTAGTCAAAATGCCGAAAACTGACAAAAATAGTACTACAGTCGGCCCGTTATATCGCTTTTAAACACATGCTCACCCGGGTTTTACGAGCATTTTTGTACTATTTCTCGCCAGATTTTGTGCAATTTTTAATTTTCAGACACACTCTAGAGCGTGTCTGAAAATTAAAAAATGCACAAAACATATGTTTTGCCCCAAATT
>CAJUDN010000104.1:0-3155 GCA_910585355.1 uncultured Lachnospiraceae bacterium
GCGCTGGCATGCCAGTACCATCAGGAGGGCTACAGCTGCGCCCAGTCTGTAGCCAAGCCTTCTCGGACTGGACACTTCTGGAACCGGAGGAGCTGTTCGCCGCTGAAGGAGGCTTCGGCGGGGGCGTGGGCGGTTCTCACGAGGAGCTCTGCGGAGCTGTCAGCGGCGGCCTTCTGGTGCTGGGTCTGCTGTACCCCCATACAAAGGGGACGAACCGGGAGGGCAAACGGGCAATCCATCAGATGGCGAAGGAATTCCGGGAGCGGTTCGGGAGGGCCTTCGGGCATACCCGCTACAGCAATCTGCTCCGGGCCCGTCCCGGTGCCGGGGAGGGGACGCCCGCCGCCCTCTGGATGGGGCTGAAGGCCCACTGCGATATTATGATCGTCACCGCCGTAGAAGTACTGGAGGAGCAAAGCGGGCTCGCCTCCGTGGAGTGAGCCGCGGGGGTTGAAATCGAAATATGGGAGGCCCTCTGTATCCAGAAGGATACGGGGCCTTTTCTACTGTTTTGGACAGAATGAGGTTGCCCTTTGCTATCCCAGAGGTGGACGGAATGTTGTGGATTTCCACGGCTAAATTTGCAAACGTTTGCAAATTTAGCCGCGGAATATCAGACTTTTTGCACAAAGTACTTCTTTCCTTCTGGATAATTTGCCAAGAAAGCGACGGAGGCGAAAAAAACAGCGAAGTCCGGTTGTTTTCGCCGGAATTTAGAGTATAATGAAAATATCGATATGGAAATTCTCCCTGTCGAAAGGAGCTCTTATGTCAGTTACGATCAAGGACATTGCGAAGGTCTGCGACGTTTCGTATTCTACTGTTTCACGGGTCCTGAATGGGAAAAATGTCCGGCAGAATGCCAAAAACGACTGGATACTGGCCACAGCAAAGGCTCTTGGGTACAAGCCCCACGATATTGCGCGGCAGCTGGTGACCAAGGAAAGCGACACCATAGGTATGATTATTCCGGACGTTTCCAACTCTCATTATTCCGAAATTACGAAAAGCGTTCAGGATTATGCAAACTGGCTCGGGTATCAGGTGCTGATTTCAAATACAGATTGGGACTTGGTGAAAGAGTCCACGGCACGGGACTCTCTGTTGACAAAGAATGTAGCTGGAATTATCGTGATGCCGGTCTGCGACCGAAGTCATCTGATCTTTCGCTCTCTGGATGTCCCTCTTGTATTTTTGGGGACCAGAACAGAAGAAAAGCATATTGACTATGTAGTAATGGACAATATTCAGGCCACAATGGATGCTACGGAATATCTGATTGGCCGGGGATGTCGAACACTTGCATACATTGGCCGGAAGATATCCAACTACTCCTCACGGGACCGGATGGAAGGTTTCCTGCGAGCGATGAAGGAACACGGATTAAGCAGGGAAGCCATTGTGGCCAGTGCCGACAGCCTGGAATTTCCGGGGGGCTATGCGGAGACGAAGCGCCTGCTGACGCAGGTTCCCCGGCCGGATGGGCTGATTGTCTTCAATGATCAGTTGGCTTTCAGCGTGATGGCGGGAATTATTTCCTGCGGTTATGCGGTGGGCAGGGATGTTTTGGTGGTCAGCTTTGATGATTTACAGATTTCCGCCCTCCCTCAGATCAGTCTGACAACGATCACTCCCTCGAAAGAAGAGCTGGGACGGGTGGCGGTGGATTTGATTCTTCGACGGCAAAAGGAGCCTGAGGCGGAGCGGAAAGCTGTAATCGTTTCCTCAAAAATGGTAAAACGCGCAACAGGATGACATTTTCAAATGGGCTCAGAGAGGGGCATACATCTTGAGCTGGGAGAAAGTGAGGTGATTTGAATGGTTTAAACAAATTTATTTTTGTCCAAAACTTGCAAACGTGTGCAAGTTTTGGGCGGTGTACAGGGGGGATCTTGGGCCCTGTGCACTGCCAGGAAAACCTGCAAAACAGTTTGAAGAGGAAGAAAGGAGACTTCACGATGAAAAGATTTTTTGCTGTAATGCTGACGCTGATCCTGCTGGCGGGTCTGACCGCCTGTGGACAGTCCAGTCAAAGCGCTCCGTCCGGACAGAGCGGACCAACCGAGCAGCAGGACGCCGGAGGAGCAGACCGGGGCAAGACGGTGAACGTCTTTACCAAAAAGCGCGAATGGAACTGGGACCGCATTAAAGAAGCCTTTGAGGCATCCCACGAAGGATATACCCTCAATGTTGAAATCACAGAGGCAACAGATTATTACAACCTTCTGAAGACGTATGTCACTACCGGAGACTTGCCTGATGTCATCCAGACCATTCCCGGCTCCACCATTGAACTCTGGAAGGAATACCTGGTGGATATCGGAGACCTGGAAGCCTTTGGAAAGATGGCACCGGAGATTTCTGCTGAATACCTGATGGACGGCGCATATTACGGCGTTCCGCTGTTCGCGGAATATCACGGTGTCATCTATAACATGGCCCGACTGAAGGCGGCAGGAATCACCAAGGTCCCGGATACTCTGGATGAGTTCAAAGCCATGAATGAGGCCCTGGCTGCCGCCGGAGAACCCACAGGTATCGCGCCATGGAAAGGTGCATCTTCCATCATCGCCCATATGAGTGCCCCTGTTTTCGGTGCTCAGAGTGACAGCCTGTCTTATTACCGGGAAATTGAGTCCGGCACCCGGGAGCTGGCAGGAGACCGGGACTGGAACATGTTCCTGGATTATATGGATGCTGTTCGAGAGTATGGCAACAGCGACGCACTGAACACCGACAATACCACAGAGAGAAATGCCATGTATGTGGGCGAATATGCATGGTACGCTCATGACGGCTCCTGGGTTACGCCCGCCCTCCGGGCTACGAATCCTGATATGGAGGAGAATCTCCAACTGGGTGTGTATCCCTATTCTAACGATGCGTCCGAGAATAAGATCGGCGTCAGCACCCAGAGTCTGAGCATCATGAACACGGAAAACGTAGAGGCTGCGAAGGTCTTCGTGGACTGGCTGCTGGGGTCTGACGAGGGCTGTGACATTCTGGTCAAAGAATGCAACACCGTCATCCTGCGCACAGATTACGAGATGGATGCCGCAGATGTCGGCGCGCTGGCCGTTCAGGGCCGGGAATTGAGCGAGGCTGGTCGGGGAGCCAATAATTTCCGCTATATCTCCGATGCGGTGATTCTTAAC
>CAJUDN010000104.1:3165-4880 GCA_910585355.1 uncultured Lachnospiraceae bacterium
GCCGACCGTGCGGCCTTCTTCCGGTAGATGGAGATCCATATCCAGAACGGATGACAGCTGTCCGGCGGCGGAAATTCCCGGCCATTTCCGCCGCCGGAGGTTGGAGTAGGGGGCGGCAGGTTCCGAAAGAATAAGCCCTCTTTGCGGCAGGATGGACTTTAATGGAGGAAACGTTTTATGGAACACAGGAAACGATCACTGTCGCGGCGGCAGTGGAGCTTTTGGGGATACGAGCTGATTTTCTGCGGCATTCTGGTTATGATGTTTCTGCTGATGAAAATCATCCCGTTTTTCCTGAGCATTGGGTACGCCTTTACAGATTGGAACGGCGTGTCCGGCACGGTAAACGCCAACGGTCTGGAGAACTTCAGCAGGCTGGCGCGGGACAGCCAGTTCTGGTATTCTCTGAAATTTACCATCGGGCAGTGTTTGGTGGCGGTGATCTCGACGAACCTGATTGGTTTTGCACTGGCCTACTTTCTGGTAAAGCCGCTGAAGGCGCGGGGGCTGATGCGTGCGGGCTTTTATCTGCCCAATGTCATCGGCGGGCTGGTTCTGGGCTATATCTGGCAGTTTATCTTTTTGAAGGTTTTCCCCGCCCTTGGGCAGCTCACGGGAATTCACCTGTTCAATCTTCTGTGGCTAGGCACTCCTGCCACGGCGTTCTGGGGCCTCTGCATTGTGCAGGCATGGTCCACCATCGGCTATTTCATGCTGCTGTATATTGCCGGCTTTGCAGCGCTTCCGAATGAGTGCCTGGAGTCGGCACGGGTAGATGGAGCCGGTCCGGTTCAGACCCTGATTTCCATTATCCTTCCGCTGATGCGGCCCACCTTTACACGCTGTTTGTTTTTAAGTATTGTGAACAGCTTTAAGATTTATACGGTGAACCTGGCTCTGACAGAAGGAGGCCCCTGGGGCTCCTCCGAGGGGATTGCCATGAATATTTACAAGACGGCGTTTACGGAAAACCGCATGGGCTACGGTTCAGCGAAGTCTCTGGTATTCACTCTGTTTGTTGTAGCATTTACCGGATTACAGCTCTTTTTGACTGGACGAGAGGAGGTTGAAGCATAATGGGAACCAGACAGGAAAGACGGAAGGCAAATATACTCACAGTAATATTTCTATTGCTGTTATCGGCGGTGCTGCTTCCTTTTGGAATTATTCTGCTCAATTCCTTTAAATCCCTGTTGGAGATTGCGCAGAACATTCTTGGTCTGCCGGACCAGTGGGGCGTTGACAATTACCTCCGGGCGTGGGATATTCTGGAGTATCCCCACTCATTTTTCAATACGCTGGTTGTTACGCTCCTGGGCAACGCTGGCCTGATTATCTTCGGAACGATGACGGGATATTGGCTGGCGCGGCACCGGAACCGGCTGAACCGGGCGTTGTACCTTCTGTTTCTGGTGGCCATGGCCATTCCCTTTGAGGCCTGTATGATTCCGGTCATGCGAGTGACAAACCTCTTCCATCTGAACGGAAGCCTGACAGGCATGGGTATTTGCTATTGGGGGCTGGGTGCGTCTACGGTGGTGTTTTTGACCTACGGCGCGGTTCTAAACATTCCCCATGAGCTGGAGGAATCCGCCAGAATCGATGGCTGTGGGCGTCTGCGGCTCTTCTGGCAGATTGTGTTTCCCCTGCTCAGGCCCATTGTGGTCACATTCACCATTATGAATACCTTCTGGTTTTGGAATGACTACCTGATG
>CAJUDN010000105.1 GCA_910585355.1 uncultured Lachnospiraceae bacterium
TTGATTTTACTGGCTCCTTGCTAACTTGACACTATATTACCATACGCCCCCACCTGCGGATTCGGATACTCCGTAAATCCCGGCAACGGTTTCGCCCCGCGTCTTAAGTACGCCTTCACCTTTTCCCCGTACAGATAAGGGTCATTATTCCGTATAATTCCCCATTCCATCAGAAGCGCTGCCGCCCCCGTCACAAAAGGCGCCGCAAAGGACGTTCCGGTTACCGGCTCATAACCACCGCCACTTTTCACCGTAACGATACCAACGCCCGGAGCCACCAGGTCCGGCTTCTGAATCCTGTATTTTCTGGTATCCCCCCGGCCGGAAAAGGCGGCGTAAACCATGGCAGAATCATCATAGGCCCCCACGGAGATGGGACGGAGGGCTGTGGAGGGAATGGTGAGCGTAGTATCGGGAACGGGCCGCAGAAATCTGGTGGAGCGGTTTATTGCCCCTCTCGAGGGCAGCCACAGGTCAAATTTCCCCTCCACAATCCGTTCTGCCTTGAGGATGATTCGCCAGATTCCGCTTTCCACATAGGAATTTTTCGGCAGAAAATCGAAATAAATCTCCTGAGCCATGTTAAAAGGCCCCGGTTCTCCGTAATACAGAAGCACCCTGGCCCCTCCCATGTCGATCTCATGGGGACCCTGCCGGCTGCTTACCGGTTCCGTCACTGTTCCGGACGGATTTCTCAAAGAAATCCGGATATCATCCTCGTAGCTCTTCCATAGCTGCACCCCGAATCCTGTTTCATAGGGCGCCACGGAAAGTTCGATCACCGTCTCCTCCCCTGCCTCAAGACTGCCAAAGGTATGACCGCCCGCATCCCCTTCGTTTCCCGTTCCAATGACAAACACATTCTGCCCCATTTCTGTAAGAGAATCAATGTACCGCTCAAAAAGCCCGTTTCCGTCATGGGAACCATAGGAATTCCCAAAGCTTAAATTCACAGCCACCGGCCGTCCCAGAGAAATTGCAGTCTGGACCACAAAGTCCAGGCCGTCCATAATCTGTGTGGTTCTTGGAAATCCCTCCGGATCCGCCACACCAAGCCGCACCACCAAAAGCTCGCTTCCCCAGGCCACTCCCCTGTATCGTCCGCCGCTTTCCCGGCCATTTCCCGCTGCAATCCCGGCCACAGCCGTTCCATGTCCGCTCGGATCCACCGACGGGACAATTTCCTGGGCCGCGCTGCGGCTTCCCGTCTGAAGGGCCGCGTCAATGTCTTCCTTCGTGTATACCTGCTCTCTCACCTGATCTCTCAGATACAGGATTCTGGAGCTCCCGTCCTCGTTTCTGAAATCATCATGAAAATAGTCAATTCCCGAATCCACAATGGCCACCAGGACCCCCTTGCCGGAAAGGCCATCGGCGCCTGTCTGCACCGGAGTAAGGCAGGAGGCCGCCCTTGCCCTGTTGATGGCAAAGTACAGCCTCTTTGGTTTCTCCGCAAATTCAATTTCTTTTAAGGCAATGACCGGATCTACCTGATCCTCCGGCACAATCAAAATAGCATATCCTCCTGTCAGCGCACGGAACTGCACCCGGGGAAACTGTTCTTCTAAAACTCCCCCTAAATCACCATTATATTTCACAATCAGCTCCCAGGTTTTCTGAGCCTGGTCAAATCCCACATTTAATTCCTCTGTCTGCTCCCGTTCCTCCTCCGGCGTCGACAAAGCCAGATTCAGAAGGTTTTCCGCCTTCTGGTCATCCATGAGCTACCACCTTCTTTTGACCCTTTCTTTACAATATGCAGAGGAAGATTAGAAGAATCCTGTTCTCCTAAAAAACAGGCAGCCAAAGATAACCGTCCCGACAGGCCTTCTCGTTCCCCGCGCTGACCGTACAAAAACATGGCGGCCATAGGCATACGGCTCTCTGCCGAAACCATTGAAAGACTATATAAACCGTCAAAAAAGGGAAAAGGTCTGCATAAGAAACATAAACACCGGGATCGTAAATAAGCTGATGACTGTAGTCACGGTAACAACCGTACAGGCAAACTCATAATCACACTCATACTGACTGGCCATAATTCCCATCTGGGCCATGGCAGGCATGGTGGAAAGCATGAAAAAGACCTGCTTCATCTCAGCAGGAATCGGAATGGGCCTTAAAAAGGCGGCTGCCGCCAGCGGGACGATTACAAACCGCATAAGAAGCGCCAGATACAGATCCCGTCCGAATTTTATGGCAGACGGGTCCATGTTGCGAATCACGCTTCCAATAAAAATGAGAGCCAGCGGTGAAGTGACGCCTGAAATCATAGAAAGAGGCTGCAAAACAAAATCCGGTACCGGAATGCCTGCTAAAATCACTGCCATTCCAAAAAACATTCCCATAACAGGAGGGGTGAACAGCATTTTTATATTAGAAAAAAAGCCCCCTGTCTCATCCCGAAACTTTCCGTCTTTCCGAATAAGCCAGATACCGATGGTCCAGAACAAAAGCGTACTGGAGATATAATAAATGACTCCCACAGAGGTAATTGAGTCCCCCCACAGGGCCTGAATCACCGGAAATCCAATAAAGACCACGTTGGGAAATCCCGCGGCCGCCGCAAAGGTATACCGCCGCCCCGGTTTCACCTTAAAAACCGCGGCAACAAGGGCCGCCAGTCCAATGCACAGGAGAATCAAAAGGAAGGTAACCGGAAGCTTAAAAATCAGAGAAGCCAGGGCTTTTCGGCTTCCGATATCTTTATAAATATTATAAAACATGTAAAAGGGGAGAGTAACCTCCACGGTAAATTTAGCCAGCAGATCCATCCCTGGTTTTCCAAACCATTTCTTCCCCGAAAAATGGAAGCCCATTAGAATCAGAGACATCAGTGCAAATACGCTTTTTATAGAATTTAATACCATTATTTCAAAAATCCATTCACGATCTGGGCCTCTGCCTCCGCCTCAGTAAGGCCCAGAGTCATGAGCTTTATGATCTGATCACCCGCGATCTTTCCAATGGCAGCCTCATGGATCAGGGCGGCATCCGGATGATTGGCCGTAATCTCTGGCAGAGAACTGATTTTTGCATGATCCATGATGATGGCATCGCACTCTGTATGACCGGCACACAGATTATTTCCCCTTAAATTGGAAAAGAACACCTGGCTGGACGTATCCCTTGCCACGGAGCGTGAGACGATGTTGGCGCTGGAATTTTCTCCGTCCAAAGACACATCGAAATTACTCTCCGCGGTCTGGGTCCCATGAGTCATGAGCCTTTCCTGAACGACCAGCGCAGCATTGGCCTTTAAATGGGCCACAGTGTCCCGCTTTGTGGAATCAACGCCCTTAATCTGTACGGTTTCCATCTCCATATAGCCGCCCTCTTCAATGGTCACCTCGGTTCGGGGATTCATGATACGTCCTCCGGTTCCATCGCCATCTCCATAGTGTTTTTCCACATACTTTACCCTGGCATTTTTTCCAACGAAAAACCGATGAATTCCGTCGTGGCGGGACTCTTTGGCGCCGCTGTTGTGGATACCGCAGCCTGCTACGATGGTCACATCCGCATCATCTCCAATGAAAAAGTCATTGCAGACCGTTTCCGTCAATCCGGTCTGACTTAAAATCACGGGAATATGAACACTTTCCCGTTTGGTCCCGGGCTTAATATGAACATCAATTCCGTTTCCGTCTTCACGGCTTACAATATCAATATTCGCCGTGGTATTGCGGCCAGCCATCATACCGTTGGCCCGGATATTATAGGCGCCCTCCGGAATCTCGTGAAGTCCGGCCACCTTTTCAAGCAGAGTTTCCAGTATTTTATCCATAATTACATGTCCCTCCTGTAAAACTGGCATCCGCCGGGCGCGGACGCGGTTCCCAAAATATCCGGCAGAATTTCATCCCTGGTTCCATGCTTTAAAATGGAGCCGCCGGAAATCACCACAATCTCGTCGGCGATATCCAGAATTCTTTCCTGATGGGAAATAATAACGATGGAGCCATTGGTCCTTTCTCTCATCTTTTCAAACACCTGAATCAGATTCTGAAAGCTCCAGAGATCAATTCCGGCCTCCGGCTCGTCAAACACAGAAAGCTTTGTGGCTCTTGCAAGGACCGTGGCAATTTCAATCCGCTTTAACTCGCCGCCGGATAAGCTGGAGTTTACCTCCCTGTTGATATAGTCCTTGGCACAGAGTCCCACCTCCGAAAGGTACTGGCATGCGTCAGCGGCAGAAAGCTGTTTTTTCGCCGCCAGGCGTATCAAATCCAGCACATGAACGCCCTTAAACCGGACCGGCTGCTGAAACGCAAAGCTGATGCCCAGGTTGGCCCTTTCCGTGATATTCTTTTCCGTAATATCCTGTCCGTCAAAAAGAATTTTTCCGGAAACAGGCTTTTCGACTCCCATAATAAGCTTGGCCAAAGTAGATTTTCCCCCGCCGTTGGGACCTGTTATAACAACAAATTTATCCTCACCAATATTCAGGCTGACATTTTTTAAAATTTCTTTTTTCCCCTGGTTTTCCGCCACACCAAAAGAAAGATTCTGCAGTTCTAACATGATTCCTCCTGATTGTAGTATTTCTGGTATTCTTTTACATACCTAGACATTATATACCATTTCTTTTAGAAATACCATCCCGAATGGAAATTTTTAATTTCCCGCTGTCCATAAACCGCCCCAGAGAAAACCAGAAATCAAGTTCATAGGCGGACTACAAGTCAAAACAAAAACGATTTTTGCTGTCATAAATTAATATACATGATAATGGCGGAAAAATAAATACATGCATCAGCTTGTTTCATTTATGGTGGTGCTAAGAGCCGAAGCGTGGAAGTTCATAAGAAAGTTCTTCTCTCAT
>CAJUDN010000106.1 GCA_910585355.1 uncultured Lachnospiraceae bacterium
CTATGACCCTCTGCTTGTAAGGCAGATGCTCTCCCAGCTGAGCTAAGACCCCATGTCCCTTCACGAGTGCGTGTGACTCACTTGCGACTTTGACAGTATAAACCATTATGAAAAAAATGTCAACAGTTTTTTTATAGAAATTTTCTTATCTTTTTTTCCTATTATGTGTTATACTAGGAACATGCAATTACCAGCGAGATGAAGCGGAGGGTCCATGTATCATTTTATCGTAAATCCCAGTGCAGGAACGGGAAGAGGCTATCATATATGGAAAAGGCTTGAGAGGCAGTTGGAAAATGACAGCCAGGAGTATCGTGTGTTTTTCACGGAACATCAGGGGGATGCGGTTCGGATTGCAGAAGCGCTGACCGCCGATAAGAATGAGGCTAAAATCCTGATTGTAGTTGGCGGTGAGGGAACATATAATGAAGTCCTCAATGGTATTTCCTTTAAGGGGGTGCTTACCCTGGGGTATGTGCCTGCCGGATTTCGCAACGCCTTATCCAACGGTTTCCAGACCTACTGGAAGGTAAACAGGCAGAGCCGGTGCATCCTTCATCCCAAATACTATAATCTGACAGATTATGGTGTACTGACCAGCGGCAGTGATGAAATTTTCAACCGGAGGTTTGCGGGACGGTGCGGAATCGGGCTGGATGCCGCAATCTGTCATAATCTGTTATGCTGTTCGGCCAGGTCCCAGATGTGCCGGTTTCATTTGGAAAAAGTCCTGAATTTTGTTCTGGGACTAAAGCAGCTTATGCTAGCCAGACCAGTGAAGGGTTATATTTTGTTCGATGGTGTGAAGAAAGTGGAATTCAGCCATATATATTTTATTACATTTAAGATAGGAAAAGAGAAGGTAAGAAAGAAAAGAAAGCAGGAGTATACAGAAACCGACGGCGGTAAGATGATGGTTTATGTGGCAAGCTGTGCCAAAAAAAGAAAAATGATTCCCATGCTTAAAGACCTGACCATGGGTGTCAGAAAACGGGAGCGGGGAATCCGGGTTTTTGAATGCAGCGAAGCTTCCATTCATCTTGGCAAGCCTCTGGCTGTTCATGTGGATGGTGAAAGCTGCATGTGCCAGCAGGATATGGAAATCCGGTGTATTCCGAAAAAAATACGGATGATCGGTTCCTGACAGAGAGGAGAAATTATGAGAATCGGACAGGGATATGACGTGCACCGTCTTGTAAGGGGCCGGGAGTTGGTCTTAGGCGGTGTAAACGTTCCTTATGAAAAGGGGCTTTCGGGCCATTCCGATGCAGATGTACTGATACATGCAATTATGGATGCCCTCCTGGGGGCGGCGGCCCTTGGGGATATAGGAAAACATTTTCCGGATACGGATGAGGCATATAAGGGGATTTCCAGCATGAAACTTTTAAGACGCGTGGGAGAAATCCTTGCAGAAAACGGATATCTGGTGGAAAATATTGATTCTACGATTATTGCCCAACAGCCAAAGCTTCTGCATTACCGTCCCGGAATGGAAGAGAATATTGCAGAGGCTCTTGGAATAGAAGTGGAGCAGGTCAGCGTAAAGGCTACCACAGAAGAGGGCCTTGGCTTTACGGGAACCGGAGAGGGAATTGCGGCCCAGGCCGTATGCCTGCTCTCCTCCGTGGCGGATTATAATATGGATGACCGGACGGAAAAAGGAAACTGCTCCGGCTGTCCCGGCTGCAGCCGGGATATTTAAAAATAGGAAGACGCTTAACAGGAATTTTCTGCATAAAACGGCGAAACCTTGCTTTGCTTGCACAGGTTAAGAAAGTATGAAAAAGGAGAATGGCATGAAAATCTATAACACTCTTTCGAAAAGAAAAGAAGAATTTGTTCCGGTGGAGCCGGGCAAGGTAAAGATGTATGTCTGCGGTCCCACAGTTTACAATTTTATCCATATTGGCAACGCGAGACCGATGATTGTTTTTGACACCGTAAGAAGATATTTTGAATATAAAGGCTATGATGTGAACTATGTGTCCAATTTCACGGATGTGGACGATAAAATCATCAAAAAAGCCATTGAAGAAGGCGTGGATGCGGATGTGATTTCCAAACGCTACATTGCCGAGTGCAAAAAGGATATGGAGGCCTTAAATATCAGACCGGCTACAAAAAATCCGCTGGCCACCGAGGAAATCTGCGGCATGCTGGATATGATTGGAATATTAATTGAAAAAGGCTATGCCTACGTAGCCGCCGACGGCACCGTTTACTATCGGGTGCGGAAATTTAAGGACTACGGAAAGCTGTCCCACAAAAACCTGGATGATCTTCAGTCCGGATTCCGTGAAATAAAGGTTACCGGCGAAGAGGGAAAGGAAGATCCCAATGATTTCGTACTCTGGAAGCCGAAAAAGGACGGAGAGCCCTACTGGGAGTCTCCTTGGTGCCAGGGCCGCCCCGGCTGGCATATTGAGTGCTCTGTGATGGCGAAACGTTATCTGGGAAATGAAATTGATATCCATGCGGGAGGTGAAGACCTGGTATTCCCCCACCACGAAAATGAGATTGCCCAGAGCGAAGCCGCAAACGGAGTGACCTTTGCCAAATACTGGATGCACAATGCGTTTTTAAATGTCGATAATAAAAAAATGTCCAAGTCCCTGGGGAATTTTTTTACGGTCCGGGAAATCAGCGAAAAATACGACCTGCAGGTGCTTCGGTTCTTTATGCTGAGCGCCCATTACAGAAGTCCTTTGAATTTCAGCGCCGAGCTGATGGAGGCCTCCAAAAATGGTCTGGAGCGTATTCTCACAGGCGTGGAAAAATTAAAAGAGCTGACCTCTAAGGCGTCCGCTAGGGAAATGACGGCAGAAGAGCTGGAGAATAAGAAGAAGGCGGACGAACTGGTCGCAAAGTATGAGGCCGCCATGGAAGACGACTTCAACACGGCTGATGCCATCTCCGCTATTTTTGAACTCGTAAAGCTTGGAAATTCCACTGTTTCTTTGGGAAGCTCCGCGGATTATGTGAACGAGATGAAGGAGACTCTGGAGAAGCTTTGCGACATAATGGGAATTATCACAGAGAAAAAAGAAGAAATGCTGGATTCTGAGATTGAGGACATGATCGCTCAAAGGCAGGCGGCAAGAAAGGCGAAAAACTTTGCCCTTGCCGATGAAATCCGGGGAAAGCTTCTGGAAATGGGAATTGTCCTTGAGGATACAAGAGAGGGCGTAAAATGGAAGAGAGCTTAAGGCTTTTTAAAGAGTCTTTCAGGCTTAAGGATGCGGATGCCAGACAATACTCCCCTCTGGTGTTAGCTTATATGGGCGACGCGGTCTATGAAATTTTAATACGGACCAAGGTGGTAAATGATGGAAATGAGCAGGTCAATAAGCTCCACAAAAAAGCCTCAGCCCTGGTGAAGGCCGGGGCGCAGGCGGACCTGCTTAAGGCCATTGAGTCTGATCTGACAGAGGAGGAACACGCCATATATAAGAGGGGGCGCAACGCAAAGTCCGCTTCCATGGCAAAGAACGCCACCATGAAGGAGTACCGGATGGCCACCGGTTTTGAGGCGCTGGTGGGGTATCTGTATCTTTCCGGCCAATTTGAAAGACTTTTTAAGCTGGTAAGTCTGGGACTTACAAAAATCGGAGTATGGAAAGAGGAGAGTCCGGATGAGATATGAAGAACTGACCATTGAGGGGCGGAATGCGGTGCTGGAGGCCTTCCGTTCCGGAAAGACCATTGACAAATTGTTTGTTCTGGACGGCTGCCAGGACGGTCCGGTGAAGTCTATCGTAAGAGAAGCGAAAAAGCATGATACCATCATCACATATGTGGCCAGGGAACGCCTGGATCAGATGTCGGAGACCGGACATCATCAGGGAGTCATGGCCTTTGCGGCCGCCTACGAGTACGCCGGGGTGGAGGACATACTGGAGGCGGCCCAAAAAAAAGGCGAACCGCCGTTTCTTTTTCTGTTAGACGGAATTGAGGATCCCCACAATCTGGGGGCCATTATCCGTACCGCCAATCTGGCCGGGGCCCATGGTGTGATTATTCCCAAACGCCGCGCCGTGGGGCTTACAGCGACAGTGGCAAGGACCTCTGCCGGAGCTTTAAACTATACGCCTGTGGCTAAGGTGACCAATCTGGTTTCTACCATAGAAGAATTAAAAAAGCAGGGCATGTGGTTTGTATGTGCCGACATGGGCGGCGAGACTATGTACCGGTTAAACCTCACCGGTCCCCTGGGACTTGTGATCGGAAATGAAGGAGAAGGCGTCAGCCGCCTGGTGAAGGAAACATGCGATATGATCGCCTCCATTCCCATGAAGGGAGACATTGATTCTCTGAATGCGTCCGTGGCGGCGGGAGTTCTGGCTTACGAGATTGTAAGACAGAGGCTTTCACAGAAGTAAAAGAAGAAGGGTCCGGCCAGACGCTGATCGAACTGCGGCGAAAAGGAGGATGTCGCTGTTGCGGCCCGCCGCAGGCGGAGAATCCTGCTTTTTAGGACCCCTTTTCACTTCAAAGGAAAGACTTTGCTGCGTAATTCATAAAAGTGATAGAAGAGGGTCTACCTCATGAACCATTATAAATGTGGAAAAATTATTAAGTTTCTGTTGACAAAAGAGGAAACTCATGATACTATATCTAAGGTTTCAAAAACACCTGCTGCCTTGGCTCAGCTGGTAGAGCGTCGCCTTGGTAAGGCGGAGGTCGGCAGTTCAAATCTGCTAGGCAGCTTTTTAGAAACTAAGGGCTTTCCGGAATTCCGGGAAGCCCTTTTTCAATTGCACAGGCCCTAGATCGGAAGAGCGTCGTGTAGGGAAAGAGTG
>CAJUDN010000107.1:0-3802 GCA_910585355.1 uncultured Lachnospiraceae bacterium
TTTTATTGATACTCTTAAGTTGACGACATTGCCCGTTTTACGGGTGGTGGCGACTCTGAGCGGCCCCTGGTTATGGTGGCTTTGACGTATGCATGGCGAATCCCGCGCATTGTACGAAATTGGATTGAGAACACATCATTTACGGAAGGCAATTTTCAGACACGCTCTGGAAGAATACTTGTACCCATTGTATGGCGTGTATCTCCCGCTGCCCGCAAGAGGCCATCGAATATGGCGAACACAGCAAGGGCTTACCTCGCCATGTCTGCAATAAAGAGATTTGAGTGCAGAACAAACAGATTGCTTTCGTCCGTCCTGTCCGGTACTCCCGCCGGACAGGAACGGTAAAATTTTGACTCTTCTTTGACATTCCAGACAGATGATGATAGTATAAAAAGGACAGGCAGAACAGGAAACAAAGATAAGGAAGCATGTATATGAATATTAAATGGAATGCCAACGATTATACGGATCATTTTGCCTTTGTCCATCAGTACGGCGAGGATGTGATGGAGCTTATTGACGCGGCGCCGGGAAGTTTTGTGGTGGACTTAGGCTGCGGAAACGGGGCTCTCAGTGAAAGGCTTAAGGAGAAAGGCTATCAGGTTCTGGGGGTGGACGCCTCCGGGGATATGCTTAAAAAGGCAGAGAGTCTCCATCCAGGAATTCCTTTTGTGGAGGGAGACGCCACAGAATTTTCTCTAAAGGAAAAGGCCGATGTGATCTTTTCCAACGCGGTGTTTCACTGGGTGGATGAGAAGGATCAGAAGAAGCTGGCGGACAATGTGGCCGGGCAGTTAAAAAAAGGCGGGATCCTGGTCTGCGAGTTCGGCGGGTACGGCTGTGCGGAGACGGTCCACAGCACATTGGAGAGGAATTTCAAAAAGAGAGGGCTTTCTTATCTGCGCCCGTTTTATTTTCCGACCATCGGTCAGTATGCTCCGATTCTGGAGAAGGCCGGGTTCCGGGTGGAATACGCTGCATTGTTTGACCGCCCCACGGTGCAGGAAACAGAGAACGGCCTGGAAGACTGGATTCGCATGTTTGTAAAAAAGGCATTTGAAGGGATTCCCAGGGACATAGCCGATGAAATGATCAGAGAATCCGTAAGAGAGCTTTACGGAACGCTTCATGTGGATGGAAAATGGATTGTAGATTATGTGAGGATCCGTATCAAGGCGAGGAAGATAAAAGATGATTGAGGTCTGTAAGGGAAAGAGACGAAAGGCGGTTTCCCCGTTATTTGACGGGTGGCAGGAGACTATGGTATGGTCCTGCCTCCAGGGAGTCATGGGAACGGTTTACGGAACGATACTGCCGGAAATTTCGGGGGATTACCGGGCCGCTGCCGCGGTTCTGGGAGATTTTATTTTTCTGGCCGGAATGCCGGAAAAGGAGCTCTTATTTTACCTTGACGAAACCTGCAGGAAAGAATTCCGGATCCTGGTGCCGCGGTCTGAGGACTGGTCAGGGACCATCCTGCGGCATTATGGGATAAGAGCAAAAAAGGTTACCCGGTATGCCATAAAAAAGGAACCGGATGTATTTAAAAGAGAAGCGCTTTTAAAGGCGGCGGAGTCTCTTCCGGGGGGATATTCCATGCGCCTTATGGACAAAAGCCTGTATGAAGTTTGCAGAGAGCATACATGGAGCCGGGATCTGGCGTCTCAGTTTGAGACGTATGAAGACTATAAACGGCTTGGGCTTGGGGCAGTGGCGCTGTATAATAATGAGCTGGTTTCCGGCGCTTCTTCTTATACGTCCTATGAGGGCGGAATTGAAATCGAGATTGATACCAGAAAGGACCACCGGAGGCGGGGACTTGCCTATGCCTGCGGGGCCAGGCTTATTTTAGAATGTCTGGACCGGGGACTTTATCCCAGCTGGGATGCACAGAACCTGTGGTCGGTGGCCCTGGCGGAAAAGCTGGGATATCATTTTGACCATGAGTATGCGGCCTTTGAAGTATACGGCTGAAGGGAGTGAAAGGAGAGACCGCTGTTGATGGAGCATTATGGACTGCATTTTGAAGGATGCGGCTGAAGGGGCTGGAAGAAGGAGGCCGCTTCTAGTGAAGCTTTTTGGACTGCCTTTTTTGAAATACACAAAGATACAACAAAAGAGAAGGAAAGGAGAGGTGTCATGGCTAAGAAGGTGCTGATTGTGGTGGACATGCAGAAGGACTTCGTGGACGGAAGTCTGGGAACGAAAGAGGCGCGGGAGATTGTCCCAAACGTAATAGAAAAGGTTTCCGGTTTTGACGGAGATGTGATATTCACCAGGGATACCCACGGAGAAGACTATATGGAGACCCAGGAGGGGCGGTTGCTTCCGGTAGCGCATTGTATAAAGGGGACGGAAGGCTGGGAAATTATTGGTGAACTGGAAAAAATCAGGGGAGAGCGGGGATTTTCCTGCTATGATAAACCAACCTTTGGATGTACGGCTCTTGCGGAGGATTTGAAAAAACTCCATGGGGCCGAAGGTATTGCGTCGGTGGAACTGGTGGGGCTTTGTACGGATATCTGCGTCGTATCCAATGCTCTGCTCATTAAGGCGTATCTTCCGGAGGTTCCCGTTTCGGTGGATGCCTCCTGCTTGGCGGGCGTCACAAAGGAAAAGCATGAGGCGGCCCTTGAGACCATGAGAAGCTGCCAGATTCAGGTGGAGTCGTGAAGCTTGTGCTGATCGGATACTCCGGATGTGGGAAATCCACGCTTGCGAAGTTCCTGGGAGAAAGGTATGGGATTCCCGTCCTCCATCTGGATATGATTCACTGGCTGCCCGGCTGGGAGGAACAGGAGCCGGAAAAAGAGCAGGCCGCCGTAAAGGAATTTATGGACCGGAGCTCCCGGTGGATAATCGACGGAAATTATTCATCTTTGGAATATGAGAGACGGATGGAGGAGGCGGACAGGATACTTTTTCTGAATTTTAACCGCTTTACCTGCCTTTTCCGCGCCGTAAGGAGATTCCTTGAGAACCGGGGACGGACCAGGGAGTCCATGACAAAAGGGTGTGAAGAAAAAATTGACTGGGAATTTATCTGGTGGATTCTCCATGACGGGCGGACGAAAAAGCAGAAAGACCGATATGCCCGGATTGTCAGACAGTATCCGGAAAAAACTATAATCATAAAGAATCAGAAGGAACTGGATGCTTTTTATTGTAAAATAAGTTAGAGGTGCGTCTGAAGATTGCTTTCCGTCAGCTATACGTCACCGTTTGTGGGAGATTTGGCCTGAATGAGGGAGGCGTAGGGAGCTGTGTAGACCGAATAAGGGGCAGATATACCGCAAGGCAGGGAGTTGCAGATGGCGGGAATGAAAGTTCAGACACGCTCTGAGAGAGGGAGGAAAAACAATGTTAGAAAAAGGAACAAAAGCGCCGGAATTTATATTGAATGATAAAGACGGAAATCAGGTATCCCTAAAGGATTTTTCTGGGAAAAAGGTGGTAATCTATTTTTACCCAAAGGATAACACTCCCGGCTGCACCAGGCAGGCCCAGGCCTTTGCCGAAGCTTACAGGGAGTTTGAAGCCATGGGGGTTCCGGTCATTGGAATCAGCAAAGATAGTATGAAATCTCACCAGAACTTTGCCGCTAAATATGAGCTCCCCTTCCTGCTTCTTTCAGACCCGGAATTATCTGCCATTCAGGCGTACGATGTGTGGAAGGAGAAAAAGCTTTATGGAAAGGTATCCATGGGCGTGGTGCGGAGCGCCTATGTTGTTGATGAAAACGGGATCATTGAAAAAGCCATGGAGAAGGTGAAGCCGGACACCAATGCCGCAGAGATAC
>CAJUDN010000107.1:3812-4790 GCA_910585355.1 uncultured Lachnospiraceae bacterium
CGAAGAGGGCCGGTAGGAGCCATGGATACTGTTCCCGCAAAAACCATCATCACGAAAAACAAGGACGCTTCCTGGTTCGGAAGCGACTACAACATGAATCTGTATCGGGGATGTTCCCACGGCTGCATTTACTGCGACAGCCGGAGCGCCTGCTATCATGTGGAGGACTTTGACCGTGTGCGGGTGAAGGAGAACGCCCTTATGATTGTGAGGAATGAGCTGAGAAGAAAGGTGAAAAAGGGTGTAATCGGAAGCGGAGCCATGTGTGATTCCTATAATCCTTTTGAAAAAACGGAGTTTGTGACCCGCCATGCCTTAGAACTTATCGACGCCTTCGGTTTTGGAATCTCCATGCTGACAAAAAGTGATCTGATTTTGAGGGATGTGGATATTTACCAGAGCATAAAAGAACACTCCCCGGCCCTTGCCATGATGACCATTACCACGGTGGACGACGATCTTTGCAGAAAAATTGAGCCCTCGGCCACATCCTCTTCCGGCCGGTTTGCGGCCATCAGGCGGATGTCTGATGCAGGTCTTTATACAGGGGTGGTTATGACGCCTGTACTTCCGTTTTTGGAAGACAATGAGGAGAATATTCTGGAAATGGTAAAGCGCACAAAGGATTCCGGGGCCAGATTTCTCTATGGAATTATGGGCGTTACCATAAGAGACGGGCAGCGGGAATACTTTTATGAAGGCCTGGAAAAGAAGTTCCCCGGACTGGAACTTCCGGCGCGGTATGGGAAAACATATGGAAACCGTTATTATTGCCAGAGCCCCAGGGCTCATAAGCTTTGGACCGTGTTTGAGGAAGCCTGCATAAAAAATAAGCTGCTGTACCGGATGGAGGATATTATCCACGACTATAAAAAAGAATATCAGTGTACACAGCTTACCTTTGATTTCTGATGCAGGAAAGGAAAGGGGCTGTTGCAAAATAGAGGAGTTCATCGAGATATAGTATACTGTTTTCAA
>CAJUDN010000108.1 GCA_910585355.1 uncultured Lachnospiraceae bacterium
GAGCACTCATCTTCCAGTTTGCTCTACGGCTGTCTCTTCTTGCTTTAGAAGATTTATTCTTTGGACAGATAGACATGGTTACACCTCCTTAAACTGTTTAAAAATATCCTGGATAACTGCCATCCTCGGATCGAGCGACCTGGTATCGCAGCCGCAAGTCTCATAATTGAGATTTGCTCCACATCTATTACAAATCCCTTTGCAATCTTCTTTGCACAGGACCTTCATAGGCAGGCTCAATGAGAGTTCGTTACAGACCATCTGATCTGCATCCAGATTATAGCCAGTCACATAGGACTGTTCATCCAAGTCCTTTACCCTGTCTTCCTCAGAAGCTCTCATATCCAGCTCCTGGTCAAAAGTCAGTTCACAGGCGTATTCCACCGGTTCCAGACATCTGGCGCAGGGTATGGAAAGCGTCACCTTCGTTCCTCCGGAAACAGAAAGCTTTCTGTTCCCAAAGTTCTTCACCGTCACTCTCACAGGCTCCGAGGACACAACCGGATACTTCCCTTCCGCTCCCTCATAGGATTTCGCTTCAAAAGGAACACTCCAGGTTTTTTCCTTCCCTTCCAGAGTAAATACTTCAGATAAGTTAATCAGCATATTATCTCTCCTAATACGCACCTAGATATTATACATATCTCGTCACAATTTGTCAATCATTTATTCAAAAAATCACCATATTTTTGGTAACAAGTTACTGCCCACAGGCGCTCTGTGAACGCAACTGCATTACTTTTCGTCAGATGTAGTCACAGCTTGTGAGAAACTGGGCCCAAATGAGGGAGGCGTAGTGGGCTGCGTTGACCGAATGAGGGCCAAATTTCCCTCATAGTGGGGCGTGCAGACGGTGGGAACAAATTTTCAAACACGCTTTAAAACTCCCCCTCTGGCGACAGGCCGAAATTACACCCATAGGAGTCATAAACCCCTTCAAAAGTTCCGGACGGCGCCAGAGCGATATAGGAACGGCCTTCTCCACAGGCCCCGTAAAGTTTCATGATCTCTTCCATTTTTGATTTTTCAATGGATACGCAGCCGGAGGTGTCCGTCCGGTTATGACCATGGCAGTGCAGAAACAGGGCGCTTCCTTTTTTAGCAGCTGCGTTTTTATTGTATCCCATATCAATCACATAATCATAATATTCCGAATATCCAGCGGTTCCCACATGTTCTCCGTCTGCTTTTGGATTTTTTACCAGACGGTTCGTATCCTCGGTCCATACATAATCCGCGTTCACTTTCATGTAAGATTCAGGAAAGCCATCCTGCGGGTCCGCCTGTCCAAAGGGCGTATTCATCTGAAAAAGACCGATAGGAGTGGTTTTGTCCCCCTCTGTCCGATGATTGCTCATGCCGTTTCTTCCCAGATATCCCGGTGTTTCTATTTGCAAAATCCAGCGGTTTTGGGAAGCCTCATTGCGCTCGTAAACATATACGTTGCAATCGCTCCCTTCTGTGCCTTCCACCACCACAAGCATTCCGGCGTCTTCCGGAAGGGTAAAACGCTCTACAGAAAAGGACGGGACAAAAGACGCAGAGGACACATCTTCCCTCTCCGGCCCGTAATCATCCGCATAGCTTACCATGGCAGTCATGGAAAACATCGCCAGCAATGCCGCACCAATGATACCATTCCTTACTTTCGTTCTTATCAATCTGCTCCTTTCCTCCTGTGCAAATATACAGGAACAGCCCGTCCTGAAACTATGTTATCATATCTTCAGGACAGGCCGTATTTCATCTTCCCTTACACCTGATTAACTTCCCTTACATTCGATTAAACAAGTGCCAGTGTCTCTCTGGCAATCGCCAGTTCTTCGTTTGTCGGAATCACCATAACCTGAACTTTGGAGTCCGGAGTGGAAATAACGATATCCTTTCCTCTCACGCTGTTTGCCTCGTCATCAATCTTGATGCCAAGATAAGTCAGATGCTCACAGATTGCCTTTCTGGTGGTCTTTCCATTCTCTCCAAGACCTGCGGTAAACGCGATCACATCCACGCCGTCCATGGCAGCGGCATAAGCGCCGATGTATTTAACTACACGGTAGTTGTATGCCTTTAACGCCTTTTCTGCGCGGGCATTTCCGGCATTGGCGGCTTCCTCAAGATCACGGAAATCGCTGGATACTCCCGACAGGCCAAGAACGCCGGATTTCTTATTGAGAACGTTCATTACGCCTGCAATGTCCAGATTTTCTTTCTTTGAGATGTACTCCATAATAGCCGGGTCCATATCGCCGGAGCGCGTTCCCATAATTAAACCCTCAAGAGGGGTTAAGCCCATGCTGGTATCTACGGACTTACCGTTCTTGACAGCGGAAAGGCTGGCGCCGTTTCCAAGGTGGCAAACGATGATTTTTAAGTCTTCATAGGGCTTTCCTGCAACCTCAGCCGCTCTCTTGGAAACGAAGCTGTGGGAAGTTCCGTGGAACCCATATCTTCTTACTTTGTAGTTCTCATAGTATTCATAGGGAAGGCCGTAGAGATAAGCCTCCTCCGGCATTGTCTGATGAAAAGCGGTGTCGAAAACAGCCACCATGGGAACATTGGGCATTAATTCCTGGCATGCACGGATACCGATTAAGTTTGCCGGGTTATGAAGCGGCGCAAGATCGTTACACTCTTCAATTGCGGCTATGGCTTCCTCTGTCAGAAGCGTAGAGGACGTAAACTTCTCGCCTCCGTGTACCACACGGTGTCCAACGGCGCCAACTTCTGCAAGGCTTGCGATTACGCCGGTCTTTGCGTTGGTTAAAGCGTCCAGCACCAGCTTAATTGCCTGTGTATGGGTCGGCATGGGGGAAACGTTTACTTCCTTCTCTCCGTCTGCCGGCTGGTATGTGATCTGGCTTCCTTCGATTCCGATTCTCTCACAGAGTCCCTTTGCCAAAACAGCCTCGGTATCGGAATTGATTAACTGGTATTTTAAGGAAGAGCTGCCGCAGTTGATAACTAAAATATTCATTTGAATAACTCCTTCAAAAATTTTTATTGATTAAGACATCTGAGCCTGTACGGCCGTTAATGCAACGACGCCTACGATATCCTCCGCGGAGCATCCACGGGATAAATCGTTGACCGGTCTTGAGATTCCCTGAAGCATGGGGCCGTAAGCCTCTGCGTTCGCAAGTCTCTGAACCAGCTTGTAACCGATATTTCCACAGTCCAGATTCGGGAAAATAAGAACGTTTGCGTGGCCTGCCACATCGCTTCCCTTGGCCTTGGACTTGGCAACGGAAGGAACAAGGGCGGCATCGAGCTGAAGCTCGCCATCCAGATCAAGCTGCGGATATTTTTCATGTGCAATATTTACCGCATTTACCACCTTGTCAACCAGGGCATGCTTTGCGCTTCCTTTTGTGGAGTGGGACAGCATTGCGATGATCGGCTTCTCGCCAACCAGGGCGCGGAAGCTCTTTGAACTGCTTTCCGCGATAGCGGCAAGCTCTTCAGCGGTGGGATCCTGGTTCAAACCGCAGTCTGCGAACAGGAAGGTTCCGTTTGCGCCATACGCACAATTAGGAACGTCCATAATAAAGAAACCGGATACCAGTTCCGTTCCCGGAGCTGTTTTAAGGATCTGAAGCGCAGGTCTTAAGGTATCGGCGGTTGCGTGACATGCGCCGGCAACAAGTCCGTCTGCATCTTTTGCCTTCACCATCATAACGCCATAGGTGATATAATCGCTCTTTAAGGTCTCCTTCGCTTTTTCAAGAGTCATTCCCTTGTTCTTTCTAAGCTCGAACAGAGTCTCTGCATAATGCTCGAAGTTTTTATCCGTATCTGGGTCAACAACCTGAAGACCAGTGAGATCCACTTCCAGCCAGTGAGCACCATCCATAATTTTCTCTTCCTTACCTACCATGATAAGGTCGGCAGTACCCTCTTTCAGGACCTGAGCGGCAGCGATCAGAGTTCTCTTATCGTTGCTCTCCGGCAGAACAATCGTCTGCTTGTCCTGTCTTGCTTTCTCCTTCATACGATCAATGAATGACATGTTCGTATACTCCCTTCTTGTTTCCGTTTTATTGGTTCATACCTGCTTTTATTATATATCAGCAAAATATACGATACAAGCAGGTTTTGGCAATTTTTTGCACTTTTTTCAATACTTGTCGTTCAGCAAAAGCCTTTAGATTTTCTCATACTCTTCCACGTCAATGACAAAGATCGTGGCGCCGCCCACCTCCACGTTCATGGGCATAGTGGCACAGTTCATCATGGTGGAACCGGAAATATACGGCATATTGACTGTAATTTTCTGGCGTTTTCCGCATTCTTTTTTAATGATTTCAATGGCTTCTTTCACGCGGTCAGCTTCTGTACCGATCATTAACGTGGTGTTTCCTTTCTTCAGGAAGCCTCCTGTTGTGGCGAGCTTTGTAATGCTGAAGTGCTTTTTAGTCAATGCGTTGATGACCTCATCTTCGTTATCGTAACGGACAATGGCATAAATCAGTTTCATGAATCATCAATCCTTTCTTTCAGGGGGCGCTGCTCCTTGGGCTGCACCCGGCTTTTCTTTCAGTATATCACATTTTCTTACAGATAACAATTTAATATTGCCTTAAATTCTCATTTATTATATAATATTTACGTGATTTTAACACACATTTATGAAAGGATTTCTATGAAAGTTCAGCGCTCAGGCGCTGAACGTGCGAAAAC
>CAJUDN010000109.1 GCA_910585355.1 uncultured Lachnospiraceae bacterium
ACACTCTTTCCCTACACGACGCTCTTCCGATCTAGCGGCCGATATCGTATGCCCTGTGGCATGGCTGGCCAGACAGTATCAAGAGGCAGGCGAGAAGCTGCTATATTCGTCGGCAAAGGGAATCGTAGAGAACCCTCTGGAACTCAATGGACTGAAATCAAAAGCAGAGGAAACGGGGTTTTTGCAGACTGACACACAGTCTATGGGAGGAAGGCCGGGAAATGCACTGGTGATAGACGACCGGTTTTTTATACAGTCCGCATCCCAGCTGAAAAACAGCATCCATCTGTTGGAGCTTTTTCGGATGCCGCTGCTCTTGCTGGTCATTGGAATTTCGGCGCTGGTCTCTTTTTTCGCAATGTGCAGCCGGAAACAGGAAATTTATCTGGAACGCTGTATGGGGAGAAAGAGGGCTCAGATCGCGGCAGAACTGTCTGGTGAACATGGGGTTTTATCCTTGCTGGGCGGTGCGGCGGCGCTGCAGATAACAGAAGGAAACCGCGGCCTATTCATTTTGGCGTTGTTTTTGGGAATCCAGACTGTGACATCGCTGGCGGCGGCAATCTGGTTAAGTCTCGAAAATCCAATGAAAATTTTTTCGCGAATGGAATAAAAAGCGCACTCAGACAGTGTGGGGAGGAATTATGAGCTGTATTTTAAAAGCAGAGCACGTCAGTTATACATATCAGGGAAAGTATCAGAAAGTCCATGCATTAAAAGATGTCAGCTGTACATTTGAACATGGAAGATTCTATGCGGTAGTCGGAAGGTCAGGGAGCGGAAAGACCACATTATTGTCCTTACTGGCCGGGTTGGATAAGCCCACACAGGGAGAAATCTTCTTTGAAGGAAAATCTTATGCAGAATTAGACGCGGCGAAGCTGCGCAGGGAGAAACTCTCCATTGTTTTCCAGAATTTTCAGCTATTTCCGCTGCTTACTGTAGAAGAAAATATCATGTATCCCATGGAGCTCCGTAGGGTAAAAACAGCGGCGGCAAAGGAGCAGGCTGGCGTGCTGCTGGAAGAAGTCGGCCTGTCAAAAGAACTTCGGAAAAAATATCCTGCCATGTTAAGCGGCGGGGAGCAGCAGCGTGTCGCCATAGCCAGGGCGCTTGGCTCAGGGGCCAGAGTCATCCTGGCCGATGAACCGACTGGAAACCTGGATTTTGAGAATGGGGAAAACATTATCCGTATTTTAAAGAGGCTTGTGGAAGAGGAAAACTACTGCGTGATTCTTGTAACACATGACAGGGGAATCGCAGAACAGGCGGATATCGTATATCAGGTACAGGACGGAAGAATTGATTATGCGAACAGAGAGCGTTCATAAGATGAATACGGCGGGATGGTGAACAGTCTATGAAAAACAGTCTGAAGCAAATCTTTCGTACACCCTTAAAAACAGGGCTTTTTTGTATGATATTTATATTCGGCACCATGCTCTTTACGGTGGGGCTGAACCTGTGGCTTGAGATATCAGAAAAAATAAAAATGGCCGATGAAACGTTTGTCACGATCGGCACGGTCCGGCAGAAAGAGCAGAGTACCATGATGGAGGGTCAGTGGGATGCCGGACTGAAAGATTATATTTATCAGGAAACAGAAACTTACGGGGATCTTTTGGATCCGGAGATTTTGGAAAGTCTTGATATAGAATATATCAGCGGCCCACAGCAGCGTCCGTATTTTGGTGCGGTTTCTCAGGATATCCTTACTGGAGGGGAACTTACAGAGGAGAGCATGACCGGCATTTCTCTGGTAGAAATCCGGGCTTTGGAGGATTGTGTGCCCACAGAACCGGTCAGTGTGGAGGTACTCCGCGTACTTTGGGGGGACGCAAGCCTTTCAGAAAAAAGGATTGATTTCTGCGCTCACAGGACAGAACATCCGGATTCTCTGGAAATGGGAAAAACCTATATTACATTTATCGGCATGAATCCGATAAATGCGGAAAAACATGACGGATTTACAGGACTTTTCGAATATATGCCCCTGCCTGTCTATGAAAATCAAACACGGCTGTGGTATGAAGTGACAGAGGATTTCTATGAGACAGAGGAAGGAAAGCGCTGGAAAAACATTGCTGGGAGACTTAAGCTGTGCCATGAAAAAATGGTGCCGGTGACGCCTGTTTGCGACCTACAGCTTTTACGGCCATTTCATGACGGGGATGCGGTGCTTGTGGAGGGCCGTGAAATAGCGGAACACGAGTATGAAAGTGGGGCGAAAGTGTGCCTGATCCCACAGGAATTTGCGAAATTAAACGGCATTCAGGTGGGAGACCGTTTCCAATTAGAATTTTATTTTGCTGATTATAAAAATCCGTTGTGCCAGGCAGCCTTGACGGGCGGTGGGCTGAGCGCCGAGGCACTGGACGCTGACGGAAATGCGCTGGATGCTTTTCTGGTGAGTGAATACAAGATCATCGGTATTTACTCGTATCCGGTTACGGTTACGAATAGCCCATATGCTTTGGGACGCAATCAGATTTTTGTCCCGGAAAACTCCATTTCTGAAAATTACGAAGACCATGTGTCAGAACGTGGACCGATGCAGGCATACAATACTTCTTTCCGTATTAAAAATGGCTCTGCCGGTATATTTTTGGAGGAAATCGCGAAACTTCCCGAAAGCAGTCTTCTGGAAATAGAATTTGACGACGGAGGATATGAATCATTTGCTTCTAAAATGAGAAATACCCGGATTGTGGCAGGCGTACTGTTTGTGGTGGGATTTGCGTTATTGCTGGCGACAATTGCATTTCTGATGTATTTTATGATCCTGAAACAGAAAAGGCGTACAGCCGTTGAAAGGGCGCTTGGCATGACAAAAAGACAGTGTATCCTGTCATTGCTGGGCGGAATCGTGGTATTGACATTAGTCTGCAGTATAGTCGGTGCAACGGTTGGAATGAGCATGAACCGTGTTGTGCAGGAGGCCGCGGATAACGGGGAAGATAGTTTCAGCAGTGCTTACACAAAAGGGATTTTGGAAGACAGTACAGAAAAAGGTATTTCACTGGAGAACAATGAAAATATGTGGGGGATGGTCTGTCTGGTTGTTGTATGCGAAACAGGTCTTGTAGGGGTTCTGGCGCTCTTTTTTATCAATCAAAACCTGTGCATAGAGCCAATCCGTGTCCTATCGGCAAAAGGGGATGAATAACGTAAAAATAGTATTTCTCCAAAAGATAAGTGGGATTATAGGTGAATCACAAATAAGTAAATCATATTTTACTAAATTGCAATAACGTGATATAGTGTAGCTATACTGAATGGAGGTAGAATTATGTTTGTCGGCAGAGAGCGTGAATTGGCATCCCTCAATAGATTATATACATCTGATAAATTTGAGTTTGCAGTCATCTATGGTCGCCGCCGTGTGGGAAAAACTGCACTCATCAACCAGTTTATCAGTGATAAAAAGGCAATCTACTTTATGGGGGTAGAGAGTAACGCCAAACAAAATCTGGAGAATTTTAGCAAAAATATTATAGAATTTGAAACAGGTATTCAGGCTGAGACGGCGTTTGCTTCATTTCAGGCTGCATTAGAACATGTTTTTAAGCTGGCGGAAAAAAATCGTCTGATTTTAGCAATCGATGAGTACCCATATGTGGCCCGCTCTTCCAAGAGCCTTGCTTCTACTTTACAGCTTCTAATTGATAAATATAAAGACGATTCTAAATTGATGTTGATTCTTTGTGGATCTTCGATGTCTTATATGGAGGACCACGTACTGGCATATAAAGCACCACTTTATGGCAGGCGGACATCGCATATGAAAATATTGCCCTTTGATTTTGCGGATACCTGTCGGTATTTCAAACATTTTTCCGGTGAAGACAAAGCTATGGTCTACGGTATTGTGGGAGGAACACCGCAGTATTTATTGCAAATGGATGACAGACTGAGCGTTGAGGACAACATTAAAAATACATTTCTGAACCCAACCTCTTCGCTTTTTGAGGAACCTGAAAATCTATTGAAGCAAGAGGTACGGGAACCTGCACTTTATAATGCCATCATTACGGCCATTGCAACCGGTGCTTCCCGTATGGCGGAAATCTCTACAAAAGTCGGTGAAGATACCAGTGTTTGTGCCACCTATTTGAAAAACCTAATGGCATTGGGATTAGTTCAAAAGGAAACACCTTATGGTGAAAAGGCATCTCGAAAATCAATTTACGCCATTGGTGATAATATGTTTCGGTTTTGGTATCGGTTTGTGCCGGAGAATAATTCCATTATAATGAAGTGCATTTGTATCTATTTGCAAAAAACGGATTCACAAGAGGTTGTGTAGAAGCTGCCGAGAATATGGAAAATGTGACACTGGTGCAGTACAAAAATCTTTTAGAGAAAATTACAGAATGATGGATTGTGTGAAACAGAAACGATATGGCTGTTTCTTTTCCTTTTACCTTTCCCCACTCCATGAAAAGTAACGGCAAATTTTTATTTTATAAAAAAAGAAATGTGTATCTTGCAATTAAAATTTGCATATGCTATAATGCCATTAGGCAAAAAGAGATGCAAAAGTTCCATGTGAACAAAGAACGAAATCCCCGAACCGTGTTCCAGCACAGTTCGGGGATTCTTCTTTACTTTTATAGTGGCAAAGCACCCACCAGGCTATTTGTTGCTCTTGTCGTCACCGTCTAACCATTTG
>CAJUDN010000110.1 GCA_910585355.1 uncultured Lachnospiraceae bacterium
TCGGCTATGTGATTAAGCTGGTGGGAATCGCGCGGACGTCAGGGGAGAGGCTGGAGGTGAAAGTGCACCCGATGCTGATTCCAAAGGAACATCCGCTGGCATCTGTCCGGGATTCCTTCAATGCGGTGTTTGTTCATGGAGAGGCAAGCGGGGATGCCATGTTCATGGGGCGGGGCGCGGGAAAGATGCCGACGGCCAGCGCAGTCATGGGGGATGTAGTTACGGTCCTTAGAAACCTCCTTCACGACAACTGTGGCTGGAACGGCGGAATTGCTTATAAGAAGCTGCCGGTCATGCCCATGGAAGAGACAAAGAGCTGTTTTTTTCTCCGACTTCTGGTTTCGGAGAAGCCCGGCTCTCTTGGGAATATTGCGAGTGTCCTGGGAAGCAACGGCGTGAGCATAGATCAGGTGGTGGCCAAGCATACGATCCACGGAGCCAATGAGCTGGTCATTATAACCGGCTCCGTCATAGAACGGAATTTTAACAATGCGTTAAAGACACTGGAGGGCATGCCCGACATAGAGGGCGTCTGCGCCAAAATCCGTGTTTACAGGGAGCAGAGAGGATAACGATTATGGAAAATCATGTGATCAAAGCGGCGCTTTTGGGAGCCGGAACCGTTGGAAGCGGCGTGTACGCGCTGGCCGGGATGCTGGCCGATGAAATATGCAAGAAAACCGGAGGCAGTCTTGAGATTAAGAAGGTCATGGTCCGGGATTTAAAAAAGAAGAGGGACGGGATTCCTCCAAAGATTTTGACTGACAACTGGGAGGAGATTTTAAACGATGATGAAATCCGGCTGGTGATTGAGGTTATGGGCGGTGTGGAGCCGGCGAAAACCTATATTACCCAGGCGGTCCTTTCCGGAAAACAGGTGGTTTCCGCCAATAAAGACTTGCTGGCGGAGCATGGACAGGAACTTTTATCCCTGGCAGAGGAGCGGGGCGTGGATCTTCAGTTTGAAGCGGCAGTGGCCGGGGCGATCCCCATTATCCGTCCTTTAAGGCAGAGCCTCTCCGCCAGTCTCCTGACAGAGATTATGGGAATTGTAAACGGCACCACCAACTATATTCTGACAAAGATGTCAGAAGCGGGAATGAGCTATGAAGAGGCCCTTGAGGAGGCGACAAAGCTGGGCTATGCCGAGGCGGACCCGACGGCTGACGTGGAAGGGTATGACGCGGCAAGAAAAATTGCAATCATGGCGTCTTTAGCCTACAATTCAACGGTTGTATTTTCGGACGTGTATACGGAAGGAATTACGAAGATCACAGCCGAAGATGTGCGTTACGCGGAGGAATTCGGCTATGTAATCAAGCTTGTGGGAATCGCCGCCCTGGAGGATGGACAGATCGGAGTCCGGGTTCATCCTATGCTGATTCCGGCACAGCATCCGTTGGCCACCGTGCGGGATTCTTTCAACGCGGTGTTCGTCCACGGAGAGGCAAACGACGATGCCATGTTTATGGGGCGGGGCGCGGGAAAGATGCCGACGGCCAGCGCGGTTATGGGCGATGTGATCATCGTTATGAGGAATATTCTTCACGGCAACTGCGGCTGGAACGGCGGCGTGGCTTATAAGCATATCCCGGTGAAACCCATGGAGGAGACAAAGAGCCGGTTCTTTCTGCGCCTTAAGGTTGCTGACCGTCCGGGAGTCCTTGCAAACATTGCGGGCGTTCTGGGAAATAATGATGTCAGTATCGCTCAGGTGGTTCAAAAGCCGAGCCGCGGCGGCGTGGCTGAGCTGGTAGTCATCACCGGGGCCGTTTTAGAGCGGCATTTTAACGATGCGCTTATGATTGTTAAGGGAATGTCGGCGGTCAGGGAGGTTTCCGGAATCATCCGCGTGTATGGGGAGTAGAGAAAAATGCCCTGTTTGGGATAATCGGGGATAAAGAGAGTAAGGTAAAAGCATACAAAAAGTCGGGACAGACAAATCCCGGCTTTTTGTATCTCCTTTATGGCACAGTAAACGTTACGGCACGGCAAACGCGGACCTAAAGCCGTATTTCCTGCCTCTGCCAGCCTTAATATATTGAGTGGCAGCTTTCAAGGCATTTGACGCGATTGCAGAATTTTGAGCCACAGGAAGGCGGAAGACAAATGATAAAAAATCATAAGTTAAAAAGGAGCTTTGCGTATGTGGGGTACAAAAGCATATCATCGGGAATCAGCCCTTCGGCGGTATCTGCCAGACGGCGGATGGCGTTCATCTCGGGGATGATGACATCATGGCAGTAATGAGCGGCTTCCAGGGGCTCCTCCATGGCCTCCGCGATTTCAGCCGCGGCTTTTAAGGAATCCAGATGAGCGGAGATTCCGTCCGCCAGCCCGCTTAAGCGGGTTAAGAGCTGTTCCTCCGCCTTTGTGGAGATGGAGGCCATCAGGTCTTTTTTATGAATTCCTGTGGAAGCCAGGTGGCTCATATAGGTGAAGATTGCGGGAAGCAGATCCTTTAACATCATATCCGCCATGGTGCGTGCCTCAATATGGAGAGTTTTGCAGTAGTTTTCCAAAAAGATTTCATAGCGGGAGTGCATTTCCTCTCTGGAAAACACGTTATGCCTGGTGAACAGGGCAATATTCTTTTCTTCCAGAAAATGGGGCAGGGCATCGGGAGTAGACGCCAGGTTTGGAAGTCCGCGTTTTGCCGCCTCATGAAGCCACTCGTCGGCGTATCCGTTCCCGTTAAAGATTACGCGCTCATGCTCAGTAAAAACTTCCTTGAGAAGGCCATGGATGGCGGCATCAAGCTCCCCGGCCGCGACCTTTTCCAGACGGTCCGCAAACCGGGAGAGCTCCTCGGCCACAGCGGTGTTCAGTACAATATTCGGCTCGGATAAGGAGAGGGAAGAGCCCGGCATACGGAACTCAAATTTATTTCCGGTGAACGCAAACGGCGAGGTGCGGTTTCTGTCGGTATTATCCTTGATGAAATGCGGGAGCACCTTGGGGCCTGCGGTCATCTCAACCCTGCCTCTGCTCTTAAAGAAGCTGTCAGATTTTATGGAATCCACAACGGCTGTCAGTTCGTCTCCCAAAAACATGGATACGACAGCCGGAGGCGCTTCATTTGCTCCCAGGCGGTGGTCGTTGCCAGCAGTGGCGACGGAAATGCGGAGCAGGTCTGCATATTCATCCACCGCTTTCACAACGGCCGCTAAAAACAGTAAAAACTGGGTGTTCTCACAGGGGGTCTTTCCGGGATCTAAAAGATTTACCCCGGTGTCGGTGGAAAGCGCCCAGTTATTGTGCTTACCGCTTCCGTTGATTCCCTCGAAGGGCTTTTCATGTAAGAGGCATGCAAGGCCATGGCGCTCTGCGATTCGTTTGAGCAGTTCCATCACAAGCTGGTTGTGGTCAATGGATACGTTTACAGTCTCATAGACCGGAGCCAGCTCATACTGTCCGGGAGCCACCTCTTTATGCTCTGTTTTTACGGGAATTCCCAGCTTCCAGAGCTCTTCGTTTAACTCCTCCATGAAAGCTTCGACGCGGGGACGGATGGAACCAAAGTAATGGTCATCCATTTCCTGCCCCTTGGGAGCCGGAGCGCCGAACAAGGTTCTACGGCAGAAAATCAGATCCTTTCTTAAATCGTAAGCCGCTTTATCCACAAGGAAGTATTCCTGCTCTGCGCCGACCGTGGCCAGAACGCGTTTCACGTCTGTGTGTCCAAGTATATGCAATAATCGGGCAGCTTCTTTGCTGACGGCCTCCATGGAACGGAGCAGGGGCGTCTTTTTGTCGAGGGCCTCCCCGCTGTAGGAGCAGAACGCGGTGGGAATATAAAGCGTATGTCCTTTGATGAATGCGAAAGAGGTCGGATCCCATGCAGTGTATCCACGGGCCTCGAAGGTGGCCCGCAGGCCTCCGGACGGAAAGCTGGATGCGTCCGGTTCGCCCTTTACAAGCTCTTTTCCGGAGAATTCCATGATTGCCTCACCGGTGTCTGTGGGAGAGAGAAAGCTGTCGTGCTTTTCCGCAGTGATGCCGGTCATGGGCTGGAACCAGTGGGTGAAGTGGGTGGCGCCATGTTCCAGGGCCCATTCTTTCATGGCGACGGCAACGGCGTTGGCAACGTCAAGCTCCAGATGCGTACCGTTGTCAATGGTTTTCTTAAGTGCTTTGTAGATGTCCTTCGACAGTCTGCTCTTCATGGCGGAATCGTTAAATACAAGGCTTCCATACAGTTCGGGGATGTTTTTGCTCATAAATGATTCTCCTCTCTCAATGCTGTGCAGTCCCTTCGCGGCTACCGGAAATCATCCATAAAAATCCTGCATTGCAGGATTCTCCGCCTGCGGCAATGTTTTTCCGTGGGAAATGCACAGACCTTCTGTAACAAAAAAGAAGGGCGCTTCAGCCAAAACCGAAGCGCCCTTGCTTTCTTTAATGAGGTATACTATACATGTTTTTGAAAATTTGTCAACCATTTTTTAAAAAAAGCTTTACAAATCAAAAAAAAAGGAATATATTAGTTCCATATTTTTTTAAAATCTGTGTAAGATTACATATGGAAGCTATGTGAGGACAATGGTGTCAGATCCTTGAGGATTCTGTCACCATTTTTTTATTTACGCGATCAACGAGCCAAAGTCCGTGCTCGCACGAGACCTTGGCGAC
>CAJUDN010000111.1:0-646 GCA_910585355.1 uncultured Lachnospiraceae bacterium
AAGTAAAAAGCGCTTTGTACATTCATGTGCACTTGCACGAAAACAAGATCTGGCGCCATGCGTCCGTACACCGTGCAAGAGTTCGTCAGAGTGAACTCTTCTTATACTAGCGCAAAATCCGTGAAAAATCAAGATATGATTACAGAATCTCACGACAATGATTTTTCTATGCCACTGTCACTCCACGGTCAGCCCCTCCGTTTATTGACCGGGAGCCAGTATCATGGGACTGTTACAAAATGAGTTTTTCATACAGGATATAGGATCCTACTTGAGAACAGCATGCCATATGTTGATGAATTTTTTCGTTTTGCGACAATCCCGCCGAAGGCAATCTTAAATGGACATATGCAGTTATGGGGCTGTCGCAAAACAGCAGCTTCCTACAATATATCGTTTCCAATACTTTCAGATATTGGATACATATTGTAAAATGACTGATTTTTGTGACAGCCCCAGTAACTTCTTCATAGTGCAGCGCCCCTTTTCTTTGCATTCTGGCAGAAAAGAGGCGCGTGTTCACAATTTATTTTAAGTATACCATCCGGACATATCCCTTCATGCATGCCCGGACGGGCAGAGTATATTTTTAATGAACTAAAGCGTGTTTGAAAATTCATTCCCGTCATCTGCACGCCCCACTTTG
>CAJUDN010000111.1:656-4552 GCA_910585355.1 uncultured Lachnospiraceae bacterium
GGCCCTCATTCGGTCAACACAGCCCACCACGCCTCCCTCGTTCGGACTCAATTTCCCACAAACTGTGACGTATATCTGACGGAAAGCAATTTTTAAACACACTTTAATATAGATTTGCAACTATTACATCATAAGCAAACCTGTAATTATCAAATATAGTTGATTTAGAATCAGATTTCCAGGATTCCATATCGTCAGTCTTATACTCCATGTCAGTGTTTGTTCCCTTTCATCGAAAGGGAATCAAGTCAGGCGTTACGCCAACATGGGGGAGTAAGCCTTTTATAAAGAATTATTGTCTTTTCAAAACTGACAGCTTCATTAATACTTTGATATCTTACCTTAATGTTTTAAAATTTCATCCAGAAAATCATCCATTTCCTCCCCCATAAGTTCATAATCAGATGCATCTGGATTCAGCATATTTTTAGCTTCCCCTATTATCTGTGTCCAATTCGGCGTATAGTTTTTTCCTTCTCCGGTACCTTTCGCGTACGCCATAAACATCTCTAAAAAGCGAGGATGCTGACTGATAGACATATTGGTTCCATAAAGCGCCATTGTATTCGCGTTTTCTACTTGCCTGAATATCTGCATTTCCATGGACAATAAAATATCAAGTTCTCCGTTTTTTCTCAGCCCGCATTTACGCATCTCATCCACCATTAAATATTTATTTTCCATAGAATTTGAGCCTTTATACTTATCCATGATTTTTGTTCTGAGCTCATCGTCTGTACACGTTCTATAATAAGCTTCCATAGTGTTCTCCTATCTCATCATACGAGGATATATATGAGCTATATAATCCGGACATAACAAGATCAAACTCGCTGAACGCATCGCGATATCGGTCTATCAGCAGTTTTATTTTCTCAGCATCGTTTAAAGCTCTCCAGTCTGTTTCGCTGTTTATCTGCTCCATCTGTTTAAAACGTTCCCGCATTGTCCCACTGAACCGGGATTGCGTACGCCCTGTTTTGTATGCAAAGGTATCCTTCGATGTTTTCTTTATATTATTTTCTTCTGCCTTTAAACTTTCTGCAAATCCTCCCGAAGATTTACTTGCATTCACCTCAGCTTTCAAATGGGAATTAAAGCTATTAGAAGCACCCTGAATTCTCATTGTTATAGTACCTCCCCCTGTTATTTTATATATTTGGAATTATCGGCGGGATATTTATACCCACTAGGACCGCGCAGACCTGCCTGAACCGCTGTTCTTGATTCCCTTTCCATCCCGCTTCGCCGCTTTCAGCCTGTTTAAATGAACTTCTTTTCCTTTATAAGTAATCACAGCTTCCCGGTCCGGGAAATACACCTGTTCTATGCGGTCTTCCGCTTCCAGCTTCATTCCCCGCACCCCGCGGCTGTTTTTCTTAAGGAGAGGAACCTCCTCCATCGAAAACTTAAGGAACATGCCTTCCTTACTCTGAAGTACAAGATCCGCTTCTCCATTCACTGGGCATACCGTCTCCAGCATATCCCCTTCGGAAAGCTTTGTGGCCGCCACCATCCGGTTTGCCGTCAGGAATTCCTCTCCTGGAACGATCTTAATCATCGCTTCGGCCGTCACAAACAAAAATTTCTTTCCGGGAAGGCCGGATGCCGGCATGGCAAGCAGGATCCGTTCCCTGGTTCCGTCAAATTTGCTGACATTCTCAATCGGAATTCCCTTATCCTTTACCTTTAGGGATGGCATATCCGATACTTTCACCTGGTACATGGCGCCGGAATCCGTAAAGAAACAAAGCTTGTCATCCGTCATGACTGAAATCACATGGATATTCTCAGCATGGACGGTCTCCTGATTTCTTTCGTAAACCGACTTATCCAGAGTTTTTAAATAACCGAGCCGGTCCATAACGAAGACCACCGCTTTGGCCTCCTCCTTTTCCTCCTCATAAATGATTTCCTCGCCATCCTCAATCAGCGTTCTCCGCTCCCCGGCAAACTCTGCCTTGATGGCGCCCAGCTCTTCTTTTATGACCGTATCCATGTTTTTCTGGCTGGACAAAATATGGCGGTACTCCCGAATCTTCCTTAACGTTTCCTTATAAGCTTTCTGAAGCGCCATAATTTCTAAGCCGATCAGTTTATAAAGCCGCATCTCCAGAATTGCCGTAGCCTGGCGTTCTGTAAAATGGAGGCTTTGGGCGTCCTTTTCAAAGCCCGGCACTCTAAATTTAATATGGGAGGTATCCCCGGTCATCAGACATTCTTTGGCGTCCTTCATATTTTTGGAACCGCGGAGCACCGCGATAATCAGATCAATCACGTCGCAGGCCTCGATTAAGCCCTCCTGCACCTCCTTCTTTTCCAGCTCCTTAGTCAAAAGCACGTTATATTTTCTGGTCATATTCTTATACTGAAATTCCAGAAAAACATTCAAAATCTGCTTTAAGTTCATGGTCTCCGGCCGGCCGTCGTCGATGGCCAGCATGTTGACGCCAAAGGTATCCTCAAGCTTTGTTTTCTTATATAAAATATTTTTTATTCTGCTTACGTCCGCATCCTTTTTAAGCTCCAGTACAATGCGGATTCCTTCTTTGCTGGACTGATTGGAAATATCCACCACATCCGGCAGCTTCCTGCTTTCCGCGAGCTCCGCCACATCCGAAAGAAATTTGTTAATCCCCGCCCCGATCATCGTGTAGGGAATCTCTGTAATTACAAGCTTATCCCGGTCTGCCTTCCTTCTTCCAAGCTCCACCTCCATTTTTCCCCGGAGTTTGATTTTTCCGGTCCCGGTTTCATAAATGGCCAGCAGTTCCTTCTTATTGGCGATGATTCCGCCTGTGGGAAAATCCGGACCCGGCAGGTATGCCATCAGATCCTGCACCGTGAGAAGGCGGTTGTCAATATAGGCCTTCACCGCGTCAATGACCTCTCCCAGGTTATGGGGAGGAATGCTGGTACTCATACCCACGGCGATTCCCTCTGCCCCGTTAATCAGAAGGTTGGGAACCTTTACAGGGAGAACCTCCGGCTCCTTTTCCGTCTCATCGTAATTGGAGACAAAATCTACGGTTTTATCCAGGTCCTTTAAATAGACCTCCTCCGCGAATTTTTTAAGTCGTGCCTCCGTATAACGCATGGCCGCGGCCCCGTCTCCCTCAATGGAGCCGAAATTTCCATGTCCGTCCACAAGAGCCATTCCCTTTTTGAACTCCTGAGACATGACGACTAACGTCTCATAAATGGAGCTGTCGCCGTGGGGATGGTATTTACCCATGGTATCTCCCACGATACGAGCCGATTTCCTGTGGGGCTTATCGTGGTCTAAGTGCAGCTCGCTCATATCGTAAAGCACGCGCCTCTGTACCGGCTTTAAGCCGTCCCTGGCATCGGGAATGGCTCTGGCGGTAATCACGCTCATGGAATAATCCAGATAGCTTTTCTGCATTTCTTCAGAATATTCCGTTCTCAGTATTTTCTCTGCCATTAGTTCCTTCTCCTTACTACGCGTCAATCTCCGCCTCGTCGGCATGGTCATAGATAAATTTCTTTCTGGGCGGCACATCGCTTCCCATTAAAAGCTCCGTCACCTCGCTGGCAAGCCTTGCGTCCTCAATTTCCACCCGCTTTAATACCCGGTTCTCCGGATTCAGCGTGGTTTCCCAGAGCTGATCCGCGTCCATCTCCCCAAGACCTTTATACCGCTGGAGAGTAAAATCGCCCTTGTGAGTCCTCTTATACTCCTCTAAAGCCTTATCGTCATAAAGATACCGTTCCTCTCCTTTTTTCGGAACCACCTTATAGAGGGGAGGCATGGCAATGTAAACATGGCCGTCATAAATCAGTTCCGGCATGAACCGGTATAAAAAGGTCAAAAGCAGGGTGTCAATGTGGCTTCCATCCACATCCGCATCGGTCATCAGCACAATTTTATCGTA
>CAJUDN010000112.1:0-3480 GCA_910585355.1 uncultured Lachnospiraceae bacterium
TTTCCCTACACGACGCTCTTCCGATCTATGGAGCCCGACCGGAACGGAGTGCGGATTGCGGGCCTTGATGAAATGTCCTACCGCCGCCTTCTCTGGAACCACCGGCCTCTTACAGATTTTTGGCGGGTAGGAAGAGGATACGCAGGAAAGCTGGAGGCTCAGGGCCTTTTTACCATGGGCGATATTGCCAGATGCTCCATCGGCAGGAAAACAGAGTATTATAATGAAGAGCTCCTTTATGGAATGTTCGGTGTAAACGCAGAGCTTTTGATTGATCATGCCTGGGGCTGGGAACCGTGCACTATGGCTGATATTAAAGCGTATAAGCCGGAATCAAGCAGCGTGGGAGGGGGGCAGGTGCTTCTATGCCCCTATTCTTTTGAAAAGGCCAGGCTGGTGGTTCATGAAATGGCGGACTCTCTGGCTCTGGACCTGGTGGATAAAGGGCTTGTGACAGACCAGGTGGTCCTGACAGTGGGATATGATATTGAAAACCTGTCTGCCCCCGAAATCCGCAGGCAGTACAAAGGAGCCGTAACCACGGACCGCTATGGCCGGAAGGTGCCAAAACACGCCCATGGCACCATAAATTTTGACCGGAAAACTTCTTCTTCAAAGCAGATTGCAGAGAAGGCTTTGGAACTGTTTGACAGGATTGTGGATCCACATTTGCTGGTCAGGAGACTTAATATTGCGGCATGCCGTGTGACGGAGGAGGGAGCGGGAAGTCCGGGAGAGATAATGGAACAGCTTGACATGTTTACCGACTATGCCGCGCTGGAGAAGAAGAGGACAGAGGAGGAAGCCGATTTAAAACGGGAGAGAAAGCTGCAGGAGGCTATGCTGGACATTAAAAAGAAGTTTGGAAAAAACGCGATTTTAAAAGGCATGAATCTTAAGGAAGGCGCTACGGCAAAAGACAGAAACCGTCAGATCGGAGGCCATAAAGCATAGAAGGCCAGCTGCGTTAAAAGCTGTTAAACGTGGTCCACGCACCAGAACGGGGAGGAAAGAATATGAATAAAAAAGCTGAAGAATGGAAATGTTATGATGATATATTAAATCTGCCCCATCCGGTCTCAGCAGGTCATCCGCAGATGTCTATGTCAGAACGGGCCGCCCAGTTTTCACCTTTTGCAGCGCTGACCGGCTATGGAGCCGCGATTCGGGAGGAAGCACGCCTGACAGAGGAAATGGCCGATTTGGATGAGGACAGCAGGGAAACGCTGGATGTGCGGCTTGCCATACTTTGCGGGCGCTTAAATGAGAGGCCGAATGTGACTGTCACGTATTTCGAACCAGATACCAGAAAACATGGCGGCGCCTGCAGGCTGGCATCGGGGACCGTGAAAAAAATTGATTTTTGCAGGCACAGCCTACTGATGGCAGACGGGACTGTGATTCCGATGGAACATATTATTGAGATGGACGGAGAGGTGTTTGAGGAATGGACGGAATAGGTACGTTTATGCGGCAGGGGAATCTGAGCTGTTATAAATTCACAGTTATTTCACAAAAATTTGCGGTCTGGTCTGTTGACAAACGAAATCCTATGTGCTATATTACATATATAACAAAGGAACGGAAATTACAGATGCATTTCCTTCCCGATGTTTGGAAACTAAAATGAATATATTTTCAGTCATGGAGAGGAGATATGACTTATGATGATGCCAAGTATTTTCAGAGATCGCTTATTTGATGATTTTATGGAGGATTTTGCTTTCCCGGCCTTTCCGGATATGGATAGAGTATTATACGGAAAGAACGCAAAGAATATGATGAAAACGGACGTGAAGGAAATGGAAGACGGCTATATGGTAGATATGGATCTGCCGGGATTTAAAAAGGATGAAATTAAACTTTCCCTGGAAAACGGATACCTGACTGTCAGTGCTTCCAAGGGCCTGGATAGGGAGGAAAAAAATGAGCAGGACAAATATGTAAGGCGTGAGCGTTATGCCGGAAGCATGAGCCGCAGCTTTTATGTGGGCGGCCATGTGACCGAAAATGATATTCATCCTAAATATGAAAATGGAATTCTGAGCTTCCGCCTGCCAAAGGAAGAAAAAAGGGCAGTTCCGGAGAAGCGTTATATTTCTATTGAGGGCTGATACCTCTCAATAAAGAAAACTGATCATTGCTCGCCATCCTTACAGTTACGAAAACTGATACCCTGCGGCCAGGCTCCCGCAGGGTATTTTTAGTAAACCTTTATACGCCCGGCAGCGGACGCGCTATTACACATAAAAGCTTGCCGGGCGCGTTTGGGATTCCTGAACGCATGCCCAGTTTGCGGGAAATTTGGCCCTTATTCGGTCAACGTAGCCCTTTACGTCTCCCCCATTTGGTCCCAATTTCCCACAAACTGTGACGCATATCTGACGAAAGCAATTTTCAGACACACTCTGGCAGAGGACTTTCACAGAAAATATTTTTTGTTGAGGAGAGAAATATGGGAAGAAAGAGAGATTATTACGAAATTCTGGGGGTTGGAAGGGACGCCGACGAAACCGCCTTAAAAAAGGCATACCGCAGGCTCGCGAAAAAATATCATCCCGATGCCAATGGCAGGAATCTCCAGGCAGAAGAAAAATTTAAGGAAGTCATGGAGGCTTATGAGATATTGAGTGACCCGGAAAAAAGGAAACTCTACGACCGGTTCGGTCATGCCGCATTCAATGGGTCTATGGATAGTCCGCAGCAGGAGGGACCTTCTTATGAGTACCGGGGGGCCTGGGACGGCAGGTTTTGCCAGTATGCGGGGCCGGAGGAAAGCTATTATGAATCCCATTTTGAAGGAGATAACATGGAGGATATTTTCAAAAGCTTTTTCGGCGGCTACGACAGGGACGGTTTCGATCTCCATGCGGAAATTTTCATAAACTTTAACGAGGCGGTGTTAGGCTGTGATAAAATAATTCATCTTGGCAGCGTTAGAGGAAGCGGTGAGGAGAAATCCTTAAGCGTACACATTCCGGCCGGTATCGATACGGGAAAGACGCTCCGTCTCAGGGGAAAAGGGATGCCGGGATTTGGCAGGGGAAAGGATGGAGACTTACTTTTAAAGGTGACTGTGGGCGCAAGACCGGGTTTCGAGCGGAAAGGACAGGATGTGTATACAACCATAAGTATTCCGTTCACGGACGCCGTATTTGGGGGTGAGGCCGTGGTGGAGACTCTGTACGGGAAGGTGGTATGCAAAATTGCGCCGGGAACCCAGTCAGGTACGAAAATCCGATTGAAGGGAAAGGGAATCGCCTTCATGAATCAGCCCGGCAGGTACGGTGATCAGTATGTGTCTGTGCAGATTCAGGTTCCCAAAGACTTAAATGAAAACGCGAAAAGAAAGCTGAGGGAATATGAAGAAGCTGTAAAGGGAGGGAATTGGCATGCGGCATAAGCCTCCCGGCCCTTCCCCGGCCGGCCTGGCGGTTATCTGAGCCGGCTTTTTCCAAGCTGCCAGAAAGATCGGAAGAG
>CAJUDN010000112.1:3490-4426 GCA_910585355.1 uncultured Lachnospiraceae bacterium
AGAAGGCCACTGCGCTGGCGGCGGCCACATTTAAAGAATCGACGCCGTGGGACATGGGAATACGGACGGTGTAATCGCAGTCTGCAATGGTGGAAGCGGATAATCCGTCCCCCTCCGTTCCCAATATGATTGCCAGTTTTTCTTCGGAAAGAAGGTTTGGGTCTTCAATGGAAACGGAATCGTCCCGCAGGGCCATGGCCACCGTTTTAAAGCCCATATTTTTTAACCGGTCCATACCGGGACATGGCCGTCTGGAGCCGTCATCTCCCAAAAAAGTCCAGGGGATCTGGAATACCGTCCCCATACTGACCCGGACGGAACGGCGGTACAAAGGGTCACTGCACCCTGGAGTCAGAAGCACTGCGTCCATATTTAATGCCGCCGCCGAACGGAAAATGGCGCCGATGTTAGTGGGATTCATTACATTTTCCAGAACGGCAATCCGGCGGGCGCCATGGCAGACCTCTTCTGGTTTCCGGAGCCTTTTCCGGCGCATGGCACATAGTACACCGCGGGTCAGAGAAAAACCGGTAAGCTTTGTGAGTACGTCAAACCCGGCCGTAAAAACCGGAATTTCCCCGCAGCGGGCGATGACCTCGCGGGCTTCTCCTTCGATGTGCTTTTGCTCTGACAGAAGAGAAACGGGGGTGAAGCCTGCGTTCAGGGCCCGCATAATGACTTTGGGGCTTTCTGCGATAAAAAGTCCCAAATCCGGCTCATGGTAATGATAAAGCCGGCCTTCTGAAAGCCGCGCGTAAATATCCAGCTCTGGTGCGGAAAAATCTGTAATTTCTATGATATTCGACATGGTTCTCTCCTTTTTCTCTATCAAGTATTATAAGGTCTCATCGAAAAGGTGTCAAACGGGAAAAACATTCTGCGTGCTCCATCCAGACAGTAATCGTAGTTGTGAACTGCCTGTCACGCACCATTGCG
>CAJUDN010000113.1 GCA_910585355.1 uncultured Lachnospiraceae bacterium
AGCAAACGTATTCCAAAAAGTCAACCACTTTTTTCCCTTTTTTTCATTCTTTTTTCCGCCTTTTTTCGACAACTAAATCCTGTGGTCCTATGCTCTTGGAGAACACAATATAGCCCCAAAGTTCCTAATTTTATTTTTGCAAAAAGCCAAAATACCTGTTTCCTTACATCCGGCAGCTTCCTAACTAATTTTAGAAAGTTTTTCTTTTGTCTGTGATATGATTTTAAATGCACGCAGAATCAGCAAATGGGTATGCTACAGCAAATGATGAACCTGGAATATCATAGTATGCAATTAAAGCAGGTAAATTAAAAACTGCAACTGTCAAGTAAATAAAATTATGGAAACAAAATACGGGTCTCCAAATTTTGGAAACCCGCATAAACACTGCAAAAACCAAACAGCACGAGACGGGATTCGAACCCGCGACCCTCGCCTTGGCAAGGCGATACTCCACCACTGAGCCACTCGTGCATCTCAATATTGAGTTTTACAAATTTGATTATATATCAATCCTCATCTCCGTGTCAAGTATTTTTTGGAGTAAGTACAGCGGCCGCATCCTCTTTTAAAACACGTCCCTATTCTTCTCTGCTTTCATAAACATATAAGGAAAACCTGTCTCCATTAATGATCTGGATTCCGACATACATAGGATTTCCCTCACTGTCATACGCCGTACTTCGTACAAACAAAAGGTAGTCTCCTTTCTTAACTTCCAGGAGCTCTGCCTCCTCCGCAGTGGCACGACAAAGCTCAATCACCTTCTCCGAACTCGCGATCCAGGCGCCAGCTTTTTCCTGAAGAAAACCGAGCAGGGAATTATTGTTAAACTCTGCCTCCAAAAGGAATGCATATTTCAGCGGAAAATAACTTCTCTCAATCTGCACCGGCTCCTGGTCCGCATATCTCAGACGTGAAATATACACCACGCTGCTCCCTGGCTTGATATTCAGACGGGCGGCAGTTTTTTCATCCGCCCCTATCAGCCGGTTCTCCAGCATTTTTCCCCCAGGCCTGACTCCCATCTGCTCACACATTTCTGTAAAGCTCTGGAGTTTCTTCATATTACGGGAAAACTTCGGTTTTGTAACAAACGTCCCCTTCCCCTGCCTGCGGATCACAAGTCCTTTTTCAATCAAAGAACCGACTGCTTTTCGTACCGTAATCAGACTGACTCCATATTCCTTTGCCATTTCCGCCTCTGTCATGATTCTATCGCCGGGCTTATATATACCATTTTTGATATTCTTTTCAATCTCCTCCATTAACTGCACATATAATGGAGTGGCCGCATCCTGTTTCAACATAAATCAGCCCCCAGGTTCCTATATTCTATGCTAACGTCGCCATTTCTATATTTTAATATGCCAGAAAGAAAATAGCAAGAAAAAGATTCGATAAGCAGATGTATAGAGCGTGCTTAAAAATTACTTTCCGTCAGATGTACGGCACAGGACTTTGCACCTGCTGCAAAGTCCATAAGAATGCATATAGTTACGATGTCCCCTATTCTTATCCAACAGAAAACGTGCTGTGGCAAAGGCTTACAAAATACTCAAACAGCCTGGTGCCATCAGGACCAAACGCCGGATTCGGAGCGTCTCCACGCATACGCTCCGGATGGAACTGTACACTGAAAATAGGAAGCGTTGCATGCTCGATGGCTTCAATCGTACCATCAAGTGCCCTGGCAGTGACCTTCACCTCCGGTCCCGGGCTGTCTGCACAGTCGCGATGGAAACTATTTACAAGAAAAGAAGGACCATAAAGCCGCTCCAGGATGGACCCGGCTTCTGCTTTCACCTCATGCTGGATTCCCTCCGAATGTTCAAAGGGATGCTTTCTCGGAAAATTCAGCATATTATGACCACCCAGGGCGGCGTTGATTACCTGATGACCACGGCAGATCCCCATAATCGGCTTTTTCCTTTTCAGGAACTCTTCAAAAACTGCAAACTCCATCTCATCGCGGGCTGTATTACAGCCTGCCTTCAGATTATGGGCAACGGCTGCATCCTTGTCGGCCAAATGGTCAAAAGTATCATGAAATCTTGCCGGATGCACACTCTCCCCACCGGTAAGCAGCAGTCCGTCTGCCATCTCTGCATATTCTGCCGCCAGTCCTGTACTTCCCATCATGACAGGCAGACCGCCTGCCGCCGCGATCGCGTTCATATAATTCTGATTCAATGTAAATGACGGCGCTCCCTTTGAATTAGGGCCCATCATGCCGGTCACTAAAATTATCTTTCTCACAATACTCTCCTTCCTAAGTGTACAGAAAGCATGCGGGCGCACAGCTTTGCATGCCATCCAGATCTTTATTTTTTGAATCAAATTGTATCATTATGTTTTGATATATGTCAAGTTAAATATTATTTCTCCAATCGCTTCTTATAACCGTTCAGTCCTTAACGCAGTGCCCCCCCCCTACCAGCCAGTTTACCCGAGCCATATCCTCATGAATCCATGGCCTTTCTTCCATCATTCTCTTACGATCTGCCTCATCTTTAGTGTTTATGCAGGCTGATTCATGGGGATACGATAAAACTTTAATCTGGATTTCCTTGAAATGCTTTAGAATATGTAAGACAAATGAAACGCCCTGCCCGCAAAATGCAGGCAGAGCGCCTTTTATGTACTGTTATTTTGACGCGATAAATAAAAGATATCGGACCAGAGTATATACCATCAGAGCCGTTGCAATCGCTGTTTCAATGGTCACTACAATTCCAAGCTGGGGAATTGGACTTCCCATTTTCGAAAGGCTGGCAGCCATCTGTTTCATCGCAATAGCAGAGATTACAAACGGAAACGTAAATGCCGCATAGCTTGGATAAAATTTCATCTTGAGATATATCGGCAGCTTCACAAGCACCACAAGGTACAGAAGACAGGCCAGAAAAGCTATGAAGCCGATCATGCCAATGGACTTATTCTCTACAGATTGGATATAGCCGGCCAGGCAGAGGCTTGCCGGAGCCGTATATATACAAAACAGCGGCTGCGCCGGTTCCGGAATTTCTCTGTAGCTGATGTAACGTTTGGTAACCAGAACCAAAAGCGCCAGCAGCATGACAAATCCAAACCAGAACAGAACCGTTCCCAGCCCCGTGGCCCCAAAAGCCGGAGCCGAAACGCTGGCCACCACAATTCCTACATAAACAATGTAGTAACTGGCAAACACCTTAGGCATCTGGATTTTTACCATAAAAGTTTTGGTAAAATAGAGAATCAGTACAATATGGAGCAAAATCGCCGCATACCAGATAATCTGTGCAAAGCCGCCAAGCCACGGCTTAACGTAGGCTGCTAACAGCATAAACGCCATAGGAAAGGTACAGAAAACGCTTGCCATGATGGGATTTTTCATATCCTCTTTAAAGCTTCCCGGGTACATAATCATTTTCATAATATACAGGAGAAGCAGCACGGCAGCGATGGCTCCGCAGACCAGGCGCACTGTCTCAGAATAACTTTGCAGTAAATTTCCCAGGGCGGCGAAGCCCAACGCCACACCGGTAATCGGTAAAGGTATTTTCTTAATCATTCTTTTATCCCCGTTTCCAAAGATTACTGATTATCCGTATTTACCAGGCCCATTTCACGGACAATAATTTCTGCAACCTTTCCAGCGCAAAGTCCCGTGAAATAGATGCATTGCTCCTTGTGCTCTCCCTTCCCCATATCAAATTCTTTTGTCAGAACACGGCAGCAAACGGAGTTTTTTCCATTATTTTCTTTAAACCAACTATGCAGCTCATTAGTCAGCTCCATACATTTCACAACCTTTGGATCTTTTGGGCCATTGGGCTCTGTACGGCCAAAAAGCATTCCCAATGCCATGATACCCCCATTGAGGGCTCCGCACATGCAGCCAGAGCGCCCTGCGCCGACTGCCATTCCTGAGGACATTGCAATTACCTCTTTTGGAACATTCAGTTCAAAATTATCGCAGATGGCAGCCACCAGTGCTTCGCAGCAGAAAAATCCATTTCTGAAATTGTCCTCCGCATCCTTTCTTACCTTTGTAACACTCACTTCATGTTTCACATTCATGTTGTGCCCCTCCTTGTTTTTTCTTATAGTAAGTTCCTACATGCATGGGGATACCTGCATCAGCAGGTACCCCCACTTACTATAAGTATAGCCTTGTCCCTCCGGCAAGTCCAATTCATATTTTCTATTTCACAGCCGCCGCTCTTCCTTCTGAATCTATACTGTTTCCCATGGCCTGCCGCATCCCTTAAGCATCATCTGTTTCTTTTTTCTTTCCATTGCAATAAAAAAAGCGGGTGATGGGAATCGAACCCACGTATCCAGCTTGGAAGGCTGGTGTT
>CAJUDN010000114.1 GCA_910585355.1 uncultured Lachnospiraceae bacterium
TTGGCCGGCAGGGCGCGGAAGACCTCAGAAACGGCAAAACAGGAAAAGGTGAATCTCAGCGACAAGGCCAAAAACCTTCTGAAGGATCTGCAGAAGAAATATGGAAATATGGATATCTTTGTGGCCGATTATGAGACGGAGGAAGAGGCAGCCGCCTGCCTGGCCCGGGGAACGGGAGAGTACAGCCTGCTGATTACCCCTGATGAGCTGGAAAAAATGGCTTCAGACAGAAGTGCCAGGGACGAGAACCTGAATACTTTGGATGAAGCGGTAAAGCAGCTGGAGGATATGAAGCAGCAGCTGGGCAGCAAGGGATGGGAGGTATCCCGGATTGGCATTGCCATAAAGGATAACGGCGGGGTTTCATACTTTGCGGAGCTGGAAAAGGTCAGCGAAAAACAGAGAGAGCGCATAGAAAAACAGCGCCAGAGCCGCCGGGAGGACGCATCACGGACGGAGAACGGGATACGGAGGCCGGCAGGAGGAAAGAGACCGGCTTATACGGAAGAGCGGGGAAAAAGGACCCTGGTTTATGGAGATTCTGTGGAGGAGCTGGCGGATAAGATCCGCAGGGTGGATTGGAATGCCATAAAGGAAGAGCGCCTTGCAGCGCAGGGAAGTCGTTTTGATCTTACAACATAAAGCTGACCCGGTGGCGGCGTGAGGTGTCATCGGGTTTTAGCATTTACATCATGGAGGAGAATGAATAGTATGAAAAAGTTTGTGTGTGTGCTGCTGATGATTATGGCTGTGGCAGCTTTTGCGGGCTGTGGGAAAAAGGATGAGGACGTTTCGGGCGGGGAAGGCTCTGAAAGCGGAGCCGGCCAGGAGACCGCTGTGGAAGGAAAGCATCATGTGGAGATTACAGTGAAGGACTATGGTACGATTTCCGTGGAACTGGACGGGGACGCGGCGCCTGTAACGGTGGCAAATTTTCTGAAGCTGGCCGGAGACGGGTTTTATGACGGGCTGACCTTTCACCGAATTGTCAGTGGATTTATGATTCAGGGAGGAGATCCCACAGGAACAGGGCGGGGAGGCTCCGACGAGGCTATACTGGGAGAGTTTTCACAAAATGGTGTGGAGAACAACCTGTCCCACACCCGGGGAGCTGTTTCCATGGCGCGGACTACAGAGTTTAACAGTGCCAGCTCCCAGTTTTTCATTGTTCATGAGGACAGCACAGGACTGGACGGACAGTATGCCTGCTTCGGCTATGTGACAGATGGCATGGATGTGGTGGACGCCATCTGTGAAGCCGGCTATGTGACGGATGATATGGGGATAGTAGATGGAGATAAGCCTGTGATCGAGAGTATTAAGGTCATCGATTAAGGCTCCCGGATCGCAAAAGAACATATTGCACAATCAAACCCCCTGACAGAATAGACAATTTTAACAAAAATGCGGTGTTGCTATTTAATTTACTGACATTTTCCGGTTTAATCTGTTAAAATAAGGTTATAACTTAACTGTTCGGTAAATTATTTGCGGCAGTACGGACAGTGTTTATGGACATTCTGGCGGAAAAGGAGGTTTTTGTGTATAAGATAGGCGAATATGTGATTTGTGGAAACAAAGGAGTGTGCGAGGTGGAGAATATTACCACACTGGACATTTCTGGTGTGGATAAGGGGCGGAAGTATTACATTTTAAAACCGAGGTATATGGCGGGCAGCACAGTGTATGTGCCGGTGGATTCCTCCGGGGATTCCATGAGGCCTGTTCTGAATCGGGATGAAGCCGAAAAGCTGATCGACTCGATCCCTCAGATTCCGATGTTAACGATTATCAATGAGAAGTTGACAGAGCAGGCCTATCGGGACAGCATGAAAACCAATAAGTGTGAAGAGTGGGTCAGAGTGATTAAAACCATATACCTGAGAAAACAGAAGCGTTTGCAGTCAGGCCGGAAGGTGACGGCAGTGGATGCCAAGTACAGCCATCTGGCGGAGGAGAATTTGTATGGCGAACTGGCTGTGGCCCTGGGAATAGGCCGGAATGAGGTGGAGGGCTATATTGCCAGGAGCCTGGATGAAAGACCGGTCTGCGAGACTGCAGAAATCCGGTAAAAAAAGGCTCTTTACTTTTTGAGCAAAAGGTATTATGATAGAGAATCATCAGGAACGGCTTCGGACCGGTTCTGATTTTCCAGGCAATTGAAAATAAAAAATGAATGCCGTTCGGTTCCGCAGGCAAAATTTTGCAGGCGCCGGCTGAACGGCGGAGTAAAACGATGAAGAGAACAGTAGAATGTCGGAGGCTCCAGAGAGACCTGCCCGGTATACATGCCGGTGCTGAAAGCGGGTTGGCAGAAGGACATTTGAAGACCATCTCGGAGTGGCTTTAATACAGCCCGGAGGCTCCCGTTACGAGCAAACGAAGCGGCAGATCATAAGGTCAACGGCAGAGAATCCCTTTTAAAGAGATTTTTGACAGTTTTGGTCTGCAACGAGGGTGGAACCGCGCATGATGCGTCCCTTGCAATTTCGATTGCAGGGGACTTTTTTTACTTTAAATGTAAACGGATGTGTTCCCACAGGGACATGACCACCCGGGAAAGGAAGGAATGAGATGAAGATTACTTTAAAAGACGGATTTGTGAAGGAATACGGAGAAAGCAGAAGCGTGTATGAGATTGCGCAGGACATCAGCGAGGGTCTGGCACGAGCCGCCTGCTGTGCCAAGGTGAACGGCCAGGTGACAGACTTAAGAACTGTGATCAGTCAGGACTGTGAGCTGGCGATCTGTACCGCCGATGACCCGGAGGGGCTGGCGGCCATCCGGCATACGGCTTCTCATGTGCTGGCGGAGGCAGTGAAAAAGCTGTTCCCCGAGGCAAAGCTGGCTATCGGCCCCAGCATTGATACGGGTTTTTATTATGACTTTGACCACGCACCGTTTTCCAGGGAGGATCTGGACGCTCTGGAAGCGGAGATGAAAAAGATTATTAAAAACGGTGCGAAGCTGGAGCGGTTTACTCTTCCCAGAGATCAGGCCATTCAGTTTATGGAAGAGCGGCAGGAGCCCTTTAAGGTAGAGCTGATTCAGAATCTGCCGGAGGACGCGGAAATCTCTTTTTACAGCCAGGGAGATTTTACTGATCTGTGCGCCGGTCCTCACCTTATGAGTACAAAGGGTATCAAGGCCTTTAAGCTGATATCCTCCTCCATGGCCTATTGGAGGGGCGACTCCGAAAAGGCCAGACTGCAGCGGATCTACGGTACGGCTTACAATAAAAAGGAGGATCTGGCGGAGCATCTGGAGCGGATGGAGGACGCAAAGCGCAGGGACCATAACAGACTGGGCCGGGAAATGGAGCTGTTTACCACAGTGGATGTGGTGGGCCAGGGACTGCCTCTTTTTACTCCCAAGGGAACCAGGATGATTATGAAGCTTCAGCGCTGGATAGAGGATCTGGAGGATAAGGAGTGGGGATATGTCCGTACCAGAACCCCTTTGATGGCAAAAAGCGATCTGTATAAAATCTCCGGGCATTGGGATCATTATAAAGAAGGCATGTTTGTGCTGGGTGATGAGGAGAAGGACAAAGAGGTATTCGCCCTGCGCCCCATGACCTGTCCGTTCCAGTATTATGTGTACAAAAATACACAGAAATCCTATCGGGATCTTCCCTATCGGATGAGCGAGACTTCCACACTGTTCCGCAGCGAAGACTCCGGAGAAATGCATGGTTTGACAAGAGTAAGGCAATTTACCATTACAGAGGCTCATTTGGTGATTCGGCCTGATCAGGCGGAGGAGGAGCTGAAGAGCTGTCTGGATCTGGCTTACTACGTGCTCAGCGTACTGGGGCTGCAGGATGATGTCACATACCGGTTGTCCAAGTGGGATCCCAGCAACAAGGCGAAGTATCTGGGGGATGAGAACTATTGGAACAGCACTCAGGACGCTCTCCGCGCCGTTTTGGAGGAAAAAGGCGTGAAATATGAGGAGGCAGACGGGGAAGCCGCTTTCTACGGACCTAAGATCGATATTCAGGCCAAAAACGTGTACGGCAAGGAAGACACCATGATCACTATTCAGCTGGATTGTGCCATTGCCGAGAATTTTGATATGTATTATGTGGACCAGAATGGAGATAAGGTACGTCCCTATATCATTCACCGGACTTCCATGGGCTGCTACGAGCGCACGCTGGCCTGGCTGATTGAAAAATAT
>CAJUDN010000115.1 GCA_910585355.1 uncultured Lachnospiraceae bacterium
CTTGGCGACTGCCGCGATAACTTGAGAAACTCGCAAAGCGTGTTTCTCATAGTTCATCAGGAAAGACCTTGTTACGTTAATGCGTAAAAGCGAGCTGCTAAAAGGTCTTTCCTACGAAACAAAAAGCACTCTGTGCTTCGTATCGCACTGCGGCGGAAAGGAAGATCGCTCATTTTACACAAAGCTCAGGAGGTAACTATGGCAGTAAAGTATGTGTTTGTCACAGGCGGCGTTGTTTCCGGTCTTGGTAAGGGAATTACGGCAGCATCGTTAGGGAGGCTTTTGAAAGCCCGCGGCTATCAGGTCACCATGCAGAAATTCGATCCTTATATCAACATTGACCCGGGTACCATGAATCCCATCCAGCACGGGGAGGTGTTCGTCACCGACGATGGAACGGAAACGGATCTGGATCTTGGTCATTATGAGCGGTTCATTGATGAAAGTCTGGATAAAAATTCCAACGTTACCACCGGAAAAATCTACTGGACGGTTCTCCAGAAGGAGCGCCATGGAGATTTCGGCGGAGGAACTGTTCAGGTGATTCCCCATATTACAAATGAGATAAAAGCCAGATTTTACCGGGCAAAGTCCCCGGAGGAAAACCGCATTGCCATCGTTGAAGTGGGCGGCACTGTGGGAGATATTGAAAGTCAGCCTTTTCTGGAGGCCATCCGCCAGTTCCGTCAGGAAGTTGGATACAGGAATTCCGTCCTGATCCATGTGACTCTGGTCCCCTATCTTAAGGCATCAGGAGAAGTAAAGACGAAGCCGACCCAGCAGAGTGTGAAGGCGCTCCAGGGAATGGGACTGTCCCCGGATGTGATTGTGTGCCGGACCGAGGTTTCCCTCGGAGACGATATCAAGGGGAAAATCGCATTGTTCTGCAATGTGCCGGAGGGGCATGTGCTCCAGAATCCTGATGTGGAATATCTCTATGAAGCTCCTCTCGTGATGGAGCGGGAGCGTCTGGCTCATGTGGTCTGTTCCTGTCTGGGACTTCCCTGCGGCGAGCCGAATCTGGGCGACTGGAGGCAGATGGTGGACGCCCTTAAGAATCCCCAGAGTGAGGTGACCATCGCCCTTGTCGGAAAATATATTCAACTTCACGACGCCTACCTAAGCGTTATGGAGGCATTAAAGCATGGAGGTATCGCAAACCGCACCAAGGTGAGCATCAAGTGGGTGGATTCCGAGTCTCTGACACGGGAAAATCTGGAAAATATCTTTGCCGGGGTGGACGGCATTATCATTCCCGGCGGCTTTGGCTGCCGGGGAACCGAAGGGATGATCCTGGCGGCCGGCTATGCGAGAACAGAGAAAATTCCATTTCTGGGAATCTGTCTGGGCATGCAGATGGCCATTGTGGAATATGCCAGAGATGTTCTGGGATATAAGGATGCCAACAGCTCCGAATTTGACGCCGATACCGCGCATCCGGTTGTGGATTTGATGCCGGACCAGAATGGGGTGGAGAACCTTGGAGGCACTTTGCGTCTTGGCTCTTATCCCTGCGTATTGGATAAAAAATCCAGGGCATATGCCCTTTATGGAACCGAGCGTGTCAGCGAGCGGCACAGACACCGCTTTGAGGTGAATAATAAATACCGGGAGGACTTCACTTCCCATGGAATGATCCTTTCCGGCCAGTCCCCGGACGGGAGAATCGTGGAAATGATTGAGCTTTCTGAGCATCCGTTCTTTGTGGGAATCCAGGCCCACCCGGAGTTCAAATCCAGGCCTAACATGGCGCACCCTCTTTTTGCCGGCTTTGTGGAAAGCGCGGAGGAGCAGGTAGTTTTACGCCGCGCAAAAAAACTATTGATGAAGCGGAACCACTTATCGGAGCCGGAAGCCCACCGGTATTTGCAGAAAACCAGTATGGATACGGGACGCACCATGACAGAGAGCGCCCATATGGTAACCATGCTGATTCCCGAGGAGTAAAAGATTCGCTTAAAATACTTATGCGGGGGCTGCGGCTGGAAAACCCAGCGCAGCAGATGGGCGAATAGACAAGGAGGTTTGGCTGAATATAACGCAGACGGGACACTGGTTTATTGCCCGCGAAAAGAAAGGAATGGAACGCTTATGTTTACTGTCAATGAAAACTTTTTGAAACTGCCGGGCAGCTATCTATTTTCTGCCATTGCAAAAAAGGTGTCTGCTTTCCAGGCAGAAAATCCTGATCAGGAGATTATCCGCTTAGGAATCGGCGATGTGACCCAGCCTCTGGCTCCGGCCATTGTGGAGGCCATGCATAAGGCTGTGGATGAGATGGGGAACGCTGCCACTTTCCGCGGATATGCGCCGGAGCAGGGGTATGAATTTTTACGTTCCGCCATCGCAGAAAACGATTTTAAAGCCAGAAACTGCGAGATTTTGGCCGACGAGATCTTTATTTCCGACGGCGCAAAATGCGATTCCGGTAATATTCAGGAATTATTCGGCCTTACAAATACCATTGCCGTCTGCGACCCGGTATATCCCGTTTATGTGGACAGCAACGTGATGGCAGGCCGCACCGGGCTTTATGACGCGTCCACCGGAAAATTCGATCAGGTGGTTTACATGCCCTGTACGGAGAAGAATTGTTTTCTTCCCAAGCTTCCCGGAAAAAGGGCGGATGTGATTTACCTTTGCTTCCCCAATAACCCTACAGGAGAAGCGATGAAAAAAGAGGAGCTGCAGAAATGGGTGGATTATGCCAACGAAAACGGATCTGTGATTATTTTTGACGCGGCATATGAGGCCTATATCACCGAGGATGGAATCCCTCATTCCATCTATGAATGTGAGGGAGCGAAGACCTGCGCCATCGAACTTCGCAGCTTTTCCAAAAAAGCCGGTTTTACGGGAGTCCGTCTGGGCTTCTCTGTGATTCCAAAGGAGTTAACATGCAAAGATGTGAGCCTTCACGAACTCTGGATGCGCCGTCAGGGCAGTAAATACAACGGAACGCCTTATATTGTCCAGAGAGCCGGGGAGGCCGTATATTCCCCTGAGGGGAAAATTCAGGTCGCGGAACAGATTAGGCGTTACATGAAGAATGCAACCGCCATTTTAAATGGACTGAAACGCGCGGGCTATACGGCATACGGCGGCGTAAATTCTCCCTATATATGGATGAAGACGCCCAATGGCATGCCTTCCTGGGAATTCTTTGATTTTCTGCTCCATCGCGCAGGGATCGTGGGTACTCCGGGTTCGGGTTTCGGGCCGTCCGGGGAGGGGTATTTCCGTCTGACGGCATTCGGAACTTACGAAAATTCTTTAAAAGCACTTGACAGAATCGAAAAACTCTGATATAAATAGCAAATTATAAGATAACAATACAAAAATAAAGAAAAAGGCTATGAAAGAGACTCACTCTTTGAAACTTGACAGAGAACCATGTCGCCGGCTGAGAGCATGGGAAAGGGAAAAGAATGTGGGAACGCTCCGGAGCTGGTTTTCTGAAAGGCACGATGAAATTCGGGAGCAGATAGGAAAACACGATGGCTGCACGTTACGCAGCAGAGCCGTAGGATGTTGGTCCGACAGCCCCTGGCGGCGGCTCATGAGAGGCAGTAATGCAATGCGGGTGGTACCGCGGGGAATAAAAGTCCCGCCCCGGAGATATTTCAGTTGACGAAAATCTCCGGGGCGGGACTTTTTATTTACGCGAGCAACGAGCCCCTGGCGACTGCCGCGATAACTTGGGGTTGTTGCAAAATGGAAAAGGTCATCAAAATATAATATACTGTTCTCAAACAGACGTCGATATCTTGTATGAAAAAAACATTTTACGACAGCCCTCTAGTGTTCCATCCAGACAGTAATCGTAGTTGTGAACTGCCTGTCACGCACCATTGCGTCGT
>CAJUDN010000116.1 GCA_910585355.1 uncultured Lachnospiraceae bacterium
AAGTGACCTGTCCGGGAATCGAACCCGGGTTTACGCCGTGAGAGGGCGTCGTCTTGACCGCTTGACCAACAGGCCCTGAGGCATCGAGGCGACAAGATTCGAACTTGCGGCCTCTGCGTCCCGAACGCAGCGCTCTACCAAACTGAGCCACGCCTCGATTACCTTTGGTAGTATAATACAAAAAGTAAAAAATGTCAATGATATTTTTCAATCTTTTTTACTTCTCTTTTTTACTTCTCCACAGCGGAAAAACCCAGATCGTCTAAAATTTCGACGGCTTTTTTCTCACAGTCCGCACTGCCCTCAACGCTAACGGTCTTGGTTGCCAGATCCACCTTATGCTCTATGGAAGCCGCCTCCAGAGCCTTATGAATCCTTGCCACACAACCTTCACACATCATTTCTTCACACGTATACGTTTTCATGGTCTACTCTCCTTTACATCATTTTCTTTATTGTCTCGCAGAGCTCCGCGATGGCCTCGTTCTCTTTGCCGTTTTTTATGTCCTCCACCACACAGGATCTGATGTGATTGGACAAAAGCACCTTGCAAAAACCGTTCAGCGCCGACTGAACGGCCGATACCTGCACCAGAATATCCGTACAGTACCGTTCTTCCTGTACCATGGTTTTAATGCCGCGTACCTGGCCTTCGATGCGGTTCAAACGGTTCATCAGATCCTTTTCTTCTTTGGAATCACGATGTTTGTGCCTGCACTGGCACTCATCTCCCATGCTGTTTTGTTCTGTCCTGTTAACTTCCAACTTCCGTTTTCCTCCTCATATTGGTTTCTGCCAGCCATATGAAAGTAATTTTCAAACACACTCTAAAGTTTCAGCTTTCTAAGCCTCAGAGCGTTTCCAACGACGCACACAGAGCTTAAGGACATGGCAAATCCTCCGATCATGGGGCTTAAAAGCGGTCCCCCGAACAGATGGAGCACTCCGGCAGCCACAGGGATTCCCAGTGAATTGTAGAAAAAGGCCCAGAACAGGTTCTGCTTTACGTTCCGGATGGTAGCACGGCTTAATTTGACAGCCCTGCACACATCCATAAGATCCGACTTCATTAACACCACGTCTCCGGATTCCAGGGCAATATCGCTTCCGGAACCGATGGCCATTCCCAGATCCGCCTGGATAAGGGCCGGGGCATCGTTAATACCGTCTCCCACCATCATAACAGTTTTTCCCTTTGCCTGCAAGTCGGAAATCACGTTCATTTTCTGATCCGGCAGCACATCGGCGATCACATGGTCAATATGCGCCTGCTTTCCGATATATTCCGCGGTTCTTTTATTATCTCCGGTCAGCATGCAGACAGAAAGTCCCAGTTTCTTTAACTCATCAACAGCCGGGATGCTGGTCGCTTTTATGGTATCGGCCACGCCGATGATTCCCGCGGCCTTTTTATCCACCAGGACAAACATCGGCGTCTTTCCCTCGGCGCTCATTTTCTCCGCCGCTTCAAAATACGGCCTGAAAGTCTCAATTCCTCCTCTGCTTTCCAGAAGACGGCGGTTTCCGATAGCAACAGTTTTTCCCTTCAGCGACGCGACAATGCCCTGCCCGGTCACACTTTCAAATTCTTTGGTGGAAAGCTCAGATAAAACCAGATTCCTTTCAACGGCATACTCCACAATAGCCGCCCCCAGGGGGTGCTCCGACGCCTTTTCGCAGCTCGCAGCAATTTTTATAAGCTCTTCCTCTGTCACGCCTTCCGCCGGAAAAACATTGGTTACCCTCGGTTTTCCTTCGGTTATGGTTCCCGTCTTATCAAACACGACTGTATCCACTTTCTGGCCGATTTCTAACGCCTCGCCGCTCTTAATAAGAATGCCGTGTCCCGCTCCCACGCCGGTTCCCACCATGATAGCCGTAGGCGTGGCCAGTCCCAGAGCACAGGGGCAGGCAATGACCAGAACGGATACAAAGATCGTAAGCACAAAGGAAATATCCTGACCGCCCACAATCCACCACAGAAGGGCCGCCACAGCGGCGATGGCCATGACCGTGGGAACGAAAATCCCGGCCACTCTGTCCGCCAGCTTGGAAATGGGGGCCTTCTTCCCCTGGGCATCCTCCATCATGCGGACGATTCTGGAAAGAGTGGTATCCTGCCCCACTCTTGTGACCTTTAATACCATGGCCCCGTTGTAGTTGACGCTTCCTCCGATCAGCTCATCCCCGGGCCCTTTTTCCACAGGAATGCTCTCTCCGGTCAGCATGGATTCGTCCACGCTGCTGTTTCCTTCCGTCACAATACCATCCAGGGGTACCCGGCTGCCGGGCTTTATGAGAATGTACTGGCCCGCGGCGACGGTATCGGTAGCCACTTCATGTTCTGTTCCGTTTTCCAGAAGAATCGCCGTATCCGGCGCCAGCTCCATAAGTTTGCGGATCGCCTCGGAAGTCTTTCCCTTGCTGCGGCCCTCCATGTATTTTCCAACCATAACCAGAGTTACCACAACAGCGGCTGACTCATAATAGAGCTCATGGGCCGCCATGGGATCAGAAAATACCTGCACGGTTTTCACAAGACTGTATAAAAACGCGCTTCCCGTACCTACGGCCACCAGAGAGTCCATGTTGGGATTTCCCTTTATAAGGGCCTTTAAGCCTCCGGTATAAAATTTCTGTCCCGCGATAAGAACGGGAATGGTTAAAAACATTTGAACCAGCGTAAAATTCACAGGATTTTCATGCATGTCGATGATGGCAGGAAGGGGAAGGCCGCCCGGCACCATATGGCCCATAGCGATATACAAAAGGGGCACTGCAAAACAGATCGCAATCTTCAGCCTGCGAAAGCTCTTTTGCAGGTTCTCCTCCTGTCTGGCGAACAGCTCCTCCTCTTCCTTCTTCACATCCCGCTCCGGCGCCGAAAGCGCCGCTTTGAATCCGGCGCGCTCTACTTTTTCCTCAATCATGGCCTGGGTCACTTTGGCCTCATCGTAGGTAATCGTCATTTTCGCCGTGGTCAGATTCACGCTGCTGTTTTCCACGCCCTCGATTTTTCTCGTAACACGCTCCACCGCGCTGGAACAGGCGGCGCATGACATCCCCTCAATATTATAGACTTCTGTCTTCATATTATTCTTCCTTTCCATACCTATACCGGGTATATCTATATAGTATCACAATTTTTTTGTTTGTCAAGGGAGTTATAAAATATAAAAGACTTCTTATTCAAAATAAATACAAAAGAACAACAGCATATCCAACCAAAAGACAATATCGGCACTATCATAGTAAACCCCCATGCCTGCCATTAGGCACCACCATGAATGAAAGGGTTTCCTATGAGCCTCCGGCGGATGTGCAGAAAACGGGAGTGGAAGATGCCGCTTCGCGGCCCCGTTTTCGCACGTTCAGCGCCGGAGCGCTGAACTTTCATAGTGAAAGGCATGAGCCGGCTGGGGAGAAACTATGTACGGATAGGAATGTTGCGGGAACAGTTGTGCAAAGCGAATTAATCAACGAATATTATGCAAAGAGCATCTGCAAAAAAATCAAGTCCACTTTTAAGACAAAAGGCGAGAGTGGAAAGCACGTTGCGAGCAGTCCGCCATACGGTTATCTGAAGTAAAGATTACAAGGACACACTGAAAAAGCAGGATAAGGTGTTAGACATCCGAAGTCTTTTATCGGCTACCGCAAGCCGAGGGCAGTCAGCACAGAGCAGGGGGAACGGGCAAGGCAGATGATATAAGACAAATGAGCTAAATATAATGGAATTGTGTGTGCGGTTGTGGTAAAATAACAGTGCTGAACAATTAAACAAATAGGGATTGAACAAAATCGCTGCGCGATGGCCTGCCAAGGCTGTGGCATAGCAATT
>CAJUDN010000117.1:0-282 GCA_910585355.1 uncultured Lachnospiraceae bacterium
GCTGTATCCTGCAGGTTATCCGGCTGGAACTGGATGACGGTACAGAAATTTACGTCGCCAACGCAAGAGAGGGGAGATTATGAAGAAGAAGCTGTTTGTGCTTGCCGCTTTTACCGTCTGTATGGGCCTGATGCTTTCCGGCTGCAAAAAGGAGCAGGAGGCGGAAGGGCCAAAAGAAGCGATTCTTTCCGCTGTATCCTTAAATGATCTGGAACCCGGCCATTTTTATGTAAAATCCGGAGATTCCTTCTATCTGCTCTCGGTGGAGGACTGCAATTTTGA
>CAJUDN010000117.1:292-3834 GCA_910585355.1 uncultured Lachnospiraceae bacterium
AATTTTGACCCTGCAAGACCGGCGCAGTCTGCGGACAGCAAGGACAGGGGAATGACCAGTCAGGCCGAAAACCGGCTCCTGGGATTTGTCCGCAGGGATATGGCAGTCCCGACCCTGTATAAAAATGACCAGCTGATCTACGTTTCCGATGGCTCCATATCCGCGTTTACCTGGGAACGGTTCCGGGACTGTGGCTATTCTATCGGCTTTTCCGGACTTGTTTTAAGCGAATCCGGCAAGATTAAGTCTGCTCCTCAGACCGTCTGAGATCGGAAGAGCACACGTCTGAACTCCAGTCACCTGAAACCACCCTGGAAACACTGGGCCTTGGCAGGGATACAGATGTCACGGTAGACTCCATCAATGGGACAACCCTTTCCCCGCAGTATTTAAACAGCGCGGGTATCATCACCGGAATGAGTAAGGACGCGGCGGCAAAGGTGGATCTGTATCTGGGCACGCAGCATACCCCGGTTTCTGTTGCTGCCGACACCAGGTATTACCAGTCCTTTGAGCTTTACCAGACTGCAAAATACACCCTTTCCACAGACGGATACGCCATCGTTGAGGTGCCGGCGTACTTCCGAAGCGGGTATTATCTGATTAACAATCTCGGATTTGTGAAATTCCTAAACGTGGACCGGGGAGTGGATGAGAGCGGGATCGATTTGAATTCTGCCTATTATTACGAAGGGAAAGAGGGAAAAACCCTGACGTTCTATGAATGGCAGGAAGAAAACGGAATCCAAACGGCAGGAGGACAGCCTCCGGCACAGTCACAGACGGTTCTTAACCCGGAAGATTATGAAGAGCGTTATCAGATCTCCGTAGACAGCACCCAGGAGTCCATGGCGGTGACCGTGGCGTACCGGTATATGGATGAGGAAAGCCGGATAAGCGCCGGCCAGAACGGGACATTTCCAAAGGTATATCTGGTAAGCCCCACAGGGGAAAGCGTAACGCTTACGGAAGATGAAAGCAGGACATACAGCGCCGGTAATCCGGAGAGCGATACCTACCTGGAGGCAACGGTCAACGGAGTTGCGGCAGGGGAGTGGCAGCTCCTTTATTCCAATTTTGACAAGATCCATAAGCGTGTGGAGGTAAGCCTTAACAGCGGAAACGCCACCAGCTATGTCCATAATGGGAGCAGCGGCAGTATCCGGATTTATTATGGGCCGTCCGGCCAGGCCCACGATTTTACCATTACCTGGGAGCACGCGGACCGGGCCCTGGCAGATCTTAAGCTGACCGCGCCGGATGGAACCGTCTATTCGAAAAGCACCACGCCCGGGAATGTCATGGCGGATGAGTACGGAAAATATGTGATTAAGGTTCCAAATCTGGTGAAAGGAGATTACCGGTTTGATATGAAAGGGGAAAGTCTTGGGCGTGTATGGGTAGCCTGTGATGAGTCTGTCTTTTTCCACCGGGAAGAAACAGACCATGCAGAGGAACCAGCCGAAACCCAGGAAGAATCATCAGAAAGCGCCGGGACAGAAGAATAATTTTGATTCCGGACAGGAGCAGACAAAATAATAATAGGAATGATGGAAGATAGAGTTTTATATGGTCTTGTGATAAACCGCCTTGGTGAGCTGATCACCCTGGCGGTTTTATTTCGTGTTCAGGAACGAAAGATCAGATAAGGATATATAGAATGTCCCTTTATGGTGTTGATCCGAAACCATAATTTTATTGAATCACATCACAGGAATCGGGAGAGGAGAGTGGCAATGAATGATTATGTCATGAACATGGAAACGCACAAACTGGAGTTTCATTTTGAGAAAGAAGATTACCTGGCACTGCCAGAAGATCTGAAAAAGGAAATTAACAATAATTTTCTTTTCAGCGGGAAATCCAACACATGGGTGAGCCGGGCCAAATTCCCGAATCTCCGGCGGGCTGAAGAAGTGGCAAAAAAGCTGGGGCTTACAGATGGCGGAAAGACGGGAGAAAGGCTGAGTTTTGAAGAGCAGATGGAGCGAGAGGCGAAACGGGCGCAAGAACGGTCGGAGCGGTGTGAGCTTAAATCCGACCAGGCTGCCGAAAGGGACAAAGCACTGGAAAAACCGGTAGAAGATATGGGTAGAGATCCTTCTTTTTTCACCCAGCCCCTGATAAACAGCAGCGCGGGCAGAGCCTTTCCAAACGAGAGAAACCGGATGTTCGCTGCCTGGGACAAGGGGCTGGAAGAATTTAAAAAATCGGAATATTATGCCAGGAAGGCGGAAACAGCCAGGCAGACAGCCCAGGGGACAATGCCCACAGACAAAGCGTCCCTTGACCGGAAGATTAAGGAAACGGAGAGAATCATAAGAGCGCAGAGAAAATATCTGGAAAATTATCAGAATAAGCTGGAGCAGATTGTTGGTGGGGAAGTCTCTAAAAGTTATGGCGGCGGTGTTCTTACAGCAGAAACCGTGCAGGGATTGATAGAAGATATGGAACTGCTTATTGAAAGTGGGATCAGTAAATTCATTTATTATCAGGAATGCCTGGAGGCGGCCGGAGGCGTGGAGTTTTCCCGGAAGAATATCAAGACCGGATATCTAGTGGAACTTAGCCAGTGGGGGAAATGTAAGGTCATAGGAACCGGAAGAGTGAACCTGACATATCGGATTTTGGAAGGCGGCGCTGCCGGAATGGCTGGCCAGGCCGCCTATGCGGAGATAAACAGGATTCTTTCTGATCAGATCCGGATTGACCCGCATCCGTTTCAGGTTGGGGAAGCGTACACCGTAAAGGTGTGGAATGGACAAGCTTACGCGGACAAGGAGTACCGGGTCACCAAGATAACGGAAGAAAAGGTCACATTAAAATCGGGAACCGAAAGGGCGATAACAAGAAGGCCGAGGAAACTTTGGAATGGCTCCGGCCCCAATGGCTGTGTCTGGGCATTGGGAATCATAGACGGTTTAACCGGCACAGTTTATAAAAACGATGAGGAGACGAAATGAGATTGACTGACAGTGATAAGGAATGCCTGAAAGCATGGGGATATCCGGAACAGGATATGAAACAGATTGAGGAGGCAATGAGAAAGACTGTTTATAAGATTAACCATAAGAGGCGGATTTCCGCGGAGAAAGCCAGTAAGCTCCTGGGAAGAGAAAACTATTTAAGCGGACTTTCCAGGAGCGCCTTTCATCGGAGTGCTTCCAGAGACATTGGCAGCAGCGGGAATGTAGTGTCGTTTGATTCGTCAAGGCTGTTTCAAAAAAGCGGGATCGATTTGAGAAGAAAGGAATCGATGTGAACAGAGAACAGGTAAAGCAGGAACTGTTAAAGGGGCGGACGCTGGATGAGTTATTTAAATTCCAGCCTGGCCAGGGATGTGACATCTATAAAGGTGAATTTTCCCTGTCAGACGAGATTATTTATATTCCGGATCTTGATCTGAATGAGATACCGGTACATGAGGCTGTCGAAAAAGAAGAAGTGGATCGGGTTGTAAACGCAATGTACAGCGGCCTGGATTTTCTGGAGCAGTGCGGTGGAAAGGAAGAGCTGGCAAAGGAATTGTTTTGGTACTGTGA
>CAJUDN010000118.1:0-2961 GCA_910585355.1 uncultured Lachnospiraceae bacterium
TGACGGACTTCTGGTTCCGGTGGTACGGAACGCCGGAAACCGGACTGTGTCCGAACTATCCCAAGAGGTAAAACGGCTGGCAAAACAGGCACGGACCGGCTCTCTGAGGCCGGAGGACACAGGGGGCGGCTGCATCACCATCTCCAATCTCGGCATGTACGGCACCTATGCCTTTACCCCCATCATCAACCAACCGGAGGCCTCCATCATCGGAGTCTGCGCAATCGAAGATGAGCTCGCGCTGCTGGAGGGCCAAGTGACCGTGCGAAAAAAGATGATTCTCTGCATGACCTATGACCACCGCATCATCAATGGCGCAGAGGCCAGTCAGTTTCAGTCCGATTTGAAGGCGCGGCTGGAAAATCCTTTGGACATCTTACTGTAAACGAGGAGGCAGCTGTATGGCGGCAGAAATTTATATGCCAAAAAATGGCATGGACATGACGGAGGGCACCCTAATCCGCTGGCTGAAGGAAGTCGGAGATCCGGTAACCGAAGGTGAGGCCATCATGGAAATTGAGACGGACAAGGTGACCATGGAAGCGGAGGCTCCTGCCTCCGGCATCCTGCTGCAAAAGCTGTATGAAGACGGCGCCGTCGTTCCTGTCCTCTCTACCCTGGGATATATCGCTCCCCCCGGCGAGGAACTCCCTCCCGCCCCCTCCCCTGCTCCTGCTTATCAGTCCGCAGAACACGCTGCGGCGGAAGAGCCTCTCACATATCAAACCGCTGTCATTGGCGGCGGACCAGCCGGTTACGTCGCGGCAATCCGCGCGGCGCAACTGGGCGCCCGGGTCATTCTCTTTGAAAAAGACACCGTGGGCGGAACTTGTCTGAACAGGGGCTGCATCCCAACAAAGGCGCTTTTGAAAACCGCGTCCTGCCTTCGCCGCATCAAACACGCGGCAGCCCACGGTATCCGCATCTCCGGGGCTGTGGAGGCGGATCTGCCGTCAATCATGGCAAATAAAAACCGAATCGTTCAAACACTGACCAACGGCGTCTCCTCTCTGCTCTGTTCCAATGGCGTCAAAGTGGTAAAGGGCGATGCCAGGCTGATTTCACCCCATCAGATTACCTGCTGCGGCAGCCTTTACTCCGCGGAGAAGATCATCCTGTGCGGCGGCGCTGCCGCCGTACGACCGCCCATTCCCGGCGCGGACCATGACCGCGTGCTCACCAGCACGGAACTTTTAAATCTTCAGGATCTCCCCCGGTCTCTGTGTGTCATCGGCGGCGGCGTTATCGGCTGCGAGCTGGCCAGCGCCTTTCGGGCTTTCGGCGCGGAGGTGGTCATCGTGGAACAGACAGAGCGGCTGGTTCCGGCCATGGACCCTGAAGTCTCCGCGGAAGTCAAGCGGGCCATGGAGGAAGACGGCATCACTCTCCATTTAAGAGAGCGCGTTCAGCAGATCGTTGAACAGGACGGCCAGCTGACCGTCGTCACAGACACATCTCAGATCCCCTGCGATGTGGTTCTGCTTTCCGCCGGCCGGGCCGCCAATCTGGAGTGTCTGGGAGAACTGCGGGAGCAGCTTCGAACTGAGGGCGGAAGAATTGTCGTTGACGACACCATGAAAACCTCTATTGACAATATCTATGCCTGCGGCGACATCAATGGCCGTGCCATGCTGGCTCATACAGCCTTTAAAATGGGCAGGATCGCTGCGGAAAACTGCGTAAGAGGAGACCGCTCTCCCTGTCATCTAAACGCAGTACCGTCTGTTCTCTATACACTTCCGGAGGCCGCTTCCGTAGGGCTGACGGAGCCCCAGGCCAGAGAGCGGTATCCCTCCGGCGTGCTGACAGGAAGATTCCCCTTATCTGCCAACGGCCGGAGCGTCGCCGCGGGGGAAACAGCCGGCTTTGTCAAAGTCCTGGCAGACAGCGCCACCGGCGAGCTTCTCGGCGTCCATATTGTGGGTGATTCCGCCTCAGAGATGATTGCAGAGCCCGCCGCGCTTATGGCCGCCGAAGTCACGATTCATGAGATTGCCTCACAGTTCATCCATGCCCACCCCAGCTGCGCAGAGGCCTTTGCGGAGGCCTGTGCAGACGCCCTGAACTCCTGCATTCACCTTCCGCCAAAACGCCAGAAGCCGCAACAGGATTCTTTGCCCCAAACGTTATGAAAGGAGATACGCGCCTGTAATTTACACGGGCCGAATATATGGGAAAAATTTCCGCATCCTTGCTAAGCTGCGACCATATGCGGCTGGGAGAACAGGCCCTGGCCGCAGAACAGGCCGGCGTTCATTTTTTCCACATCGACGTGATGGACGGCCACTATGTGGAAAATCTGGCGTTCAGTCCACAGACCGTCGCAGACCTGAAAAAACTCTGTTCGCTTCCCATCTCCGTCCACCTGGAGACTTTCCGGCCAGAAGGCATGGTCCCCATGTTCCTCCGGGCCGGAGCGGATATTATCACCTTTCAGCTGGACGCCTGTCCAAATCCCATTCACCTTCTCAAGACCATCCGGCAGGGCGGAGCGCTTGCCGGAATTGGAATCGGTCCCGCCTACCCTGTGGAACCGCTGACATACCTGTTCCACCACATGGACTGGCTGATCCTGATGAGCGTGGAGCCGGGCTACGGAGGTCAGGCCTTTGAGTACGGCGTTCTGGAAAAAATCAGAACCGCCCGGCAGCTGATGGACAAACACGGTTGCCGTGTTCCCATCTGCGTTGACGGCGGCGTCAATGCGGAGACCGGGCGGCAGCTTCTCAGCGCCGGAGCGGACGTTCTGATCTCCGGAAGCTATCTCTTCCGCGGCGGTGAGATTCCCAAACGCGTGGCCGCGCTGATGTGATTCCGGTATAGACAGGAGCGGGGGTATTGAACAGTTAAAGCGGACTGCACAAGCCTCCTATTCCTGTTTTGGGACCTGTTCACATAGGCCGAAACGCACACTGGATCGGTTGGCATCGGCCCTCTTATCCGGCGGTTTCTCTTCGGAGG
>CAJUDN010000118.1:2971-3724 GCA_910585355.1 uncultured Lachnospiraceae bacterium
ATGTCTTTGTCTAACGGCATGGGACGGGCCGTTCAGCTGCCGGCCGGACATGCAACAGGTTTCTGCCCATCGAGGGGAAAATACCGTTGAATGCCTCCCATGAAGTATAACAACGCCCCGGCTCACTGTAATGAGCCGGGGCGTTGTCTGAGAGAAAAAAGGTATCCGCTGTTCTGCTATGGCCGTAAAGAGGCAAGTTTACACGCTTTACCGTTCAAAGAGCATGTATAGAGCACCGATCCGGTTTTCAGCCCTTTTGACTATGTCACAGTCCTTCCAAAGGCGAGGGTCAAATCTCCATGGCGGCGTCATAGCCCTCCCGGATGGCCTCAGCAATCTGGCGGGGCTTCTTACAGTCGCCAATCATGCGGAAATCGCGGGAGGGGATCTCCAGCGCGTCGGCCACATCAATCCGGGGAAGCATACCCGCGGAGAGAATCACGGTGTCGGCCTCAATGGTGCGGGACTTTCCGTCCCGATCCGTGCAGACGATGCCCGTGTCCGTGACCTCGCCGCAGGTGGTGCTGCGCAGAATGGTGATCTTTTCGCCCAAAGTGACAATCTTTTTCATCATGTGGGGCCTGTGGATGGAGTTGGCCTCCCGGGCAATGTCAACTGCCATTTCCACCAGGGTCACATCCCTGCCCTCCTCCGCCAGCTCAATGGCGGCCTCGGTACCGGCCAAGCCGCCGCCAATAATAACGACTCTCTGACCCACCTGGATTCTGCCATCGTACATATCCATGATAGGAC
>CAJUDN010000119.1 GCA_910585355.1 uncultured Lachnospiraceae bacterium
ACTGTCACGCATCAGACAGTCCACAACTTCACTTTCTGTCTGGATGGAGCACTAGTTTCATAGGAAATACCTTGTTACGCTAATGTGTAAAAGTGAGAACGGGAGGGAGACAGCATGGAATTTATAACAGAGAGGAACGAAAAAGAAAAAATGCCGGAAATCGGATTGGAAACGGAGATGTCCGCCATGGTCCACAGCATCCGGGATATGGGCGAAATCGTATTTGTAATTTTGAGAAGGCGGGAAGGCCTTTTCCAGGCCGTCTATGAAAAATCAGAAGGAAAGCCATGGATGAAAGAACTCCGCGAGGGCCAGGCTGTCCGCGTAGCAGGAATGATAAAGGAGGAAGCCCGGGCTCCCCATGGAATGGAAATTTGCCTTTCGGATGTGAAGATTCTTTCAAGCCCCAGGGCGCCGCTGCCGCTTGCCATTGACAAATGGAAATTAAATACGTCTCTGGAGGCAAATTTAAACTGCCGAGCCATTGCTTTAAGAAACGTCAAAGAGCGGGCCATATTTAAAATTCAGGAGGGAATCTGCCGGGGGTTTCGTGAATTTCTGACGAGTCAGGAGTTTACGGAAATTCATACGCCGAAGCTTGGCGAAAAATCAGCAGAAGGCGGCGCCAACCTGTTTAAGCTCCAGTATTTCCATCGCCCGGCGGTGCTGGCGCAGAGTCCGCAGTTTTATAAGCAGATGATGGTGGGGGTTTTTGACCGCGTGTTTGAGGTAGGCCCGGTGTTCCGGGCGGAAAAACACAACACCAGGCGCCATTTAAACGAGTACACCAGCATGGATTTTGAGATGGGGTTCCTCCGAAGCTTTACGGAGCTCTGTCAGATGGAAACGGCCATGCTTCAGTATGTGATGAGGCTCCTCGGGAGAGAGTACAAAAAGGAGCTGGAGCTTTTAAAGATCACCCTCCCCCATGTGGAAAAAATTCCCTGCGTTCGGTTTGACGAGGCCAAGAGACTGGTTTCAGAAAAATACCACCGGGCCATCCGTGCTCCTCATGATCTGGAGCCGGAGGAAGAGGTTTTGCTGGGAGAATACTTTAAATCCGAGTATGATGCGGACTTTGTATTTGTCACTCACTATCCGTCAAAGAAACGGCCCTTCTATGCTATGGACGATCCTGAGGATACAAGAGTAACATTAAGCTTTGATCTTCTGTTTCGCGGCCTGGAAATTACCACCGGAGGCCAGAGAATCCATGATTACGACAAACTTCTTGAGAAAATGGAGGAAAGGGGTATGGATACCGATGGAATGGAAGACTATCTGGACTGCTTCCGATACGGGATGCCGCCTCATGGAGGCCTTGGAATCGGCTTAGAGCGCCTGACCATGAAGCTTATAGGCGGGGACAATGTGCGGGAAGCGTGTCTGTTTCCGCGGGATATGACACGGCTAAGGCCCTAGTGTGCTGGCTCGATTACTTTCAGCCAAATGACGCAGAATGAATTTTCAGTCTGCAAGGCGGCGGAGGGAGGCGATGCGGTGGCATCGTTGACCGACAACAACGCAGCAGATGGAAATTCAGGCAAGTCAGTTGGCGAAATGTAATCGAGTCAGTACACTAGGTACTGCCTTACGGAAATTCCGGTGAATGCAATACCCGCTGTCTACGCCTTCTGCACGCCTGCAAAGGAGAGGCTTCGGAGACAGACCAAATGGAAAAGGAGAGGATACAATGGCAGAGAGAATCACCGATAAAACCATGGATGAGATTGAAATTCTTGCAAAGCTTTCCCTTACAGACGAGGAGAAAGAAAAGTCCAGAAACGAGATGCAGAAAATGCTGGATTATGTGGAACTGTTAAATTCTCTGGACACCGATAATGTGGAGCCCTTAACCCATCTTTTCCCCATAGAAAACGTATTCCGGGAAGATGTGGAGGAGGAGAGCACGCCGAGAGAAGAGATTTTAAAAAATGCGCCGGAGGAAAAGGACGGCCAGTTCCTTGTTCCCAGGGCTATCGGATAGGAGGAGAAAGCATGCGGATGACAGAACTTACGGCCGTGGAGTTAGGAAAGAAGATAAAAGCAGGGGAGATTGGCGTTTCCGAGGCGGCAAAAGCTTCCCTGGACCAGATAAAAAAGAAGGACAAAACCATACGGGCCTTCCTAACCGTGGATGAGGAAACCGTCCTTAAGCAGGCAAAGGAAGTGGAAGAGGGCATACGGGCCGGGAAGTTTCAAGGCCCCCTGGCAGGGGTTCCTATTGCGGTAAAGGATAATATATGTACCAGGGGGATGTGCACCACCTGCGCCTCAAAAATTCTTGAAAATTTTGTTCCCTTCTACGATGCCGGGGCCGTTAAGCAGTTGAAAAATGCCGGCCTTATCATTCTGGGAAAGACCAATATGGATGAATTTGCTATGGGAAGCACCACGGAAACCTCCGCCTATGCAGTTACGAAAAACCCATGGAATCCCTCCCATGTCCCGGGAGGTTCCTCCGGAGGCTCCTGTGCGGCCGTGGCAGCGGGAGAAAGCTTTCTGGCCCTTGGTTCCGACACGGGAGGCTCCATTCGACAGCCCAGCTCCTATTGCGGCGTCACAGGAATCAAGCCTACGTATGGAACCGTATCTCGGTTCGGACTCATCGCCTATGCCTCCTCCCTGGACCAAATAGGCCCCATCGGAAAAACCGCCGGGGACTGCGCCGCCCTTCTGGAAGTGATTGCCTCCCATGATAAAAGGGACAACACCTCCATAAAACGGGAAGATACGGATTTTACTTCGGCGCTTTCTGAAGATGCAAAATCCCTTCGGATTGGAATTCCCAGGGAATACCTGGCCGAAGGCCTGGATTTTGATGTGAAACAGGCAGTGGAGCGGGCTGCTTCTTATCTTAAGGAACTGGGAGCTGCAGTGGAATTCTTTGATCTGGGCCTTATGGAATATACCATTCCGGCCTATTACGTCATCGCCTCCGCGGAAGCCAGCTCCAACCTGGAACGGTTTGACGGCGTAAAGTACGGGTACCGGGCCGGAGACTACGAAGATCTCCATGAGATGTATAAAAAAAGCCGCTCCGAGGGCTTCGGCCCGGAAGTGAAGCGAAGAATCATGCTGGGTTCCTTTGTTTTAAGCTCCGGATACTATGACGCTTACTATCTGAAGGCCCTTAAGGTGCGCGCAAAAATCAAACAGGCGTTCAACGAGGCGTTTGCAAAGTATGACATCATTCTGGGACCGGCAGCCCCCACGGCAGCTCCAAAGATCGGCACTTCCTTAAGCGACCCTATGAAGATGTATTTAAGCGATATTTATACGGTGGCGGCGAACCTGGCAGGTCTTCCGGGACTCACGGTGCCCTGCATGGTCAATCAAGAGGGGCTTCCCATCGGCGTACAGCTCATTGGCGACTGTTTTTCGGAAAGAAAACTGTTCTGTGCCGGTGCGGGGCTTGAAAGGGTCCGGGGAGCTTTTGCGCTTCCCTTTGGAGGAAAGGAGGCATTTTCATGAAACAGTATGAAACCGTAATCGGCCTGGAGGTCCATGTGGAACTGGCCACGAAGACAAAGATTTTCTGCGGCTGTAAAAATTCCTTCGGAGCGGCTCCAAACACCCATGTGTGCCCTGTTTGTACAGGGATGCCAGGCTCCCTCCCCATATTAAATAAGCAGGTGGTGCAATTTGCCCTTCGTGCGGGGCTTGCTTTAAACTGTAAAATTAATCGGCTCTGCAA
>CAJUDN010000120.1 GCA_910585355.1 uncultured Lachnospiraceae bacterium
AGCAGGAGGTTATATAGACGGTTGTTCTCCTCATTGCGAACCTGCTTTACCCAGCCCTTTGCCCGAAGTTTCCGAATCATCTGGGAACAGGCGGAAACCGTCTTATTTAAAATCCCTGCCAGGTCCGTCGCTGTGATTCCAGGCTGCGCAGCAATCAAGTCGATCATGTGACCCTCTGTCTGATACAATAAGTCCTCGCCATAACGGTGGGGCAGGGAGTCATATTCGCTCATTAAATCAAACGCCTCATCCTGAGCCGCCCAAAGCTGTTGGAGAACATCGTCTCTCACATTACTCACCTACTTTATATTCTATTACTTTGATTATAGCCTTTTACAGATGCTTTAGCAAGAAGTTTTTTAACAGTTAAACATGAAATTTGAGATGTATCTCAATTTCGGCCTGTTGACAAAGTAGCTGAAATATAGAGACAAGAGAGGATTCAGGTAAGAAAAAGGACGCCGCACAAAGTCAATGACCGCATTTGTGAAAATCACTGCTGACCAGAGCGGCATAATACTGACCCATCGTCGCCGGAGCGTTGTACAGCGCCGCCAGGGTATAAGCCTTGATATTCCCGATAGCGGCGGTGGCATGGCAGAGACAGTCCTGGACGTATTCGACGTGCTCCCGCCCCAGCTTCAGGAAGCGGGAACGAACCAGGGCCGTCGGAATATCCTGCCCGCAGATACGGACCGTTTCCTTCGTGGAGCAGGCAGCTTCCGTCATCAGCTCCACATAACCGTCAAAGATGTCGGCGTCACAGGGATGGTCCCAGACCAGTCCCTCATAGTCAATGTTCTCCCGGATTTCTTCCCGGACCCATCACATCTCATTCATCAGATTCCAGCTATACCGTGGACGACTTCCAGAGAAGCGAGGGGGTTGGGGGAGGATATGATAGGTTTCAGTAAACTCCTTTTCTTTCTTCTCGGTCTCATTAGGCGCCTGATCCGGGCAGTCCAGACTGCCTCCTGCGGGCACTCTGGACTGCCCGGCCTGGGCGGTCTTGACTGCCTCCATCGGAGCAGAAAAAAGAGCCTTATTGGCGGAGACCTTTTCCTCATTCCGAGACGGCTCCACAGCCTCATTGGCTTCGTTTTGCGGAGCCGCATCGTTCCCGCAGCCGGAAAAATTCTTGACATAGATCATGGCAGGCTTTCCCAGGCCCTGGCGCTTGCGCTCGATGAGGCCGAAGCACTCCAGCTCCCGCATGAAGGCGGTGGCCCGGTTGTGCCCGCAGCGGAGGAGCTTCTGCACATCTTTCTGGACGAAATAAATGAACACCCGGCCCAGGCTGTCCGTCCAGCCGTTTTTGGCAGACAGGCCCACCCGGTCCAGCATCAGGCTATAGAGCGTCGTGGCCTCCAGGGAAAGGTCGCCGTCAAAGAGGACCTTGGGCATGCGGTAAAAGCGGAACTGGCCGCCTCGTTTCCGTAAAAGTAATCCAGATTGAACTGCATAACATTAACCTCCAAAATGTAAAAAGGCCCCGGCGACCAATGGGGCAGGGCGTTTATTCACAGCGCCTGAAATATGGCCCGCTCAGGCCCGCTTTGTCTGGGAGAGCTGAACGGAGGGCGTGGTGTTCGCCAGAATATCCACCACATAGTTCGGAGCGGCAATGAGATAATGTATGTCTCCCTTGCGGCCGCGCTGGTCCTCAAGGGGACAGCCGCGGAGCTTGAAAAACGTGTTGCCCCGCATGTAGACTTCGTAATCTTCCGCCAGACAGGCCAGGCGTTCCGCCTCCCGGGCAGTTTCCGCCACTTGGCAGGTGCCGACGCCTCCGGGAAAGCGGATAATGAACTGAAACACCTCATTGGACACCACCGCCTCCAGCGTATCTCCGGTGGTTGACAAGGAGTCCAGTGAAAATCTGCCGAACATCTCCTTCTCCGGCAACCAGCAATCTAAAGTGATCATTGATAAATCCTCCAATTTTCTTTGTGATTTCCAGGCCAGGGAACGCCGCCGTACGGGTAGGTTATTTTATACTGTTTATTATACGCCAGGGCCTTTGTGCTTTCTTTGTATTTACTTCAAGTTTTATAAATAGCTTTGCATCCTGCTCTTCTCCGTTTCATGTTCATGTTTAGATTTGAGAAAAGGCTTGTAAAAAGAGCCGGGTTTTCTGTACAATGCAAATGTGTACCGTAACTTCTTTTTGCCGGAACAGCAGCATGACAAAAATACGATTACATGCAGGCATTACAAGCCCGCTTCTCGCCAGAAACCCTCTGCGTTGAACAACAGTCCGAAGTGATGCGGCTGCACCGACGACTGAGGAAGAAGCTGAATTGCAAACAGCAACGGCAATTGCTGGAAGTGGCAGACGCAGAAGCGAGGCTGCGGACGGATGTATCCTTGGAGAGCTTCATCGCTGGCTTCCGCCTGGACTGCGGGATAGCTTACGAGTTAGGAGCAGAGCCACCCTACTCCTTCCGCCAGGAAGAGGAGCGGCGGATCAGCGGGGCATGGGGGAGAACCACCCTTGAATAGACAAGAGCCATGGAGCTTTGCTCCATGGCTCTGTTGTCCGCATATGGTTTTTCCTGTTGGAAATTGCTTAGGTATAGTTGTTCAGCATTTTTAATGAAAAGGGTTGACAAAAAAAGTCGATTGTGATACTATTCCATCAATAAAACAAAGGACGTCATACGTCATTCGTCACATGTAAAAATGAGCGCCAGTATTTTGGGAGGAAGATAGTCCCATGGGGGCAAAATCATTTTTTGAACAGGGCGCGCCGCCTTGGCAATAATACATCTTAGGAGGAAACACAATGAAAAGGACGAAGCTTGTATCTCTGCTGCTGGCCGCAATTATGCTACTGTCTTTGCTGACTGCATGCGGCTCACAACCCCAAACGCCGACATCTCAGGAACCTGTCCAGTCCTCTGGAGACACTGGAAATTCCGGGGATACTGCTTCCAGCAACAGTGGAAGCGAAACGAAACCGGAAAAGGTGTTTAGTCTCAGCTGGGCACCCGCCTATGACGAAGAGCATGGCCTCACCCAGGCCGGCCTATGGGCAGATGAAAAGATCCGGGAACTCTCTGGAGGCAAAATTGGATTCGACTTCTTTCCCGGCGGCCAGCTCGGCAACGAGCGCGAGGTGTTTGAGTCGATTCAGCTCGGCACTATCGACGCCGCCTTTATGTCCAGTCCCGTGATTTCCGGCTTCTCGGATGTTCTGGACGGCTTCGATATGCCATACCTCTGTGACAATGACATGGATCTCTATCAGGAGATCGTAAACTCCGGTATCGGTGCACAGATGTTTGAAAAGCTGGAAGCGGAAACCGGCGTGGTTGGCATCTCCTACCTCATCAACCCCGGAAGAGACTTCTACTTTAACAAGGACTTTAACTCCCTTGCCGATGCTCCAGGTATTAAGCTCCGCTCGATGGAGTCTCCTATTCACCTTGCAACTTACAAGGCGCTGGGCTTTAACCCAACTCCCATGGCATACAGCGAAATCTACCAGGCTATGAAGAATGGCACAATTGATGGCTTTGAGGATGTCAGCGTGTCGGTACGGGCGGTGAAGAATTATGAGGTTGCTAAGAGCGTGGCTGTCTCTGGTCATTTGACGGCGGCTCCTGTGTTCATCATGAGCAGATCGGAAGAG
>CAJUDN010000121.1:0-751 GCA_910585355.1 uncultured Lachnospiraceae bacterium
CCGGCCACCATAAGCATCCGGTCCATGGCCCAAAAATTATCCTCCCAATGATACCCATACCTTCTCATATAGGACCACTCCCCCGCCACAAGATTCCTTTGCCATGCCGGCATATTTTCCAAAAAGCGTTTCCTTACCGGCTCTTTCGCAAAGGCAATTCCGGCCGCCAATGTCTTATGATCCACTTCCTTCATAATAAATCTCATCGTATCCGTCCCCATCTCTTCAAATATCCGGTTAAAGGCCGTGGTGATGGAAATTTCCTCTTCAAACTCTTCGTTTATCCGCTCCCATTTTTCTTCCTGCTGTTTTTCCTGCCTCATCTGCGTCCATTCTTTACAATACCGGTCATAATCCTCCAGCCATTGCTCCGGAACCATTACCCGGGCCATAAGTAAAAATTGCTCCGGTGATACGCCGCGGCAAATATTTTCTCCGGCCGTCAGATAAAGATATACAACATACCATTCATGGCCAAAACAGCCATTTGCCTTCGCCCCCTCCAGAATTTCTTTTTCCGTCTCGTTCCAATTATAGACGTCTGCCAGCTTCTGCACCATGCAAAGCAGCAGCTCCTTTAACGGCATGTCCCTGTCAGCCATAGAAATTGCCAGTAAAACATCTTCTTCCCACAGGGTATCCTCATCCCATGACCCTGTTATGGCATCCAATATCAAAGACCCGTACTGCTGGACGATATAACTGCACTGGTAAAGAAACTGCAATGCCGCAAAAATCCGCTCCCTGTGCT
>CAJUDN010000121.1:761-3465 GCA_910585355.1 uncultured Lachnospiraceae bacterium
AGCGCTTCCTTTTTTATGTTCATGATTTCCAAAGACTGTTCCCTGGTTTTCTCCTGTATGAATATCACACCCATTCATAATCCCTTTCCTGGGTCGCTCTTCCCATCACTTTTTCTACCGAACCGCGAAGTTCTTCCTTCCTTTTCTCATACCATATTTCCATGGAATCGCAGACTCCTTCCTCCGGGTCCTCATCCCATACCATCTCCGGCCACACGGCCTGGAACATCCCATCAAGCCTTCTCACCAGTTCCTTTAGCATGGAAGGATAGTAATTTGCCATCCACCATTCCATGACAAGCATCTGCTCCTCCCCGGATAAATGCCCAAACAGCCGTTCCTTTAACCTGCTCCCTCCATAGACGAACAGTTCTGCCACGTCCAGGATCCTGATAATCTTTCGGTGCTGACAGTTCATTTCGCGGCTACATTCCGGCCACATGACTTCCTCTCCTGGATCTTCAAGATGCGCTGTGACAAACTTCTCAAAGTCCGCGTCTGCCATTCCTTCCATATTTTTATAAAAAAGATCCAGGATCGGGATTCCTCCCTTTTCCTTCTGCATATTCTCAAGTCTCCGGTCCCGTTCCTTAAGAATCCTTTCCATGTCATTCTTTCTCTGTTCCTTTATGGCCTCCGATATTCTAGTGCAAAAATCTTTGTAAACGTTCCGTTCTTCCTCCGGTACCTGGTTTTCAAAGGATTTCAGAAAATACTCCGCATCTCGAAAATCCCCTCTGAGGAAATGGCAGCGGGTTCCGCACTGGAAACTCCACACTTCCAAAAGTCCCAATACATAGACAGCCTCAATCAATGCCCGGTAATCCGTGTACTGATCCGTCATGATCTGCGTTTCCATTAACTGCATAAAACTTTCCAGGTCGCACCAACGGCCATTTATCATAAGATAGAGCCCCTGGAAAAGGAAATTTTTCAACGGTATGTCTTCTTCATCCAGTTCCATTCTCAGCTTCATGAGCTCCACGCGCCTGATGTCGTGGTCATACTGTTTTGAAAAAAACTCCTCCCATACTTCCTGTGTAAAAGAATCCTCCCTTAGAGGAATCGCCCTTTTGCTGCCCCAGTCCTCCTGGTTCTGTAAAAATTCCAGGCAAAAACAGATGGACTCTATGGCATCGAAAACCTTGTCCCGGTGGTTTAAAAAAGCCTCTTTCCCATACTTCTTTATGGCCGCCTCCGCTTCTTCACGGATCTTTCCCATAGAATTTCATCCCCCTTTTCTTTTCTCCCAGGCCAGTCGTTTTGTTTCTCCCTGCCTCAGTCGTTTTTCCAGCTCCCTCACATAAGCCCGTGGACGGTCAGCCTCTCCTTCCGGCCGCTCCCCCGGCTGCCTGTCCCTTAAGATCAGGGCAAAGCAGCTCTTATCCTTCCTCAAAAGCTCTCCCAGCTCTCCAAGCCACCTCTCACTCTCCGAAAGCGTTCCATCATATCTCTTAAAAAACTGAATAAACGGAAGGATAAAATCCGCTCCGAAGGCAAAAGAGGCATAGTGATTCAAAAGGATTACTCCGATCCCGGCATCCTGGCTTTCATGCAGAGTATCCCGATACACAAGCCACTGCTCATCATTCTGGTCAAACTCCTCCTCCCAGGATTCTGCCCGGTTTACCAATACCCCCTTTATGGCCGGAAAAAATGGGGACGCCATGGTCTCCACCAGGGTCCCAGAAGGATAAGGCAGCCTCAGGTAGTGATAATCACAGGGGCCGATCCGATAGTCCCCCCGCTCCTTGGCCTCAGCGGTTTCTGGCAGGCAGTAGATCACCTCTCCCTTTGGGTTCAGAAGGATATTCCATTCCAGATCCAGATACCGGACTCCCCTCCTGTAAAATTTGCGGAGAACTCCAAAAAAAGAGTCTGTACCGATCCCGTATTTGTCCGCCGCCTCTCTGATCTGCTCCATGATAAACTGGACCCCGGGCTGTGGAAGAGAAAAAATCCGCTTTTTTATAAATTCTTCCCGGCTCCCATGGCAGAAGATATCCGTTTCATAAAGATTCCTAAATCCGCCCACCATATGGAGAATCTCATCCAGGGTTTCCCCCATCTCGATTTTCTTCTCCAGAAACTCCAGTTCCCGCGGTGCGTCTTCCCTGACGGACCCAAAAGGCGAACCTTCGTCACCTGCTTCCCTTTGCCGTTCCTCTCTGGCTTCCCGGCAAAGCTCTCGCAAACCCTCCAGCTTTTCGTCCAAGGTTCTGTGGGGCGCGGAAAGGATGCAGTCTGCCAGTTCCATAAGATTCAAATCTCTCCCTTCGGACAGCCACCGGGCTATGTCCGGAGAATAAATCCATCGCTTTAAATCCATTCGGCGCTTCCTCCTTTGATGAGCTTATTGTAGCATACCCCTCCGGCATACAGTGACATTTATATGACGCGGCCGAAGGCTCTTATTCCCCGTGCGGGATACTTCTCCGGTCCATTGCCTGTCTCCCGCAGGTTTCTCCATAAGAAAAAGCACTCATATCTATGGAGTACGGTGTCCTGCTTTTCACAGCAGGTTCTTTCTTAAGGTTCAGTTTTTTATATGCCTCCGACACCTCTGCCGGAGTCTCCAACATAAGCTTATATCCTGGCTCTTCCTTATTTTGCGCCTCAAAAGTCTCAAGAACTCCCATGCAGAATCCGTCTCTGAAGCTTTGCTCCTGATTTTTCAGGCCTGCGTATTTCTTTGCTCCCTGTT
>CAJUDN010000122.1 GCA_910585355.1 uncultured Lachnospiraceae bacterium
TAGCTGTGCGTTCCACTTCGTGGGAAATTTGGCCCAAATGAACGCGGCGTAGTGGACGGCGTTAAGTGAATTTGGGCCAAATATACCGCAAAGTAGGCGTGCAGATGCACAGCAAACACGAATATTGGGCGCTGTTTACTTCAAAATTAGTGCAAGTCTGTGCCGGCCGTTTCTTCTTCCATAACAGTGATGCCTTCCTCACCGGAAAGCCGGCTGCGGCAAAGGGCCAAAAGATGCTTTTCATAAGGCGACACATCCCCAACCCGGTTTAAATAGTAAAGGGTCCGCCTGGGAGGCTTCACATCCAGCTCATGAATTTTTAACGGCGAGGCATTTACCATCCATTTAGCCACCGACACAGGAAGAAAGGCCCAGTTGTCTCCGGTCTGGGTGAAATATTGCAAAAATCCCATCTCATCCAGATATACCCGCGGAACAGAACCGCTTCCAAAATAGTAATCGTGCCAGACATCAAAATTTCTATCCCATCTGGTCCGGATTTCCTGCCTTGGATCCAGATCGTTTATTTTTACCTGCTTCGGAAGCTTCAGCTCTTCCCCCGCCACCAGGCACAGGTCCTCCCGAAATAAGATCGAGGTCTTCACCTGCGAGGAATACATAGGATCCGTAATAAAGGCCATATCCGCGCTCTTGTTTCCCACATAGGCATAGGCTTCGCTGGAATGCAGCGTGGTCACATGGAGGCAGCATCCCGGCTCTTCTTTCATGAAGGTCTGAAACACCGTGGGAAGAAGAAAGGCCAGGAGACTTCCTACGCTGGCAACATAAAAACTCTTTTCATGCCCCAAAAGCGCAGCCTCCTGGGTTTCATTCCATAATGCCTGCCAGCGGTGGGCGATGCCAATAAAGGCCTGCCCCTGTCTGGTAAGTTCCACATGGCGGACGCCTTTGTTCCTTACAAACAGCGTATATCCAAGCTCCTCCTCCAGGGCGCGGACCCGCCGCCCCAGGGCCGGTTGAGTAATATATAGTTTCTCTGCCGCCGCTGAAAAACTTCCGTGCTGCACAATACTTAAAAACGCTTCTATTTCCAAAAAGGTCATAATATCCCGCCATGCTCAAAAAATAACAGCCATTCGACTGTTGCCTAAAATGTTACTATCCCTTAACATTATATCAAAAATATAATCATTTTACAATATTCCCTGCATGTGCTACACTATGGATACAGTCAAAGGGACCTTCCTTCCCCTGACCAAAACGATATTAACACACATGAGCCCCTTATGGGGCTCTTTGTGTTTTCTTTTATTTTTCCCTCAGTTCTTCCTTATATATGGCAATAACCTTTTTCATGGCCTCCGCACCGGGAGCTCCGATGGTTGTACGCTTTTCCACACAGGTCTTCAAAGAAATCGCCTCATAAATATCCTGTTCAAATATTTTACTGACGGACTTAAACTCATTCAGAGTCAGATCCTCCAGGGACTTGTTCTTTTCGATGCACATAAGCACAAGCTGTCCGATGAGCCCATGGGCATCCCGGAAGGGCACCCCACGATTTACAAGATAATCCGCGGCATCCGTTGCGTTAGTAAATCCCTTTTTGGCACTTTCCTCCATCACATCCTTTCGGAATGTCATGGAAGAAATCATCCCGGTAAACAGATAAAGACATCCCTTTATGGTATCAATGGCATCGAAAGTCAGTTCCTTGTCCTCCTGGATATCTTTATCATAGGCCAGCGGAATCCCCTTCATCACAGTGAGAAGCGACATCAGCGAGCCGTAAACCCGGCCGGATTTTCCGCGAATCAGCTCCGCAATATCCGGATTTTTTTTCTGAGGCATGATGCTGCTTCCGGTGCTGTATGAATCATCCATCTCCACAAACCGGTACTCATTGCTGTTCCATATAATAATTTCCTCGGAAAACCGGCTCAGATGCATGGCTATAACAGAAAGAGCCGAAAGCAGTTCAATCACATAGTCCCGGTCGGAAACAGAATCCATGCTGTTTCGCGTGGGACCGTCAAAGCCCAAAAGCTCCGCCGTGTATTCCCTGTCCAGAGGATAGGTGGTCCCTGCCAGGGCCCCGGAGCCCAGAGGACAGTAATTCATGCGTTTTCGTGCATCCCGAAGTCTCCCCCTGTCACGGCAAAACATTTCATAATAGGCGCCTATATGGTGGGCCAGAGTTACCGGCTGCGCTTTCTGCAGATGGGTAAAACCAGGCATATACGTATAAAGATGTTCCTCCATCAGAGAAAGAAGCTCCGTCAAAAGCGTCTTTAAAAGAGTATCCAGCTCATCAATCTCATCTCTGGTATAAAGCTTCATGTCCAGAGCCACCTGGTCATTTCTGCTTCTTCCTGTATGAAGCCTCTTTCCTGCCTCTCCCACGCGCTCTGTGAGTACCGCCTCTACAAAAGAGTGGATATCCTCGTACCCGGCAGTGATGACAAGCCGGCCGGTATCTAAGTCCTCCCGAATCCCTTCCAGCCCTTTTACAATGACTTCCTTATCCTCAGCCGAAAGAATCCCCTGCCTGGCAAGCATGGTTACATGGGCAATGCTGCCTGCAATATCTTGTTTATAAAATTTCTGATCAAAAGAAATGGATTCATTAAAATTGTGCACGAATTCATTGGTTTCTTTCGTGAATCGCCCTCCCCAGAGCTTCATTTGTGTTCCTCCTCTGTGATATTCATTGTCATCAAGCTCCCGTGTTTTTCCGCTATGTCTTCAGAGATAACGTATCTGTCCGCTGTATTTTCATGTGTGACGGCGCGTCTGCTGCCGGGCCCATGAAGCTTTACGATAAATAAAACAAACAGAACGAGCAATGCCGCTGCTGAAATCTTAATCCCCAAAGCCAGTCCTCCCGGGAAATAGGTAAAGAGTACCTGATGGCTTCCCGCCGGAATGTCAACTGCCAGAAACGCCTCAAAAACCTTCCTGGGTGTCACCTTCTGCCCGTCAATGGACACGGTCCATCCCTCATCATAGGGAATGGAGGTGAATAAAAGGCCCGCCTCTTCTGCCTCCACTGTGCCCGAAAGCTCCGTGTCAGTCCAGCTTGTCAGATGCATTGGCATCCGGTCCAAAGTTTCATAGACCGAAATCAGGGCCCGCTCGGAGAACCGATACACCAAAGCATTCAGAACCTCCCCGGATTCCTCCGTGGTCAGA
>CAJUDN010000123.1:0-211 GCA_910585355.1 uncultured Lachnospiraceae bacterium
AATTATCTTTTGAATCCGGAATGTCCGATGGCAGTGGGCCCCTATTCTATTACAGACTACTATATGGAAGCAAAGCGTAATCAGGCGGAAGGCATGAAGCATGTAAGTCAGGTAGTCCTTGATGTTGCAAAGGAATTTTCCAGTATTTCAGGAAGATCATATGGACTGTTCGAGGAGTATCGTATGGAGGATGCCGAGAGAGCGGTTGTTA
>CAJUDN010000123.1:237-1724 GCA_910585355.1 uncultured Lachnospiraceae bacterium
GGCTCTGCGGCAGGAACTACCAAGGATGCCATTGACAGATTAAGGGAGAAGGGAGAAAAGGTAGGTTTAATCAAAATACGGCTTTACCGTCCATTTCCTGCTTCCGAGATTGCAGAGGCGCTCAGGAACGTAAAGGCAGTTGCCGTCATGGACCGTGCAGAGGGATATACGAATCAGGGCGGACCCCTTGGCGCAGACGTGATGTCGGCGTTATACAGGGCCCGTGGGAATGCTTTGGCAGTCAATTATATTTATGGTCTTGGCGGGCGGGACGTTCGTGTGGAGGATATGGAAGGCGTATTTGAAGCCCTGAAACAGATCATGGAAGAAGGCGACGCGGGCGAGACCTATCGTTATCTTGGACTTAGAGAGTAAGGGGGAAATGAGATGAGCTACAATTTTAAAGAGACAATGAATAAACCAGAGCGTCTTGCTCCAGGACATAGAATGTGTGCGGGCTGCGGTGGAACCATTGCAGTAAGAAACGTTCTGAGGGGACTCCATGAGGGGGACAAAGCAGTGATCGGCAACGCCACAGGCTGCCTTGAGGTGTCCACATTTACCTATCCATATACGGCCTGGGAAGATAGTTATATTCATAATGCATTTGAAAACGCAGGCGCGACATTAAGCGGCGTGGAAGGTGCGTATAAAGCATTGAAGAAAAAAGGAAAACTGGATGAAACCTATAAATTCATCACCTTCGGCGGTGACGGCGGAACCTATGATATTGGTTTCCAGTCCCTGTCAGGCGCAATGGAACGGAACCATGACTTGGTATACGTGTGCTATGATAATGGAGCGTATATGAATACCGGAATTCAGCGTTCCTCTGCAACACCTATGTATGCAGATACAACGACGACCCCGGGTGGAAGCGAGAGTAACGGAAAGCCTCAAAACAGGAAAGATCTGGCGGCGGTTATCGCGGCGCACGACGTACCTTATGTGGCGCAGACCACCTTTGTACAGAATTTTAAGGATTTACATATCAAATCGGAAAAGGCGATTTACACACCGGGAGCTGCATTCCTGAATATTATGGCGCCCTGTCCGCGGGGATGGAGATATAACACGCCGGATATTATGGAAATCTGCAAGCTTGGAGTGGAAACCTGCTACTGGCCATTATTTGAGGTGGTGGAAGGAAAATGGATACTTAATTACGAGCCGAAGAAGAAACTCCCGATAGAGGACTTCTTAAGGCCGCAGGGAAGATTTAAGCATTTGTTTAAAAGGGGAAATGAATCTCTTCTTGAAGCATTCCAGAAGGAAGTGGACAGGAGATGGGAAGACCTGAAATTCAGGTGTTCAAGGTAATTTTAAATATTGGAGAGTTATATGAAAAGAGAGAAATTTGGTTCACGGCTGGGATTTATTTTAGTCTCAGCCGGATGTGCGAGTGGAATTGGAAACGTATGGAAATTCCCATATATGTGCGGCGAGTTTGGCGGCGCGATCTTTATTATGATATATCTTTTGTTTCT
>CAJUDN010000123.1:1734-2877 GCA_910585355.1 uncultured Lachnospiraceae bacterium
TACTTGTATGTGAGTTTGCCATGGGGCGCGGCAGCCGGAAAAGTGTGGCGGCATGCTATGAGGAGCTGGAGCCGTCCGGTACCCGCTGGCATATGAGTAAATGGATTGGGATTATAGGAAGCTATCTTCTTATGATGTTTTATACAACGGTAGGAGGCTGGATGCTGTACTACTGTTATCGGAGTATCCGCGGTGAATTTAAGGGAGCGTCGGCAAGTCTGGTTGCGGAGAAGTTTTCTGGTATGCTAAACGATATGCCTGCAATGGCTTTTTGGACGATATTGATTACAGTGCTTGGCTTTGCAGTCTGCTTTTTCGGCATCCGCGGCGGTATTGAAAGAGTGTCGAAGGTTATGATGTCTGCGCTTTTAATTATTATGGTGGTGCTTGCTGTGCACTCTACTTTTCTTGACAGTACAGGAGAAGGAGTCCGCTTTTATCTTGTCCCAGATTTCCAAAAGGTGAAGCAAATCGGAATTGGAAATGTGATTTTTGGCGCTATGAGCCAGGCATTTTTTACTTTATCCATCGGCATTGGTGCGATGATGATTTTTGGAAGCTATATGGACAGGAAGAGAAGCCTTGCCGGGGAGGCGGTAAACATTACGGTACTGGATACATTTGTAGCGCTGATGGCCGGATTTATTATTATTCCTTCCTGCTTTGCATTTGGAATTGAGCCAGGGGCCGGGCCGAGCTTGATTTTTATGACCATACCGAATATATTTGCGCAGATGCCGGGGGGACAGTTCTGGAGCGCGCTGTTTTTTTTGTTTATGACTTTTGCAGCGTTTTCTACGTTGGTTGCCGTATTTGAAAATATTATTTCATTTGATATGGACATGTTTGGATGGTCACGGAATAGAAGTGTATTTGTAAGCGCGGTTCTTATCTGCTTACTCAGTATGCCATGTGTGATGGGCTTTAATCTGTGGAGCAGTTTTGCCCCGCTTGGGGAGGGAACGACCATTCTGGACTTGGAGGGTTTTATGGTATCGAATAATCTTCTTCCGCTTGGAAGTCTCGGGTATGTGCTTTTTTGTGCGAAAGAAAACGGATGGGGCTGGGAGAATTTTATCCAGGAGGTAAATACTGGAGAAGGAGCACGGTTTTCCGATGGATTAAGGCTGTATATGCTGTTTG
>CAJUDN010000124.1 GCA_910585355.1 uncultured Lachnospiraceae bacterium
TGCGGCCCCCCAAAAAGAAGGAGTATGTGACAGATGTGGTTCCGCCCTTATTTTAAGAGACGATGATAAAGCAGAAACTGTGAAAAAACGTCTTTCCGTTTATCATGAGCAGACCCAGCCGTTAATTGATTATTACAGCCGGGAAAAAATACTCTATACTGTGGACGGCACAAAAGAGCCGGAGCATGTTTTTGAGGATATTATAAAACTTTTGGGAGCTCAGGGAAATGGCAGTAACGATTAAATCGCACAAAGAAATAGAATTGATGAGAAAAGCAGGAGAAATCCTGGCTGCCACCCATGAGGAGCTAAAAAAAGCCATCCATCCGGGGATATCCACTCTGGACATTGATAAGCTGGGAGAGCGGATTATCCGCGGCTACGGCTGCATCCCTTCCTTTAAAAACTATAATGGATATCCCGCATCCATATGTATATCCGTCAACGATGAAGTGGTTCACGGAATTCCCAGCCGTCACCGCATCTTAAGAGAGGGCGATATTGTGAGTCTGGATGCAGGCGTTATCTATAAAGGATATCATTCCGATGCGGCCAGGACCTGGGCTGTAGGCGAAGTGTCGCCGGAGGCACAGAAGCTTATGGATGTGACAAAACAGAGCTTTTTTGAGGGAATCCAGTTTGCAAAGGCGGGGAATCATCTGAACGATATTTCTGCGGCGATTCAGTCCTTCGCAGAGAGCTTCGGTTACGGCGTGGTTCGTGAATTGGTGGGCCATGGAATTGGAACCCATCTTCATGAGGACCCGGAGGTCCCGAATTTTGCAATGAAGAGAAAGGGGATTCTTTTGAGGCCTGGCATGACTCTGGCTGTTGAGCCCATGATTAATATGGGAGGCCCGGATGTTCTATGGATGGATGACGACTGGACAGTGGTGACTGTCGATCATTCTCTGTCCTCCCATTATGAGAACACGATTCTCATTACAGAAGGGGAGCCGGAAATCCTTTCTCTGTCGGCTGCTGACAGGGAGCGAGGGGTATAAGGAGGTACTTTCATGGAAATGCATCCGGGATGGAGGGTCAAGTCTTTGGCCGGAAATGACAGAGGACGGATTTATGTTATAAAAGAGGATAGTCCTTCATATGTTTTTTTGCTGGGTCCAAACGGAAGAACGCTCCGAAAGAATAAAAAGCATGTCCAAGTAATAAAGAGAATGAAAGACGTCGTACAGGAGGTAAGAGAGTAGTATGTCAAAGGCAGACGTAATTGAGATTGAGGGCGTTGTTATTGAAAAATTGCCCAATGCCATGTTTCAGGTGGAACTAGAAAACGGCCACAAAGTTCTCGCAACCATCAGCGGAAAGCTCCGCATGAACTATATCAGAATTCTTCCCGGTGATAAGGTGACACTGGAGATGTCTCCCTATGATCTGTCCAAAGGCCGTATTATTTGGCGCGACAAATAATACGCATAAGAAGCAGTTCAGGGGGATGCGGACGGTTATGGCATACGGCCAAAATTGCTTTGCGGTCCCAGGCGCAAGGACGCCTGCCAGAGGAACCGACAGAAATGGAGTGTAGAGGACCGTATGCCTGCGGCAACGGGGCATATGCTTTGGTTCCGGAACGATATTGGCCCATGACGAACCAGCGAATGAATCTTCATGAAGCAGGCGCCGCACGCTCCTTGTCTGCGGTATGGGGACAGGGGGATGTAAGGCCAAACTGTAACGACAATATAAAGAAAAATCAAGAAAATGCTTGATTTTCCAGAATAAAGGTGTTATAATGCTCAAGCGAACTTTGTTGGAACGCTTGTATTATGCCCTTTTTTGGGGCGTTTATATACAGGTATGGCAACCCGTAATGCCGCTTCCCTGAGAGATTGGAGCTGGTGTGTATCCGATATGGAGGAACGAGGCGGACTACGAAGGAAAGGAGAATTACTGTGAAAGTAAGATCATCAGTAAAACCGATTTGCGAAAAGTGTAAGATCATTAAAAGAAAAGGCAGTATCAGAGTAATCTGTGAAAATCCTAAACACAAACAAAGACAGGGCTAATGCCGCTTGATCGCCCATATTTTCGCGCGGCTTTGGTATGACTCGCCAGGGTGCGTTGTTCGTACCGGCAAACAATATTTCTACTAAATTAAATGGAGGTACACTCATGGCTCGTATTTCAGGTGTTGATTTACCAAGAGAAAAACGTGTCGAAATCGGCTTAACTTATATCTACGGTATCGGTAGAGCAAGTGCAAACCGTATTCTTGCTGAGGCTGGTGTAAACCCTGACACACGTGTTAAGGATTTAACCGATGACGAAGTGAAGAACATTGCATCAGTGATTGCTGAGTCCCAGACAGTGGAAGGCGACCTGCGTCGTGAGATCGCTTTAAACATCAAGAGACTTCAGGAAATCGGCTGTTATAGAGGCATTCGTCATAGAAAGAGCCTTCCTTGCCGTGGTCAGAAGACCAAGACAAACGCAAGAACATGTAAAGGTCCGAGAAAGACAGTAGCGAACAAGAAGAAATAACTGTTTCGTTAAGTAACAGCAGAGATGAATCACGTTGCATGTTTTAAAGACAGGAAACAGGGTTCAAAATTCAAGAAAGTAGGTTAGTTTAAAATGGCTAAAAAAGTGTCCACTGCAAAGAAAGTGACAAAAAAGCGTGTAAAGAAAAACGTTGAACGCGGACAGGCGCACATCC
>CAJUDN010000125.1 GCA_910585355.1 uncultured Lachnospiraceae bacterium
GGACAATTCCGCTTATCAGTCTGGTTGTAAACATAAACCCTCTCCTTATCTGGTCTCCGTTTTCGTGACGCCGCCAAACCGCCGTTCTCTTTTATTATACTGCCGGATGGCCTCCAAAAGCTCTTCACGGCTGAAATCCGGCCAAAGGCAGTCTGTCACATAGAGTTCTGAATAAGCAAGCTGCCACAGAAGATAGTTTGAAAGCCTAAGCTCCCCGCTGGTCCGGATTAAAAGGTCAGGATCCGGAATGTCTTTCGTGTCCAGATAGGAGGCAAAGACGGCTTCCGTCATCTGCTCCTCTTTAAGCTTCCCATCCTTCACATCCGCCATGATCTTCCTTACAGCCCTTGTGATTTCATCACGGCTTCCATAATTGACCGCAATCACAAAGGTGAGTCCCGTATTGTCTCTGGTGCTCTCTTCCAGGCGGTTGATTCCCTCCACAATATCGGCGGCGAACCGGCTTCTCTCCCCGATCATTTTTACCCTGATGTTATTTGCCACGGCAATTTTTAAAAGCCGTTTCGTGTAATAGCGGAAAAGCTGCATGAGCGCCCCCACTTCCTCCTCGGGCCGCTTCCAGTTTTCTGTGGAAAACCCGTATACGGTCAGATATCGGATTCCCAGTCTTGCCGCATCCTCAACGATCTGTTCCACGGTCTCACAGCCCTTTTTGTGGCCCATCTGTCTTGGCAGACCCCGCTTTTTTGCCCAGCGGCCATTCCCATCTAAAATAAGCGCCACATGGGCGGGAACATTTAATTTTTCTTCCATCCCGGATTCCTCCTGTCTGAACTATGAGAAACACACTTTGCGGGTTTCTCAAGTTATCGCGGCAGCCGCCAAGGTCTCGTGCAAGCATGGACTTTGGCTCGCAGGTTCATTTCCCCTGCCCGTGCGCCAGAGCGTGTCTGAAAATTCATTCCCGCCATCTGCACGCCCCGCTATGCGGGAAATTTGGCCCTCTTTCGGTCAACGTAGCCCACTACGCCTCCCTCATTCGAACCCAATTTCTCACAAACTGTGACGCGCATCTGACGGAAAGCAATTTTCAGACACACTCTAGGGCAGACTTTTATTGGCCGCACATGCCTTTTATTGACCCGTGTGTACAAATCAGGGGCCAGGTCTCCCTGTCCCCCGCGTTTTTCTCTTATACCGTAAGAATTTCCTTCGTCTTATTTTCCACAGCCTTGTCAATCTTTTCGATCGCTTTATCGGTAATCTTCTGCATCTTTTCGGTGGCGTCTTTTAAGTCGTCCTCGGAGATTTCATCGTTCTTCTCCATCTTTTTGAAGCTGTCGTTGGCATCACGGCGGATATTGCGGATGGCTACTTTGGAGGCCTCTCCCTTCTTCTTCACATCCTTTGCCAGCTCCTTACGTCTGTCCTCGGTGAGCTCCGGGAATACCAGGCGGATCACGCTGCCGTCGTTGTTGGGGTTAATTCCAAGGTCTGAGGTCTGAATCGCCTTTTCGATCGCTTTTATCAGGCTCTTTTCCCAGGGCTGAATTAAAATCATCCTTGCTTCCGGTACAGAAATATTGCCAACCTGCTGAATCGGGGTTGGAGTTCCGTAATAATCGACTTTGATCTTATCCAGTACATGCGGATTTGCACGTCCTGCACGGATGGATGCAAAATCATTCTGTAACGCGTCAATGGTTTTTTCCATTTTCTCTTCGTATACCTTTAATTCTTCCTTCATATAACCCTCCTGTTAATTGGCGGTAACAATGGTACCGTTAATGTTTCCCTGCATCGCGTTTGCAATTCCGTTCGTTTCATTCAGAGAAAAGACAGCCATGGGCATTTTGTGTTCCATACACATGATGGACGCGGTCAGATCAACCACTGCCAGCTTTTTATCAATCACTTCCTGAATAGAAATCCTGTCATATTTTTTTGCGTTCGGATTTATCTTCGGATCACTGTCGTACACACCGTCAATGGATTTGGCTAAGAGGATGCAGTCCGCTTCCATCTCGATGGCCATTAAAGTAATGGTTGTATCTGTGGAGAAATAAGGGTGTCCGATTCCTCCGGCGAAAAAAACCACCATTCCTTTTTCAAAATATTTGTTGGCCCGGTCTTTTGTAAAAAGCTTAGTCATCGGGCCGCATTCAAAAGGAGTCAGAATCTGTGTTTTCATTCCGGCATTGCGGAAAATCTCAGATACGTAAATGCAGTTCATGATGGTGGCCAGCATTCCGATCTGATCCGCCTTCGTGCGGTCGATGGCATCGCTGGTGCGTCCGCGCCAGAAATTGCCGCCGCCTATAACGATTCCAACCTGAACTCCTGCGTCCACGGATTCCTTTACCTGTCTGGCCACTTCTTTTACCGTATCTTCATCAAATCCTGTCTTTTTTGGGCCGGCAAGAGCCTCCCCGCTCAGTTTCAGAAACACGCGTTTCATTTCCATGGTTTTCACGCTCTCCTATGTAAAATTTCTTGTTGTAATTTCTATTACCGGTCATATCATGTCTCCGACATGCT
>CAJUDN010000126.1 GCA_910585355.1 uncultured Lachnospiraceae bacterium
TATGCCGTTAGAGCCAGTGTTTACAAGGGATTGCGGGGGCAGGGTACATTTTACGGACGAGCCCACAGGGGCGCTGGACTCCAAAACCGGGCGAGAGGTGCTGGATTTTTTAAAGAAGCTTAACAGGGAAGGGAATACCATTGTCATGATTACCCATGACAGTTCCATTGCCCGGGAGGCCAGGCGCGTGGTGCGGATTCATGACGGAAAAATCAATTTTGACGGGGACGTGGAGGACTATGCTGCAATCATTTAAAATGGCAATAAAAAGCATCTGGGGCAACAAAATGCGCTCCTTTCTTACCATGCTGGGAATCATCATTGGCGTGGCTTCCGTCATTATCCTGGTGAGCATCGTCAACGGATATATGTCCTACATGGTGGAAAGCTTTGCAAGTATGGGCGCGAACCAAATCACGGCCAGATATACGGCCCTCCCCTCCAGAACCATTGACGTGGATGAGGTTTATGGGTTTTACGAGGAACATAAAGATTTGTTTGAGAGTATGACGCCCAACGTGTCTGTGAACGCCGCCGTAAAGCATGGTTCCGATGCCATGGACTCCACTGCCGTGGGAGGATACAGTGAAGAATATCTGGATATCAGGGGCTATGAGATGGCATGCGGAAGGAATCTTTTGTATTCCGATATGCTGGCCAGAAGAAAGGTGGCCGTCATCGGCGCCTATGTGGCGTCAGAGCTGTTTGGCAGCATGGAAAACGCCTTGGGTGAGAATTTAAAGCTGGACGGCGATTCTTATACCATTGTGGGCGTGGTGGAGCGGCAGACCGAAAGCGCATCGGATTTTGACGACGGCTGTACCGATGATTTTGTGTGGATTCCCTATTCCAGAGCTGTGAAAATGTCCAGGAATGCCGTCGTCAACAACTATATTTTCACATCCTATGATATCAGTGATACGGACTCCTGCACGGAAGCTCTAAAGGAGTTTTTTTATGGTAAGATGAAGAGTGAGAATTTGTATTCTGTGACAGCCATGAGCTCCTTACTGGATACTTTAAACGAGCAGATTGCCATGATGTCCATGATGTTAGGCGGAATTGCGGGAATCTCCCTTCTGGTGGCAGGCGTCGGCGTTATGAATATTATGCTGGTGTCGGTGACGGAGCGGACCAGGGAAATCGGAATCCGAAAGGCGCTGGGGGCAAAAAGACGCGTGATTTTGCAGCAGTTTGTCATTGAAGCGGCAGTGACCAGTACCATCGGCGGAATCGTCGGAATTTTCATCGGCTCTCTGGCCAGCACAGGGATTGGGACGCTCATGGGCATTGACGCGCCGCCTACCTTTTCGGCGGTCTTTATTTCCTTTACGGTTTCCGTGGGAATCGGTCTCGTATTCGGATATATGCCGGCCAGCCGGGCTGCGAAATTAAATCCCATTGACGCTTTGCGGAGCGAGTGAAATACTCTGTAAAAATAAAAGGAACTGCGTGACAAAAGGCTGCAAATGGTATTATAATATAGGCGGCGGGGAAGAAAAGGCGGGATAAAATAACAGGAAAAAGGGAGAAATGTATTATGAAAGCGGCAGACATGCACTGCGATACCATTTCAGAAATTTATGGAAAAAGGAAGGCGGGAGAAGACTGCGGAATTTTAAAAAACAATTTAAACATTGACCTGGAAAAGATGGAACAGGGAGATTACCTGATACAGAACTTTGCCATATTCGCCCATATGGAAAATCTGAAGGGAAAGATGTCCCTTCCGGAATACGCGTTTCGTCTGGCGGATGTATTTTTTACGGAAATGCGGAAATATCCGGACCGGATCGGAATTGTGAAAAGCTATGGAGACATTGAGAACAACTGGAGGAACGGCCGTATGTCCGCGATGTTAACCATGGAAGAGGGAGCTATCTGCGAGGGAAAGCCGGAATACTTAAGAATTTTCTATGAGCTGGGCGTCAGAATGTTTACCTTCACCTGGAATTTCCAAAATGAGCTGGCGTATCCAAACCGGAGGAAGGAAACGGAAATGCATGACAGTTCGCTGGTGCCGGAAACGGAATTTGGACTGACGGAACTGGGATTTTCGTTTCTGGAGGAGATGGAACGGCTGGGAATGATCGTGGATGTGTCTCATCTGGGGGATAAAGGAATTCTGGATGTGATTTCCCATGCGAAAAAGCCCTTTGTGGCCAGTCATTCCAACGCCAGAGCTGTCTGCGGCCATGTCAGAAACTTAACAGATGAGATGATCCGCGGCATTGCCGAAAAGGGCGGCGTCATGGGAATAAATTTCTTTCCGGATTTTTTAAGAGACGGAAAAAATGAGGGAATCCGCTTTGAGACGGGCCTGGATGCTGCTGTTGCCCATATCCGCCATATGATAAAGGTGGGCGGCGCTGACTGTGTGGGACTGGGATCCGACTTTGACGGAATCCCTGTTTACTGTGAGCTGACAGATGCCTCTAAAATGCCGCTTCTGGAAGAAAAACTGCGCGCTGAACGCTTTACGGAAGAGG
>CAJUDN010000127.1:0-590 GCA_910585355.1 uncultured Lachnospiraceae bacterium
CTCTGATGATAAGTACAAACTGGTTAAAGTAACAGGCACAAATACTGATATTAATTCCAAGGGTGTTACAGTAACGAAGATGGATACACCGGCATGGGATACGGACACAAACTACAAGAATGTTGATGACGAGACTGTACGTTACCACTATGATGACTTTACTAGCAACGATTATTATCTGGTAAATACCAGCGGTAATATCCAGAAGAATAAGCTCAGCGGTCTGAAAGATGGTAATGAGTGTTACTACTATGTCGACAAAGATATGCACGTTGTTCTTTACACAGATAACAAGACTTTGAAGAACCAGAAAGATTCCGGTTATACTGTCAGCAAGAACGATGGTCAGGCATTTATCGACGGTTATATTAAAAAATAGGGAAGCAACAATAATTCAGCCGAAGATGATACAACCGAAGCTGAAACCAAATAATTTTGCTTACAACCTTATTGCAGATCAAATTTAACTTTGCAACAAACTAACCAAAAAGCCCCAGTCCAGGTGCAAGCCCAGGATTGGGGCTTTTTCCCAATTATTTCCTATCATATAAACACATAATTCCTCAAAAACATATCATACTACACCTGAA
>CAJUDN010000127.1:600-1780 GCA_910585355.1 uncultured Lachnospiraceae bacterium
CCTTATGATTTTGCAAACCTGATGACAGGCAAATACCCTGCGGCAAGCTGACGGAGTATCCAATTTGCGAAGCCGCAGGATATTTGGCCTTTGCGGCAGTCGCCAGATAACATATGAGTATAATTATCTGACTTGTTGCTTCACGGGAATAAATAAACCATATTTTCCACAACCTGCCATCAGGAAATCCACAATCAAAAGGAGATATCCACCAATGGCCTGTACCTTTGAAACCTATTTAAAAGATCAAAATCTGTCCCTCAACACCATCCATTCCTATGTCTTTGCCGAAAAACAATACAAAGACAGATATGAAAAACTAACAACTCAAAATCTTAGGGACTACAAAGTATTTTTAATTGAAAATTACAAACCACAAACGGTTAATCTGCGAATCCGCGCTATTAACTGTTATCTGGAGTACTCTCACAAGGAAGAGTGGAAGCTGACTTCTGTGAGAACCCAGCAGAAACCGTTTCTTGAAAATGTCATCAGTGAAGCGGACTATTTATATTTTAAAAACTGTCTGAAACGTGACAATGAAATGTACTGGTATTTTGTGGTACGCTTTTTGGCTGCCACTGGAGCCAGAATCAGTGAACTGCTTCAATTTAAAGTAGAACATGTAAAAGCTGGATATCTGGATCTTTATTCCAAAGGAGGCAAATTGCGCCGTGTCTATATCCCCTCTGCCTTACAGAAGGAAGCGATGCAGTGGTTTAAAGATACAAATTATCAAAGCGGTTTTATATTCATTAATAAAACAGGGAAACAAATGACTGCCCGTGGCATCGCCGCACAGCTGAAGCATTATGCCAATCTTTATAACCTGAATACAGAGGTGGTCTATCCCCACTCCTTCCGCCACCGTTTTGCGAAAAGCTTTCTGGACCGCTATAATGATATTTCTATGCTTGCTGACCTTATGGGGCATGAAAGCATTGAAACTACACGGATTTACCTTAGAAAAACCAGTACGGAACAGCAGGCAATCATAAACCAGGTAGTAGACTGGTAATGAGAAAATGAAATCAGTAAGTACTTCAAGATGAATGCAAAGAAATACTCTCAAAGCAAAAGCTGCTGCACATACGGCCAATAACCGCACATGCAGCAGCTTAGTAGTAAAACATTTTTCAAAATAAAAACCATTGTATTTGCAAAAACCACAAACCCTATT
>CAJUDN010000127.1:1790-2062 GCA_910585355.1 uncultured Lachnospiraceae bacterium
CTATTTCTCTAAATCCTGTTTTTCACTGGATTATGAAACTAGGAAAGCACAATCATTTCCCAATATCAAATCATTTTATGAATAGAATAACCGGTTTACAGCGCTGAATATTCCTCGTACTGAAGCTCTGGTAATGTTGGAACTGATACCAACGCCATACGTGACTTTGCCGCTGTCCTGATCCATGAGATGGATGTAGGAAGCCGCCTGGGCATTGGAACCGGCCCGAAGAGCATGTTCGCTGTAATCCAATACTTTAATACGGATTCCCA
>CAJUDN010000128.1 GCA_910585355.1 uncultured Lachnospiraceae bacterium
CGATCTGCAGGAAAACGGAGTTGCCAATGGCGATACAACAAAACGAACCGAGGTTTTTACCCGTTATCAGTTAAGCGTTGAAAAAGCAGACAGATTAAGCGGTACATGGACACTTGGACAATATGAGCGGATGTATACAAAAGCCTTTTTTGAAGCTGTTAGAGAAGCGGATCCGAACTGGCAGATTGGACAGCCGTTTGATAAAAACATTGTAAGCAGCATTACGCGCGAAGACGTAGAAAAACGCATTGTAAAAGGCAGCAGCGAACTTACATTAAAGCCGAGGCCGTCTTTGGACGTTAAGGCATAATCTATAAAGCGGATAAACGTCAAGTCCGCTAAGGGGCAGTTCTGCGGCTGCTTCACAGTGGAAGTGCAGCTTCCCCTGTGAGACAGCCGCAGAACTTTCTGCTTTCATAATATTACGGACAAGGCAGGCTATGCCCTCAGTTTCTTTCATTTCTTTATCTGTATTCTTATTTTTCCTTTCTCCATTTAGAATTTCCCGTAAGCCAATTTCATTAAGAAGCTGGTATTTCAATCAAAACACAATTTCTTCCTCAGAGGAATCCGGCCCGTCGTGCGTCTTGGCTGAGGATGGACTTGCCACCCTTGCGTATTTCATGTATGATGGTAAGAAGTGATGCAGCGATCCCGGTCTGCCTTAAAAAGGTGCAGAAATCTACGGAATTGTTACAAAATCATCCGAATGAAAAAGAAAGCGAGGGAGCATATGAATTTTCATCCAAATAGTACACTTTTATTTATTTTAGCCGGGGCAGTGATTGTGTTTGTCATTGCCCAGTCCCTGTTTTTCCTGGTCCGGGCCTTCCGGAGAGGGAAGGAGCTGGGCATGGACATGGGACAGCTTCGCAGAACCGTATTGTCCACGGCGGTATTCACCATTGCGCCGGCCGTGTCCATTCTGCTGGGCGTTATCACCTTGTCGAAGTTTCTGGGGCTTCCCCTGCCCTGGCTGCGCTTAAGCGTTATCGGCGCTATCACCTATGAGCTGCCGGCGGCGACCTCCACGGCCAACGCTCTTGGCATCTCCCTTTCGGAGACTGTCACAGATCCTTCTGTGTACACGGCCATTGCCTGGGTTATGACTCTGGGAATCTTCCCCGGCCTTATCTGGGTGCCTCTGTTTATTAAGAAGATTCAGGGCGGTCTGATGAAGATAAAGAACAAGGACGGAAAATGGGGCGATATTCTGATGACGGCCATGTTCCTGGGCATGATTTCCGCATTCCTGGGTATGGTGTTTGCTGATATCCGATCCGGCCTTAAGGGATGGATTCCCATTTTTGTACTGCTGTTTTCCGCCCTGCTGATGGGAGTCTGCGGAATTCTCATTAAGAAATGCAAGGTAAAATGGCTGGAAAACTACGCCCTGCCCATCAGTATGCTGGGGGCAATGGCATTTGCGGCGGTGATTACACCCATAATAGGAGGATGAGAAATGCCTGGTGTTTTTGAAAACATTTTTTGCTGGACGGTAAAGCTGCAAAGGCGCACGAGAGGAACTTTTATGAGTGCT